>NZ_CAMPPP010000018.1:0-164037 GCF_946901175.1 Pseudomonas sp. Marseille-Q5117 | reverse complement strand
CCGCCGAGCCGCTTGCTGGCCGAGCAATTGGGCATCTCGCGCAAGACCATTTCCGACACTTACGCGCAGCTGACCTACGAAAATTTCCTCACCGGGGTGATCGGCAAAGGCACCTACGTCAACGCCCGCCCGGCGCAGGTGCAGCGCAAGCAGAGCCACACCGAGCTGGCCAGTGCCGAGGTGATCGAGAGCTGGCGCAATCTGCCGGTGTTCCTCCGTCACCCGACGCTTGAAGGTTCGCTGCGCTACGACTTCATCGGTGGCGCCACCAGCAAAGGCCAGTTCCCACACGACGACTGGCGCCGCTGCGTCGCCCATGCGATGCGGCAGATGGCGCAGTCGAAAGGCTTCTACAGCGTCGCCGAAGGCTTGCCGGCGCTGCGCAATGCGATCGCCCGGCACATCGCCTTTTCTCGCGGCATCAACTGTCAGGACGAGGACATCGTGGTGTGCAACGGCGCGCAGCAGGCGCTGGACCTGATTGCCCGGGTACTGACCCGCCCGGGCGACCTGGTGGCGATGGAAGATCCGGGCTATCCACCCGCGCGCTTGCTGTTCGGCACCCACGGCGCCGAAGTGGTCGGCGTGCCGGTGGATGCCGAGGGTATTCAGGTCGAGCACATTCCCGATGGCACGCGGCTCATTTACGTCACCCCGTCGCACCAGTTTCCGCTGGGCATGGCCATGAGTCAGGCGCGCCGCGAGGCCCTGCTCGCCCGTGCCCACGAGCTCGGCGCGATCATCATCGAGGATGATTACGACAGCGAATTCCGCTACGAAGGCCGGCCCACCGATTCGCTGTACAACCTCGATCAGCGCGGTATCGTCGCCTACGTCGGCACCTTCTCGAAAACCTTGCTGCCGGAGTTGCGCCTGGGCTACGCGATCCTGCCGCCGTCGATCATCGAAGCGGTGATTCGCGCCAAGCAGTTGACCGATCTGCACGCCTCGACCCTGCCGCAATGGGCGCTGGCCAAGTTCATCGCCGAAGGTTGCCTGCTCAAGCACATCCGCCGCTGCCACACGATCTACGCGCAACGCCGCGAACGCATCCTGGAGCGCATGGCGACGGATCTGGCGCCATGGCTGCAAGCCGTGCCGGCCAGTGCCGGGTTTCACATGGCGGTGTTCTGCAAGGTGCCGATCGATTTGCCGTTGGTCATCGAGCTGGCAAAAAAGGTCGAGGTCGGCCTGTATGCGATCAGTGGTTTCTACTACCAGCAGCCGGCGAAAGAAGGCCTTTACTTCGGTTTCGGCGCTATCGAAACCCTCGACATCGACATCGCCCTCGATCGCCTGCGCGACATCCTCGAACAGCTGTCATGAGCCGTTGGTATAAGGCTTTTACCGCCGATTGGTTATTGGTGATTCACGGCGGCAGGCCTATTCTGCACAGGCGTTATCCCTCAATGAGCAGGATTCGTCCGGCCTGATTCAGGAGTGTGAGCAATGTCCAGCGAAGTGATCAATACGGTTGAGGTGAAGGCTGCTGCGGGCCGCTCGGAAGAGCTCGGCAAGCAATTGCAGAAGATCGTCGACACCCTGCGCGAAACTCCGGGCTGCGATTCCTACCTGGTCGACCGCTGCCCCGAAGACAGCCACCGCTGGACGGTCAGCGCGCGCTGGCAGTCGGAAGCGGCGATGCAGGCGCATTTCAACCGGCCCGAGGCACAGGGGTTTATCGACCTGATCGACAGCCGCCTGGCCAATAGCGTGGATTTCAACAGCTTTCCCATTGTTTGATATGCCCCTTCGCGAGCAGGCTCGCTCCCACATTTGGAATGCGGTCAACTGTGGGAGCGAGCCTGCTCGCGAAGGCGATTTGCGCCGCACCGAAATCCTTCCGAGGCCAATTGGTCACCTGATCTTCCCGAATATTGGCCGTTTGAATGCGCCACCCTGCGGACTACTGTGATCAGCAACACCCCAACCATCACAGGTAACCCGCCATGAAAGCCCTGCACCTCGTCGCCGCCGCCCTCGCCTTCAGCCTGTCCGCTTCGGCAATGGCTCACGACCCGTCCGAGAAAATCACCGTCCTGCAGGAACAACTGCTGAAAAACGCCCCCGGCAAGAAAGCCATGATGATCGAAGTTGACTACCAGCCCGGGCAATCCTCGATCGCGCACAAACACGAAGGTACGGCGATGGCTTACGTACTGGACGGCGAGGTGATTTCACAGGTCAAGGGCGAAAAAGCGATCACTTACAAGAAGGGCCAGTTCTGGTACGAGCCGGCCGGTTCCGAGCATCTGGTGTCGAAAAACGCCAGTTCGACCAAGCCGGCCAAGTTGCTGGTGTTCATGGTCCTGGCCCCGGATGAGCAGGTGCTGATCCCGCTGGAAAACTGATGGCTGAACGGCCAGCCATAAACGAAAGGCGCGAATCGAGCATTTGCGCCTTTTTTATTGCCTTGGGGCATTACCTGCAAACGCTTAAAGCCAATAAAACTAAACCCGCACAGGTTATTCAGGCAACGGTCAGGCCGGCAGGTTTACCCTGAATATCCGCCGATATCTTCGGCCCGTGCACACTCCTCGACAGACCTTGTTTCACGGGAGAAACACCATGAAACCTGCGCTTCCCGCCTTGCTGGCGATCTCCGTTCTGCTGCTCTCTGCCTGCTCTGTTCCCACTGCTCCGCAAGCCGTGTCATCCCTCGACACGCTGCTGCCGCACCCGACCGGTCGCAGCAGTGCTACTCAGGTCAAGAGCGGTCCCGGCGTCTCGCTGGGGGTGATTTACAGCCCCGGCACCCAGGCCAATCGCCAATACTTGCGCGAGTATCAGGCCAAGGCCGGCACCGGTTTGGGTCAGAGCCTGCTGGTGCAACCGATCCACGACGCCTACGTCGCCAGCTCCAGCCCGGATCGCGCGGTGCAGTGGGTCAATGCTTCGCTGCAACGCCAGTTCGGCTCGGTGACGGTGTACCCAGACATGCAAAGCCTGCGTGCCGCCAGGCCGGATGTGGTGGCGATCGTCGATACCCACAGCCAGTTGATCACCTCGCGCAGCTCGGATATCCGCGCGGATGTCAGTGCCGATTTTTACGATGCGCAATTGAACTACATCGGCACAGCGAAGGGCTCGCAGGCGCGGGAACTGACCCCGGTGTGGGCGGACTTCAAGCGCTCGGAAGAAATCGTCGCGGATATCAATCAGCAGGAGGAATTGCAGCTGGCGGCGTTGCGCGAGTTTGACCGTTCGCTGAGTAATCTGGTTGTGCGGCCGGGGGAGAAAGTGTCGATGCTTGAGGGTAAACCAGCTCAAAAGTTGTATTGAATGTAAGTGCCTCTTCGCGAGCAGGCTCGCTCCAACATTTGGAATGCGATCAACTGTGGGAGCGAGCCTGCTCGCGAAAACGCCAGCCCAGACACCAAAAAAAACACAGGCATAAAAAAGCCCCGGCATCTCTCGACACCGGGGCTTTTTCATTCAGCCACTACTTACGCCAGTTCAAGCTCGGCGCTCGCAGCAACCGCAGGCAGGATCGCTTGCCCGCTCAACGCCAGATCCAGCAGTTCGCGGTTGGCCACCGCGTACATGGCGTAGTCCGTACCGCTCGCAGCACGGATTTCCACCAGCATGGCGCGCCAGCGTTCGATCATGCTTTCGTGCTGGGCCATCCACAGCGCCAGGCGTGCTTCCACGTCCTGGGAGCCGTCGCCCTGTTGCAGGACGGAGATGGTGATCGCCCGTTGCTGCCAGTCGACATCATCACGGAACGCTTCACGGGCCAGAGCCTGCCAGTTGTTTTCCACCGGCAGGGCGCTGATCTGTTGCAGGTACCAGGTGATGTCCAGCGCAGAGCCCACGGCGAAGTAAGCCTTGGCCACTTCGGCCGGGTCCTGCCCGGTGACGTCGGCGGCTTCGATGATCGGCAGCAGCGTGTACAGGTGCGAGGTGCCCGCAACCATACGCGCCAGCAATTCCGGCACACCGGCTTCGACGTACGCCTGATAGCGCGACTGCCAGTTCTCGCGGATTTCGCCGCTGAGCAGTTCGTCGAGTTTCAGACCCAGCTCTTTCAGATGCGGACCGAAGTGCGCGACGTCACGGGCAGCGTTCTGCTCGTTGCGGCGGGCACGCAGGAACCAGCGCGTGGCACGACGGCCCAGACGCATCAGCTCGTCCATCAGTTCCAGCTGCACGTCAGCGGAAACCTGATAGTCCAGCGCTTCGATCTGACGGAACCAGTGCGGGAGGTGGAAGATGTCGCGCACGATCACGTAAGCGCCAGCCACGTTCGCCGGGCTCATGCCGGTCGACTCTTTGAGTCGCTGCACAAAAGTGATGCCCATGTGGTTGACCAGATCGTTGGCGATCTGGGTGCTGACGATCTCGCGCTTCAGACGGTGACGACGCATGGCTTCGGAGAACTTGCTGACCAGGGTCGGCGGGAACGCCGTTTCCATGTCGCGGGTCAGGTAATCGTCGTCCGGCACCAGCGAGCCCAGCAACTGCTCTTTCAGGTCGATCTTGCTGTAGGAAATCAGCACCGACAGCTCAGGACGGGTCAGGCCGTGGCCCTCAGCGACGCGCTCGGTCAGTTGCTCTTCGGTCGGCAGGAACTCGATGGCACGGTCCAGCTTGCCACGGCCTTCCAGATCGCTCATCAGACGCTTGTACTCAGCGATGCGCGCGTAGGCACGGCGCGCCGCCAGGGACAGGGCCTGAGTCTGCTTGTAGTTGTTGCCCAGCACCAGATTGCCGACTTCGTCGGTCATGCTCGCCAACAACTGGTTGCGTTGCTTGTCGGTCATGTCACCAGCCTGAACCACTTCGTTCAGCAGGATCTTGATGTTCACTTCGTGGTCGGAGCAGTCCACGCCACCGGCGTTGTCGATGAAGTCGGTGTTGGAGCCGCCGCCATTCAAGCCGAATTCCACACGACCCAGTTGGGTCATGCCGAGGTTACCGCCCTCGCCCACGACTTTGCAGCGCAGCTCGTTGCCGTTGACGCGCAGCGCATCGTTGGCCTTGTCGCCGACATCGGCGTGGCTTTCGGTGCTGGCCTTGACGTAGGTGCCGATACCGCCGTTCCACAACAGATCCACCGGCGCCTTGAGCAAGGCATTGAGCAGTTCGGTCGGGGTCAGCTTGTCAGCCTTGATGTCGAAGCGTTCTTTCATCTGCGGCGAGATCGCGATGCTCTTCGCGCTGCGCGAGAAGATACCGCCACCTTCGGACATGATGCTGGTGTCGTAGTCGGTCCAGGCCGAACGCGGCAGATCGAACAGACGCTGACGCTCGACGAAACTGGTCGCCGGGTTCGGGTTCGGGTCGATGAAGATGTGCATGTGGTTGAACGCAGCGACCAGTTGCAGCTTGTCGGACATCAACAGGCCGTTACCGAACACGTCGCCGGCCATGTCGCCGACACCAACCACCGTGATGCTGTCTTCCTGGACATTGATGCCGCGCTCGCGGAAGTGGCGCTGTACGCCGACCCACGCGCCCTTGGCGGTGATGCCCATTTTCTTGTGGTCGTAACCGGCCGAACCACCGGAGGCAAACGCGTCACCCAGCCAGAAGCCGTAGTCGATGGCAATGCCGTTGGCGATGTCGGAGAAGGTTGCAGTGCCCTTGTCCGCCGCGACCACCAGGTACGGGTCATCGTCGTCATGACGCACGACGTTGACCGGCGGTACCAGTGCGCCGTCCTTCAGGTTGTCGGTGATGTCCAACAGACCGGAAATGAAGATGCGGTAGCAGGCGATGCCCTCGGCCGCGATCTCGTCACGGCTGCCGCCCAGTGGCAGACGACGCGGCAGGAAGCCGCCCTTCGCGCCCACTGGCACGATGACCGAGTTCTTCACTTGCTGGGCTTTTACCAGGCCGAGCACTTCGGTACGGAAGTCTTCTTCACGGTCGGACCAGCGCAGACCACCACGGGCAACGTTGCCGAAGCGCAGGTGCACGCCTTCGACGCGTGGCGAGTACACGAAGATTTCGAACTTCGGCACTGGCTTGGGCAGCTCAGGGATAGCATGCGGGTTGAACTTGAAGCTGAAGTACGACTTGTTCTGGCCGTTGGCGTCAGTCTGATAGAAGTTGGTGCGCAGGGTGGCTTTGATCAGATCCAGGTAACGACGCAGGATGCGGTCTTCGTTGAGCACCTGAACATCGTCCAGTGCGGTCAGAATCGCTTGTTCCAGACGCAGTTGCTTGTCTTCCAGATCATCGCTGCCGAGCTTGCGCGCCAGGTAGAAACGGGTCTTGAACAACCGGGTCAGTTCGCGAGCGATGTCGGTGTGGTTGTTCAGGGTGCTGGCGATGTAACCCAGGTCGAAGCCCAGACGAATCTGCTTCAGGTAACGGGCGTAGGCACGCAGCAGCGCCACGTCGCGCCATGGCAGACCGGCGGTCAGCACCAGACGGTTGAACGCATCGTTCTCGGCATCGCCGCGCACGATGTGTACGAACGCGTCCTGCAGGGTGTCGTTGAGTTGCTGGATGTCGAGGTCCAGACCTTCGGCAGCAGTGAACGCGAAGTCGTGAATCCAGAACTCGCGGCCATTGGTGTGACGCAGGCGATACGGGAATTCACCGAGTACGCGCAGACCGAGGTTTTCCAGAATCGGCAGGACGTCGGACAGCGCCAGCGGCGTGTCGGCGTGATACAGCTTGCAATGCAGCTCGCGCTGGCCGGAGACCTGACCGAGCGGCTGATAAAAGCTCATCACCAGCGGATTTTTTTCGTTGAGGCTCAGCAGGTGCTGCATGTCGACCACGGCCGAATGCGCGGCAAAACGCTCGCGGTAACCGGCCGGGAAGCCTTTCGGGAAGTCGGCCAGCACGTTGGTGCCGTGGGCTTCGCCGAAGCTTTCGACGGTCAGTGCGGCGTAGTCGTCCTGCCAGCTGCGGCAGGCCTGGACCACTTCTTTTTCCAGCAGCAGCGGGTCGATGTCGAGGCGGTTCTTCGGATCGACGCGCAGAATCAGCTGCACGCGGGCCAGCACGGATTCCGAGAAGAACGTCCAGAATTCGCAGTCGGAGGCTTTCAGGCGCTCCATCAGCACTTGCTGGATCTTCTGGCGCACTTCGGTGGAATAGATGTCGCGCGGCACGTAGGCCAGGCAGTAGCAGAAGCGACCGTACGGGTCTTTACGCAGAAACACGCGGATCTTGTTGCGTTCCTGGATCTGCACGATCGACATCACGGTGGTGAACAGTTCGTCGACCGGGGTCTGGAACAGATCATCACGCGGCAGCACTTCGAGGACCTGCGCCAGTTCCTTGCCCAGGTGAGCCTTGGACTGGAAGCCGGAGCGGCGCTCGATTTCTTCGACCTTGCGGCGGATGAACGGGATGACTCGCACGCTCTCGCCGTACACCGAGGAGGTGTACAGGCCCATGAAACGGTGTTCCTTGATGACTTTGCCGTCGGCGTCGATTTCACGGATCGACACGTAGTCCGGGTAAGCCGGACGATGCACGCGGCTCGGGTGCGCAGCCTTGGCGAACGACAGCAGGGTCGGTTCGCGCAGGTAGGAGACGGCGTAGTCTTCGATGCGCAGGTCTTCGTAGGTCAGGCCGGTGCGCAGCAGTTTGGTCAGGCCGAGGAAGGAGCTCTGGTCGTACTCGATGTGGCCGCCATCGGCCTGGTCGGTGACCACGAACTCTTCGTAGCCGAGGAAGGTGAAGTGGTTGCCCACCAGCCATTCCAGGAAGCTCTTGATTTCGTTCTTTTCGTCGGCATCGACCGGATAGGCGCTGTTGTTCAGCTGGGTGAGGATGTCCTGCACCTTGGCTTTCATCGGCTCGAAGTCAGCGACGGCGACGCGCACTTCACCGAGCACCTGCTCAAGCTCTTTGCTCAGCACGTTCAGCTCGGCCGCGTTGGCGCAACGGTCGATTTCCAGGTACATCAGCGATTCGTGCAGCACGCCTTCGCCGATGCTGCCTTTTGGCAGGACTTCCAGCAATTCGCCCTTGCTGCCACGACGTACGCTGAGCACGGTGGTCTGCAGGGTGTGAATGCTGTAGCCGCGACGGTTCAGCTCGGTACGCACCGAGTCGACCAGAAATGGCAGGTCGTGGTGCAGCACTTCGACCGCGGTGTGGGTCGACTGCCAGCCGTGGCGTTCGTAATCGGGGTTGTAGACACGCACTTGCGGTTGCGCGTGATCGAAGCGCTCAAGCAGGCGCCACGCAGAGAGAGTACAGCCAGCGAGGTCGGAGAGGCGACGTTGAGTCAGCTCGTCCAGGGAAATGATGCCGAAGAATTGTTCAGCGAACAGCGCCACTTGTGGCAGTGCCTGTTCACTGATGTGCTGCGCCAGTGCCGCTTGCAGTTGGTGCTGGAAGTCGGCTTTGCTGGCTGCGGTGAAGAACGCCATCTGTGGTACTCCGCTTAAGCTTGTTATTGATGGAAAGCGTCGCGTGCAACACCCCTTTCGGGGCTGGTGTCGCCCTGTTCCTGATTCTCGGGCAGAGGAAACAGGGAGACAGGTGGGTGAAGCTGGACGGGACACTCAGGTCACATTCACCTTCCATGAATGAGCATCTGCAAAAGCGACTGCCAGCACTGCCGGCAATGCCTTTACGGGTGCTCATCCGTTGCGCAGCTTAATGGGTGCGACAATGTGTCTGCTTGCGGTGCTGCGACATATTCGGTCATTGGCACGTAAATGCAGGGTTTGGCCTGCATCAACACTAGCAGGCGTGCGCCGAAATGCAGGTTCGAACCCCGGTTTCACGGGACTTTCGTGCCAGGTCGGTCGTCGAGGACGTTACATATCCGGAAACGAAAACGCCCAAGGCCCTGTTATCGACCCTGAGCGTGGCATCCGGTTCAGCGCCAGCGGTTGACGCGGATCAGTCCGGCAGTTCCTCAAAGGCTCTGAATTTGCTTACCGTGGCGCAGTCGTAGCACATCGTCTGCAGGATCTGCTTGTCCATGCTGGCGTCGATGTTGCTCGAATCGCATTCGCGGCAGAACAGGCGCAGATGGCTGAGCAAGTCGCTGTCGAACGCCACGGCGCAAAAGAATTGCGGGACCAGTTCGTCACGCCAGTACATGCCCGGCGATTTGGAAAATCCGGCGCCGCTGTCCTTGAGCACCACGTCGTAGAGCAAGCGCTGCAAGGCCGTTTGCGGTACTCGCGCATCGCGATGGGCGTTCTTGCGCCAGTTGCGCGCGAGCGCGTCCTGCGCCGTGCTCAGCATGTTGCGCGGAATGGTGTTGGAGGCGTGACTGCGCCCTTTGGAATTGCCGGTGGCATAAAAGTGCGCGGCGTTTCGTACCGCCAAGCGGGCGAAGTAATACAACTGACTCACCGAGAAGTCCTGCAGCAACTGCCCGACCACCTCCTCGGCACGGGCCTCGGCCGTGAAGGCAAAATCCACTTCAGCGGCCAGCACACGGATGTATTGAATGGACGCTTCGCGGGCGAGACTGAAGACCAGCGAATAGATTTCGCTCTTCCAGGCGGCTTTGACGCTGCCCGACAACTCCTGATACAGCACCTGATACAAATTCTCGCGGGCACAGCGCGTTACGCCGTCGAGCGTGACGCTGGGCAGCCAGCGCACCGCGCTGTACTCGCGGATATTGCAGCCCTCGCTGCGATCGAAGGCGTTGATGTCGGAATCGGTGGAAACAGCCAGCACTCCGGCTTCGTGCAGGCCTTTGAGCAGCTCCTCACGGGCCTCGAACGTCAGGGCGAGCAGCTCTTCTCTGGATGGCGCATTCAACGGCGCAATCCATTCAACGGTTGCGCCGTAACCATCATCCAGCAAAGCGAGCAACGTCAGCTTCTGCACAAACCCCAGATTGGCGTAAGGCACTGCGGGGCATCGCGCGCCATATCGAGCTTCCAATTCCAGGCGATCACGCGCGGCCCGGGCGGCAAGCTGCTGCTGGCGCACCTTGAAACATTCTGTGCAGCTGCAAGTCGTGTGGCGGGTATTGGTGCCGGGAAGGCTTTGCTGGTGCTCACAGCGTACGCATTTGAAGGTACTGCGCAGCGAAAGCGGAGTACCTCTGGCGTGTCGGCGCACCCACATCGGCAGTTTGCAGTAAGGACAACTGAGGTCGGCACTGATAACCGGGGGCAGAACCTTGAGCAGACTGCGCACCGATGCAGGGATCTGAAATTCCGCCATCAGCGCGGCAGTTTTTTCGCCTTCGAGATAGCGCTTGTAGATTTCCTCGATCTGTTCATCGGACAGGTGGCGGATTTGTTCGCCGCGGTCGAAATATTGGGTCATGGCAAAGTTCCCTTTTTGGGGTTGTCGTAACGCACTCCATTGCGCAAGAGCGGCGAAACTAACGGTAAAAAGGCGGCGATCACAAGCGAAAAATCGCAATTTCGGATGGATTTTGCCCATCCGGTAATTGCCTTACGCTGGCGTCGGATTTTCCCTTCTTGCTACTCGGAAATGGGCGACGGAAATATCCTGCTTTGCCACTTTTTACCGATGCAGGCAGCGCAAACCGGTTGAGACTGGCAAAATCGCGCCTTCGAAAAGACTCACCGCCGCCACTGCCCAGGATTTCCCCCATGCAAATGACCACCGCCCTACTGATCGTCAACCCGTGCGACGACGAAGAAGACAACATGGCCATGCTCTGCTGCCACAGCGACAAGGGCGAGATGTTCCTGATGAGCCGTTATCCGGATGAGGATGAGCTGGAGATCACCCTGGATGGCGAGCCTTCGACGCTTGACGGAGTGAAGGTCACGCTGACGCCGAATCTGCTGAAGATCGAGATTGCTGCGGCGGATGCCGATGCGTTGAATGGCGATGATGTGCTGGAGATCAGTTTTAATCCGGATATGGTGGATATGGATGAGGTTGTCGAGACTTTGAAGAACATTCTCGATGGCACCGGGACCTTTATCAGCGAGGTTTGATATTGACCGGGCTGGCCCTTTCGCGAGCAGGCTCGCTCCCACATTGGAATGCGTACACCAGACCCTGTGGGAGCGAGCCTGCTCGCGAAGAGGCCGGAACTGCCACCCGATAAATTTCCTCCTGACAGGAGATCAAAAGATCGCAGCCTTCGGCAGCTACTACAGGGGATCGCATTCCAACCGGGAAGCTGCCAAAAGCCGCGATCTTTTGCTCTTTTGCACAAAATGCCGTTAGTCGCCGCCCCCCACGATGGATTAAAGTAACGCCCCCAGCCCCGGCGTTATCCGAACGCCCCGGCCACCCCCTTTCCAGGAACAGTCACCGATGGAACATCGTGAAGCGCTGCTGGCGCTGCGAACCTTTCTTTCAACGCAGATTCTCGGCCAGGAAAAACTCATCGAGCGTTTGCTCATCGCCCTGCTCGCCGACGGCCACATGCTGGTCGAGGGCGCTCCCGGTCTGGCCAAGACCAAAGCGATCAAAGAACTCGCCGAGGGCATCGAAGCCCAGTTCCATCGAATTCAGTTCACCCCCGACCTGCTGCCGGCCGACATCACCGGCACCGAAATCTACCGTCCGGAAACCGGCAGTTTCGTCTTCCAGCAAGGGCCGATCTTCCACAACCTGGTGCTGGCCGACGAAATCAACCGTGCGCCGGCCAAGGTGCAGTCGGCCTTGCTCGAAGCAATGGCCGAGCGCCAGGTCAGCGTCGGCCGCAGCACCTATGAGCTGTCGCCGCTGTTTCTGGTGATGGCCACGCAGAACCCGATCGAACAGGAAGGCACCTATCCGCTGCCGGAAGCCCAGCTCGACCGTTTCCTCATGCACGTCAAGATTGGCTTCCCCGACGCCGCTGTCGAACGGCGCATCCTCCAGCAGGCCCGTGGCGAGGCGCTGAACGGTGAGACCAAGCCCGAGCGCCGGGTCAGCCAGCAGGCGATCTTCGCCGCGCGCAAGGAAATCCTCGGTTTGTACATGGCCGACGCCGTGGAGGAATACCTGGTGCAACTGGTCATGGCCACGCGCAACCCGGCCAAGTTCGATCCGGAAATGGCCGAGTGGATCGCTTACGGTGCCAGTCCGCGCGGCTCGATCGCCCTCGATCGCTGCGCCCGCGCCCACGCCTGGCTGGCCGGCCGCGATTTCGTCAGCCCGGAAGACATTCAGGCCGTACTGTTCGACGTGTTGCGCCATCGCATCATTCTGTCGTTCGAAGCCGAAGCCGCTGGCATCGATCAGGATCGCGTGGTGCAGCGGATTCTCGACGTCGTCGCCGTCGCTTGACCCCCATGAACGCCGCCCTGCCCTCCGAACCCGGTATCCGCATCAGCCTCGCCGAGCTGATCGAAATGCGTCACCGCGTGCGCGAGGTACAACTGTTTTCGACGCCGAGTCAGCGCAGCCCGCTGATCGGCCTGCATCACTCGAAATTCCGTGGGCGTGGCGTCGACTTCGACCAAGTGCGGGTGTATCAGGCCGGTGACGACGTGCGCACCATCGACTGGCGCGTCACCGCGCGCACGCAGGAACCGCACACCAAGCTGTTCCACGAAGAGCGCGAGCGACCGATTTTCATCATGGTCGAGCAAAGTACGCGGCTGTTTTTCGGCTCGGGGCTGATGTTCAAGTCAGTGCTGGCGGCGCAGGTTGCAGCGTTGATCGGCTGGGCCGCGCTGGGGCACAACGACCGCGTCGGCGGGTTGGTGTTCGGCGACAACGAGCACTACGAAATCAAGCCTCGACGCAGCAAACAGAGCCTGCTGCAACTGCTCAACCGTCTGGTCAAGGTCAATCAATCGCTGCACAGCGAGCGCGAACCGGATCGCGATGCTTTCGGCGTGGCCCTGCGCCGCGCGCGGGAAGTGCTGCGTCCGGGCAGTCTGGCCATCGTCATTTGCGATGAACGCGCGTTGTCCGACAGCGCCGAGCAGCAGTTGAGTTTGCTGGCGCGGCATTGTGATCTGCTGATGCTGCCGCTGTCCGACCCACTCGATCACGCCCTGCCCGCTGCCGGCCTGCTGCGCTTTGCCGAGCGTGGCGCGCAACTGGAAATCGACACGCTGAACTTCGACCTGCGCCAGACCTACCGCGCCCAGGCCGAAGCGCGCATCGCCCGTTGGGAATTGCTCGCACAAAAGCTGCGGGTGTTGCTGATGCCGTTGAGCACGCAGAGCGAAATGGTCGAGCAGATGCGCGAGTTCCTCAACCCGCAGCGTCCGGGGAAAGGTCGATGAACGGCCTCGAACAACTGCAACCGCTGATCTCGCCGCCGCCGATCGCCTTCTGGCCACCGGCGCCGGGCTGGTGGCTGCTGCTTCTGCTGTTGCCGCTGCTGGGTTTTGCCGTGTGGAAGCTACGCCGCTTCATTCCGATGAAAAAACGCCCAGTGGTGCGCGCCGAGCAACCGCTGGACCCGGTACGCATCGCCGCGCTCGCCGAACTGGCGCAAATGCCCAAGCCTTACGACGGCGCACCCGCCGGCGCCTGGCTGCAACAACTCAACGGCCTGCTCAAACGCCTGTGCCGCAACCACTATCCGTACAGCCAGAGCCACACCCTCAACGGTCGCAAATGGCTGGCCTTCCTCGATAACCGCTGCCCGGCTGCCGGCCTGACGCGCTGGATGGTACTCGTCGAAGGTGCGTACAAACCGGAATGCAAACTCGATGACAAAGCCATCGCCGGCCTGACCCAAGCGGTCGACACGTGGATTCGCAAACATGTTTGAGTTCGCCTGGCCGTGGATCTTCGTGCTGTTGCCGCTGCCGTGGCTGATGCGTCTTGTCCTGCCGGTGGCCGACAGCGGCGAGCCGGCGCTAAAAGTCAGTTTCCTCGCCGACCTCGAAGGCCTCGCCCGCCGCCGCGCCCGCGCCAACTTGCCGGCCTGGCGGCAGCAGGCGCCGTTTATCTTGCTGTGGCTGATTCTGCTGACCGCCGCCGCCCGCCCGCAATGGCTTGGCGAGCCACTGCCGATTGCCGCCAGTGGCCGTGATCTGCTGGTGGCGGTGGACGTGTCCGGTTCGATGGATTTCCCCGACATGCAATGGCAGGACGAGGAAGTCAGTCGCCTGTCGCTGGTGCAGCACTTGCTCGGTGATTTCCTCGAAAGCCGCGACGGCGACCGCGTCGGCCTGATCCTGTTTGGCAGCCAGGCCTACCTGCAAGCGCCGCTGACCTTCGACCGGCGCACCGTTCGCGTGTGGCTCGACGAGGCGCGGATCGGCATCGCCGATCGCGGTGTTCTTGCCGGCGATGCCATCGGCCTGGCCCTCAAACGCTTGCGTCTGCGCCCGGCGCAAAGTCGCGTGCTGATTCTCGTCACCGACGGCGCCAACAATGGCGGCGAAATCAATCAGCTGACCGCCGCAAAACTGGCCGCCCGTGAAGGCGTCAGAATCTATCCGATCGGCCTCGGCGCCAATCCCGAGGACAGCGGCTCGACCGGCCTGCTCGGGGTCAATCCGAGCCTTGATCTGGATGAGCCGGCGCTCAAAGCCATCGCCGAAATCACCGGCGGCCAGTACTTCCGCGCCCATGACGGCCTGGAGCTGCAAGCGATCAAGGACACCCTCGACCAGCTCGAACCGGTGACCCAGCAACCGACTCAGGCACGCCCGGCGCAAGCCTTGTATCACTGGCCGCTGGCGCTGGCGTTGTGGTTGAGTCTGTTGCTGGTCGTCCGCGAACTGTGGCCGGACAATCCGCTGCAACGCCTGTTTACCAAACAACTGTATTTACAAAGTCCGCTGCCGGACTGGCGTGAGCGCTTGCAGCGTCTGCGCCTGCGGAGGCGCCGATGATCGCGCTCTGGCCGCACTGGTTCCGCCCTTGGTGGCTGTTGCTGTTGCCGCTGCTCGGCTGGCTGCTCTGGCAACTCTGGCACCGGCAGAAACGCGCCGGTCGCTGGCAGATGATTCTGCCGCCGGCATTTCACGCTGCGCTGCTCAGTGGCGGCAGCGGGCGCCAGAGCAAATTGCCGTGGATCGCCCTAGGCGTGGCGTGGTTGCTGACCATTCTGGCCTTGCTTGGGCCGAGCTGGGAGCGCGTCGAACAGACCAGCCAGAACCCCGCCGATCCGCTGGTAGTCGTGCTCGAACTGACCCCGGAGATGCTCGCCACCGACACGCCGCCGACGCGTCTGGAACAGGCGCGGCGCAAGCTGTTCGACCTGTTGCAGGCGCGCAGCGATGCGCAGACCGCCATCGTCGTTTATGCCGGCAGCGCGCACACGCTGGTGCCGCTGTCGGATGATCTGGCGACCAGTCGCAACCTGCTCGACGCGCTCAAGCCGTCGCTGATGCCGGAAGCCGGCCACCGCGCCGATCTGGCCGTGGGCAAGGCGCTGGCCTTGCTCAAGCAAGGTGCGCTGGGACAGGGACGGATTTTGCTGATCGGTTCGTCGCTCAACGAAGAAGAACGGCGAGGCATCCGCCGTGCGCTCAATGGCGAGTCGACGCAACTGCTGATGCTCGGCATCGGCACCGCTGAAGGTGCGCCGATTGCCCAGGAGGACGGCAGTTTCCTCAAGGACGAGCAAGGCGCGATCCGCGTGCCGCAACTCGACAGCCCGGGCCTGGCGACTTTCCTCAACAGCGTCGGCGGCGAGTATCACCCGGCGCGACTCGACGAGGCTGATCTCGGCGCCCTTGGCCTGCTCAACGGCCCGCGCAACCTGCGCGACGACGGCCAGACCGTGCGTCTGGATACTTGGGCGGATCAGGGCTATTGGCTGCTGTTGCCGCTGTTGTTGCTGGCTGCGTGTGCCGGGCGCCGTGGCTGGCTGTTCTGCCTGCCGCTGCTGTGGTGCCTGCCGCAACCGAGCTACGCTTTCGACTTCGAAGATTTGTGGCTGCGCCCCGACCAGCAGGGTTTGCACCTGCTCAAGCAGAAACGCCCGGCCGAAGCCGCGCAGCATTTTGAAGATCATCAGTGGCAAGGGGTGGCGTTGTACGAGGCCGGCGACTACAGTGGCGCCGCTCAGCGTTTTGCCGAGGGCAGCGATGCCCGCGCCCACTACAATCGTGGCAACGCTTTGGCAAAAAGTGGCGAGCTGGAAGCAGCAATCGACGCCTACGAACAGGCGCTGGAACTGCAACCGGATCTACGTCCGGCGCAGACCAACAAGGCGCTGGTGGAAAACCTGCTGAAGCAGAAAAACGCCCCGCCGCCGTCGGAACCGGACAACCAGCCAAACGAACAAAGTCTGCCCGGCGATGAGCCTTCGCCCACCACCGCGCCCCCTCCGGCGGTGAGCAGTGAAACCCAGAGCGAGGCGCAACCGGCCGAGTCGGCCAGCGAACCGCCGCCGACCGCCCCGCCGCTGCCAGGCCCCAATGAAATCCCCGGCAGCAACGAGGAAGAGGAAACCGACACGGTGCCGACCCTGCGCCCGAGCGAGAACAACCTCGAAGGCGAGCAGCGTCAGGCGCTCGAGCAATGGCTGGGCAAGATCCCGGACGACCCGGGCGAACTGCTCAGGCGCAAATTCTGGTACGAACAGCAACAACATCAGGATCAGGAAAACAATCGATGACCCGCTTCACCGCTCTCTTGCTGCCCCTGCTGATCTGCACGGCCACCGCTCAGGCGGCCGAGCTGACCGCCAGCGTGGATCGCAGTCGCCTGAACTCCGGCGAGACGGTCGAGCTCACCCTCGAAACTGACGACGTCACCCAATTCGGCAAGCCCGATCTGTCGGCGCTGGAAGCGCTGTTCGAAGTGCGCGGCACGCGCCAGGTCAACCAGCTCAACACCCTCAACGGCGACAACCGCGCGACCACCCGCTGGATCATCACCCTGCTGCCGAAAGAGAACGGCAGCGTAGTGATTCCGCCGCTGCAACTGGGTGAAGCACAGAGCCAGCCGATCACCGTGCAGGTGATCGCCAGCGACAACCGCGAAGACAACAACAGCCTTGATCCGGTGTTCATCGAAGCCAGCCTCGATCAGACCAGCGTTTACGTGCAGGCCCAGGCCATCCTGACCCTGCGCATCTACCACTCGGTGTCGCTGTACGACGACAGCAGCCTGAGCCCGCTACAAATCGCCGACGCACGCATCGAACAACTTGGCGACACCCGCACCTACGAGAAAGACATCAATGGCCTGCGCCACGGCGTGATCGAGATGCGCTACGCGATCTACCCGCAACACAGCGGCTTGCTGACGATCGCCCCGCAGACGTTCAGCGCGACATTGGTCGATACCGCGCCATCAGCAGACGCCTCGGGGCCGAAGCCTGGGAAATTGATGCACGTGAGTTCTGCGTCGATTCCGCTGATGGTCAAACCGAAACCGCTGACCTACCCGGTCGATGCGCCATGGCTGCCGGCGCGCAGCCTCAGCCTCAGCGAAAGCTGGAGCCCGGAACCGGATCACACCCAGGTCGGCGATTCCCTGACCCGCAGCCTGACCCTGAAAGTCGAAGGCCTCGCCAGCTCACAACTGCCAGCCCTGCCCGCCACCGACGTCAACGGCCTGCGCCGCTACCCCGATCAACCGGTGCTGAGCAACCAGAGCAGCGACCGCGGCATCATCGGCAGCCGCGAAGAACGCGAAGCCCTGGTGCCAAGCCGCAGCGGCGCGATCGACCTGCCAACCGTCGACGTGGTCTGGTGGAACACCTTCGAAGACCACCTCGAACACAGCAGCCTGCCCGCGCGCACCCTGCAAGTGGCGAACAACCCCAGCCTGCAGATCGACACCCCGGCCGGCACCCTGCAACCGAGCACGCCCGACAACGACACTCTGTGGTGGTGGAAACTCAGCACCCTGATCCTCGCCTGCACCACCCTGCTCGGCTTCGGCCTCTGGTGGCGCGCCCGCTGGCAACCGGCAATCCACCGCGCCGCCCAGACCGGCCCGAGTCCACGCACCCTGCTCGACGACATCAAACGCGCCAGCCAGGCCAACGACCCCCACGCCACCCGCCAGGCACTGGACGCCTGGGCGCGGCAGCAGCCGGAGACACTGGCGGACATGGCGGCGCGGTTTGTGCCGTTGTCGGATGCGTTGGACGGGCTGAACGGCGCGCTGTACAGCGAGACCGGGCAGCACTGGCAGGGTGAGGATTTGTGGCGGGCGATACGTACTATTCCCGCCGCCGAGCGCGTGCAGGATCCGGTAAGTGAGAGTGGATTGCCGCCGCTTTATCCGAAGTGAAAAGCGAAAGATCGCAGCCTTTGGTAGCGCCTACGGATTGTGAGCAGGAGCTGCCGAAGGCTGCGATCTTTTGATTCTCATAAGTACTGATTCCTGAGTACCGTCGAACCTAGGGCAGTTTGACCAGCACAATTTCATCGGAGCCCTTTGGCAACTCCAGCAAATACTTCCAGCTTTCAATAATTTTCTTCCACTCTTCCAAGCTGAATTTGCTTTCCGGCTGACCGATCCAGTCATCGTTTATGTTTATATCGACCTGTACACCACTCGCATCAATATTCAGGACAACATCATTTCCGCCTTCACACACTGATAGCTGAGTGCCGTTCATTACTGACGTTAAGGACTCAAGCAGGCGATCACAATCCCCGGAGTATTGGGCAATAGCGCCAAGGACAGAGCAGACATATAGCTCATACCGTTGAACTCCCTCTTGGCCTGGGCTCACTTGCGCCATGTCATGAAAAACCTCACCCAATACTGGGTGAGTGCCAGCCCTATGATAAAAAAATTGCAATTCCATAAATGCATTCTCAGCGAGTAATTCGGGAAAGCTACGCAGTCCCAGAAGATCTATGAGCCTGGTTTTCTGGTGCGTCTTACACGGACAACTCTACGTAGACAGCCTCAACGATGGCGTCGCCTTCTTCGAAATCAGGCACATAAAACCTTAAACCCACGCCAGTGACACTGAAGCCTGAATTATTGAAACGAGAACCTCTCCTCGCTTGGCCAAAAACTGTCGAACCACAAGCGCATTCTCACCGACCAGTTTCTGGTTGTCCCAAACAAGCTCACTCCATTTCAAAAACTCAACGCCAACGAGCCGGTAGCGCTCATCAAAGTAAACGTGCACGCCTAAATCATCGTAAGCGTCGGTCGGTACTGTCGAATCTTCGGCTTTGTAAAACGCCTCAAACCGACCACCAAGCGCCTTCCTTGATTCTTCTCGGGACATGCCAGCGTGATCCAGAACACTTCGAAACCGGCTCCAAGAATGTCGCGCACTTGTCCTCTGGACAACTTTCCATTCAAAGGGCCGGCCGCTCCGTACTCCGCAATTGAAAAGTCCATTTGAAGCCTATTGCTGGCGAACAATCCAGTCCCCACTCTTACCCGAAAGCATGTGGGCGCGCTCTATCATAGCTCCTTGATATAGGAAGAAAAGTTTCCACCACCTTGATCAATATGTAGTCGTTCGCATTTATTACATCGATAAACAGTAGTAGCACCCGCACCTATTTGCTGATAGAACTCTTCCTCAGACAACCAACGATCTGCCAAGGCAGCACCCAGCTCATCTATCTTTCGCTCGGCAACCATCGAATATTCTGACTCGGACGTACCATGAGACAAATTGATTATCTGACCGCAGACACAGGAAAATTTAGGCATTGTATTGGTGGCTCAACTCAAGAAATGTAAAAAACTCGCCCACGGTCTTGAGGCGGACACATCAAAACAAAAAATCTTTCATCAGCGAGTGTTGGGAAGGGATCAATCATTGTTTCACCTGATAAAACGTAACCACCGGGCCGTAATCCTCATCCGAGTTCGACACCTCGACAGTGAATAATGTGTCCGGGAATTTCTCCTTCAACACCATTCGCCAGGCAAATCCGATCATCTCGCACAGTTGAAGAAATATTCTCGGCGATACACCATTTCCGTATTGGCCAAAAACATCATAAATCTTCACATAATTCATAAGCCGCTCAACCTCCACCATGTCGCCAGCGGCCAGGTTCACGCAGCGCGCGAACGCTTCATGTGAAAAATTCCGCTCGAGGAAAACGCCTCCCTCAGACACGATGAACGTCGGGAACAGCAACGTGGAAAATATCAATATCTGTTCCGGGTGGCATTGGTCGTTGATATACGAATGAATATCCAGGCCTTCCTGATTCGACCACTGCTGCTTCCATGTGTCGAAGGGTTCTGTGTCGATAACCAATGGCATAGAGTTGATCACTTGCATTACATTGGCTCCCCACTCGATCTTCCGGCGTCAGCTTTATCGAATAACGCTGAAGACTGGACGTAACGCTTGCGACTGAGATGATATCAATACGATGGCTCGATATTAGGTAGCCGCTGTAAGGGCGTCAACAAGCGAATCGTCGAAATGCCCTGCGGCGTTCCGCTGGGACAAGCTCCACCGGCGCAATAATCTGTAAACTCTCCCCTCTTTCGCCGCCCTCATTTCATCTGCGGCCATCACCTCTTTTCTGTAGCGGAGTCCACCTTGCGTCTGTTCCACACCTCCGACTGGCACCTTGGGCAAAACCTGCACGGCCAGGAGCGCGATTTCGAGCACGCGTGTTTTCTCGAATGGCTGCTGCGCCAGTTGCACCTGGCGCAGCCGGATGTGCTGCTGATCGCCGGCGATATCTTCGATACGGTCAATCCGCCGGTCAAAGCGCAGGAACGCCTCTACGACTTCATCGTCAGCGCTCACGAACAGCAGCCGTTGCTGACCATCGTGATGATCGCCGGCAACCATGATTCCGGTTCGCGGATCGAGCTGCCGGCGCCGTTGATGCGGCGTTTGCGCACCCATGCGTTGGGTCGGGTGCTGTGGCTGGATGACGGGCAGCTCGACGCCGAACGTTTGTTGCTGCCGCTGCCGAATGCGCAGGGAGAAATCACCGCGTGGTGCCTGGCGCTGCCGTTCTTGCGGCCGGCGGAAGTCACTGGCGCGCATCTGGGTGACAACTATTTGCGTGGCATCGGACAGGTGCACGAATGGCTGATCGAAGCGGCCAACGCAAAGCGCAAACCCGGTCAGGCATTGATCGCCATCAGCCACGCGCCCATGGCCGGCGGTTCGGTGTCGGAAGACTCCGAGCGCAGCCTGATCATCGGCAATGCCGAAGCGCTGCCCGCCAGCCTGTTCGGCGAAAGCATCAGCTATGTCGCCCTCGGCCATTTGCACAAGCCGCAGAAGGTCAACGGTGAGGAGCGCATCCGCTACAGCGGCTCGCCGATTCCGCTGTCGTTTTCGGAGATCGGTTATCAGCATCAGATTCTCGATGTGGTCCTGGACGGTGAAACACTAGTCAGCGTCGAGCCGAAACTGATCCCGCGCTCGGTCAATCTGCAGCGCATCGGCCCGGCGCCGCTGGCCGAGATTTTGCTGCAACTGGCCGACCTGCCGAACATCGATCTGCTCGCCGAAACGCAACGCCAACCATGGCTGGAAGTGCGCGTACGTCTTGACGAGCCGCAACC
Organism: Pseudomonas sp. Marseille-Q5117; assembly: GCF_946901175.1. NCBI lineage: Bacteria > Pseudomonadati > Pseudomonadota > Gammaproteobacteria > Pseudomonadales > Pseudomonadaceae > Pseudomonas > Pseudomonas sp. Marseille-Q5117. Next base: position 142,782 of record NZ_CAMPPP010000018.1, on the reverse strand, counting down.
GGATCTGCGGCATCAAGTGGAAACCGCACTGCAAGGCAAAGCCGTGCGACTGGTGCGCATCGCTGCTGAATACGCCGGCAATCGCGGCGTTGATGGCAGTGATGACGGCAGCACGCTGATCGAACTCGACCAACTCACCCCGCAGGAATTGTTCAGCCGCGCCTGGCTCGACAACTACGGCAGCGAGGTCGACGAGCAGACGCTCAAGGACTTCGCCGAACTGCTGCAGGACGTGCAACTGGAGGGCGAGCAGCCATGAAAATTCTCGCCATTCGTTTGAAGAACCTGGCCTCGCTGGCCGGTCCGTTCGAGATCGATTTCACAGCCGAACCGCTGGCCAGCGCCGGTCTGTTCGCAATCACCGGCCCGACCGGCGCCGGCAAAAGCACGTTGCTCGATGCCTTGTGCCTGGCGCTGTTTGGCGCTGTGCCGCGTCTGAACAACACCGGCCGTGATGCGAAAGTCCCGGATGCTGACGGTGAAATCGCCACTGGCGACCCGCGCACCTTGCTGCGACGCGGCACCGGTGAAGGCTATGCCGAAGTGGATTTTGTCGGCGTCGATGGCCGCCGCTATCGCGCGCGCTGGGAAGCCAACCGTGCTCGCGAGAAGGCTGGCGGCAAGCTCCAGGCCAGTCGACAGAGCCTGCGCGACATCGATCAGGATCAACTGCTCGCCAGCCAGAAAGGCGAATACAAAACCCAGCTGGAAGCCGCGCTGGGCCTGAACTTTGAACAGTTCACCCGCGCTGTGCTGCTGGCGCAGAGTGAATTCAGCGCGTTCCTCAAGGCTGATGACAACGACCGCAGTGAACTGCTGGAAAAACTCACCGACACCGCGCTGTACACCCGCCTCGGCCGCCGCGCCTTCGACAAGACCAAAGAAGCCCGTGAAGCGCACAAGCAGTTGCAGGATCAGGCCACCGGTGTGACGCCTTTGGCGCCGGAAGCGCGCGCCGAACTCGACGAGCGTTTCAACACCGCTCAGCAACAGATGAAGGCGCAACAGGCGCAGCTCAAACAGCTTGAGCAACAGCATGCCTGGCTGAAGGATTTGCGTCTGTTGCAGGAAGCGCAGCAAGCGGCCAGCGAACAACTGCAAACCGCGAAACAGCAATGGCAGGCACTGGCCGGCGAGCGGGTAAAACTGACGCGTCTGGAACAGCTTGGCCCGCAGCGTCATCAGTTCGCGCGCAAGGCTGAGCTCGATGCGCTGCTCACGCCATTGGCGGCGCAGATTGCCGCGCACACGCAACAACACGCGGCACTCGGGGAACGCCAGACGCAACTGGAACAGAACCTCGACGCAGCGAAAGTCGCCCTGAGCGAAGCGCAACAGCGCCAGAGCGAAAACGCGCCGTTGCTGCGCCAGGCGTTTGAAGAGCAAAGCACCCTCGCCCGCCTGATCAAGGACACCGCCAGCAGCGCCGAAGCCCGGCAAGCGGCCGACCAAGCGTTCAAGGATGGCCAGAGCACGATTCAGGCTTTGCAGGAAAAACAGGCTGAAGTCGCCGCGCGCTTGCAACGCATCGCCAGCGAGCTTGAGCAGAGTGCCCATCTGGCGCCGTTGAGCGATGCCTGGAGCGCCTATCGCGATCGTCTGCAACAGCTGATGCTGATCGGCAACCGCTTGAACAAGGGCCAGAGCGAACTGGCGTCCCTCGAACGGAACGCCGCGCACAGTGCTGAGCAACTGGCCTCGCACAAACAGCAACTGGAAGTGCTGTTCAAAGAGGCTGGCGCAGAGCCGGACGCAGTCGCCGAACAGATCGGCCTGCTCGGCACCTTGCTGCAGGACAACCGCAAACAGCTGCGCGCGATCGAAGACCTGTCGCGCCTGTGGGCGACTCAGCAGTATCTGGACAAGCGCAGCGCCGAGTTGCAACAACGTCAGCTCGACGCGCAGCAGCAACGCGAACGCCTGACCCAGGATGGGGTGAAAACCAAGGCCGAACTGACCGTCGCCGAGCAGACCCTCAGCGTCACTCGCGAACTGCTTGAACGTCAGCGGCTGGCGCGCAGCGCCAGTGTCGAAGAGTTGCGTGCGCAGTTGCAGGACGATCAGCCCTGCCCGGTCTGCGGCAGCAACGAGCATCCCTATCACCAGCCCGAAGCGCTGTTGCAAAGCCTTGGCCGTCACGATGAAAACGAGCAGGCCAACGCCCAGCAAGTGGTCGATCAGCTCAAGGAAAAACTGATCGAGCTGCGCGGCGAAGTCGGTGGCGTGATCGCACAACAGAAAGAGCTGCTGCAGCAACAGGAACAACTCGCGGCGCAGCAACAAGCCCTGGCCCCGAGCCTCGACGCGCATCCACTGGCCGCGCAACTGTTCAATCAGGACGCCGACAAACGCGACGCCTGGCTCAGCCGCCAGACCGAGCAGTTGAACCAGAGCATCACTCAAGACGAACAACGCCAAAGTGCGCTGCTCACCTTGCAACAGGACGCGGCACGCTTGTCGCAACAATTGCGTCAGGCCGAAGTGGCGCATCAGCAAACGGCGCAACAGCTGAGCCATCAGCAGCATGAACTCAACAGCGACCGTCAGCGTCTTGAAGAAGAACTCAGCGCGTTCGGCCCGCTGCTGCCCGCCGACACACTTGAGGCATTGCGCCTGGAGCCGGCGGCAACGTTCATGCAGCTGGACCGGCAGATCGCCGAGCGTTTGACCCAGCTCGAACAGCAAAAGGAAGAGCTGAGCGAACAGCAGCAACGCCAGCAGACGCTGGAGAAAGAGCAGGATCGCCAGCAGCTGCGCACTCAGCAACTGCACAGTGCCGAACAGCAATTCACGGCGTTGACCGAGCAGCAGCAAAGCTGTCAGGAAAAACTCGCGCAGTTACTTGGCGAGCACAGCAACGCCGAGCATTTGCAGCAGCAATTGGAACACGCGGTGGAACAGACGCGTAGCGCCGAAACCCGTACCGCTGAGGAGCTGCAAAGCGTGCGCACGCAGCTGGTGCAAATCGCTGCAGAGCTCAAGTCTCAGCAGGAACGCCTGCAAGCACTGCAAGCTGAAGACCAGGCACTCGCCGGCAAGATCGCCGATTGGCGCGCCAGCCATCCGGAACTGGATGACGGCGGCCTCGAAGACTTGCTGCGCTTCGACGACGCGCAAGTCGCCACGCTGCGCCAGACCCTTCAGCACAACGAAAAAGCCATCGAACAGGCGCAGGTCCTGTTGCAGGAGCGCGATCAGCGTCTGCTCGATCACCAGACCCGGCAGGACGGCAATCTTGACGCCGAACAGCTGGACAGCGCCCTCGCCGAGCTGCAAACCCAGTTTGCCGTCAGCGAGCAGCAGTGCGCCGAACTGCGCGCCGAACAGGTGGAAGACCAGCGCCGAAAGAACGCCAATCAGGCGCTGGCCCAGCAGATCGCCGACGCCTATGCCGAGTACCAGCGCTGGGCGCGACTCAGTGCCTTGATCGGCTCGGCCACCGGCGACACCTTCCGCAAGATCGCCCAGGCGTACAACCTCGACCTGCTGGTGCATCACGCCAACGCGCAGCTGCGCCAACTGGTCAAACGCTATCGCCTCAAACGCGGCGGCAGCATGCTCGGCCTGCTGGTGATGGACACGGAAATGGGCGACGAACTGCGCTCGGTGCATTCGTTGTCGGGCGGCGAGACGTTCCTCGTATCGCTGGCATTGGCGCTGGGTCTGGCCTCGATGGCGTCGAGCACGCTGAAAATCGAGTCGCTGTTTATCGATGAAGGCTTTGGCAGCCTCGATCCGGAATCCTTGCAACTGGCCATGGACGCGCTCGATGGCTTGCAGGCGCAGGGACGCAAGGTGGCGGTGATTTCCCATGTGCAGGAAATGCACGAACGGATCCCGGTGCAGATTCAGGTGCGGCGCCAGGGCAATGGTTTGAGCACGCTGGAGGTGAAATGAACACGCTGTTTTCCTTCCGCCGCTGCCCTTACGCGATGCGTGCGCGAATGGCGCTGCGTTATGCGGGCGTGCCGGTGGAGATCGTTGAGGTCAGCCTCAAGAACAAGCCGGCGGAAATGCTCGCGCTCTCGCCCAAGGGCACCGTGCCGGTGCTGAATGCCGATGGCGTGGTGATTGATGAAAGTCTGCAGATCATGCGCTGGGCGTTGGCGCAGAATGATCCGGATGATTGGTTGCTGGCCGGCGACTCGTTCGCAGCGCTGTGGATGGAAAAACTGATTGAGGGTAATGATCAGATTTTCAAATCGGCATTGAATCGCTACAAGTACGCCGAGCGCTACCCCGAGCAGCCGATGGAAGCTTATCGAGCTGAAGGTGCGTTGTTTCTGCAGAAACTGGATGAGCTGCTCCAAGGCCGCGATTATTTGCTCGCCGATCACCCAAGCCTCGCCGACATCGCCCTGCTGCCCTTCGTCCGACAGTTCGCTCACGTTGATCGCGAGTGGTTTGCGCAGACGCCTTATGTTCGCTTGCAGGTGTGGTTGCAGCGTTTCCTCGAATCCGACCTGTTCACCTCGATCATGAAGAAGTAACCCGATGTTGGAGCTGCCGAAGGCTGCGATCTTCGTCAGGCCAGGGCGTTACACATGCCCAGCGCCATGCAATCCACTTCAAACGGCCCGAGAAAATCCACCGCGACCTTGACCGGTGGATTGCCGGCCATCAGCCCCAGCGTGTTGGCGCGTTCAATGTTGTGCGCGATGTTGTGGTTGGCCTCTATGGCCCGGGCCAAACCGCCCACCGAGCCCTGGCCAAACCCCAAGAGTGAGGCGCCGTTGGTCATCAGCGCGAGGCTGGCGATGACCCAGAGTCTGTAGCCTTTCATGCGCCGCCGACTCCTGCGAGTTCGGCCCTGTCGACCATCGCGCTTTGCGAGCGCAGTTCGAACTGGATGCCGGGGTGGGCGACGTCGATCGGGGCGTCGAAGCTGTGTTCCATCTGCGCGCCGATGCTGACGAACAGCACCACGGCCAGGTACAGACCGATGGCCAGGTAGGCGCCGCGTTTGGCGGAAGTGAGGATTGCGCTGGCCATGGTGTTCTCCGTGGGCAAAGGTTTCGATGGCCACAGAATCAATCAAAAAAGCCGAAGCAACCACTCAGGGTTTGCAATGGTGAATATCAGCTTCGTTGATTATTTACTGGCTCTATTCCCCTGCTTGAAGAAACTTATAACCAAATGCCGCGCACACGCGTAGGAGCTGCCGAAGGCTGCGATCTTTTGACGATGAAGATCAAGAGATCGCAGCCTTCGGCAGCTCCAACAAGGAGACGGCAATTTCAGGCTTGGGTTTTGTGATCCAGCGCGGCGTAGAAGTTGGCGCTTTGTTGTAGGTATTTCTGGGTGTAGCTCTGGGTGTGGGATTTTTTGCTGGCGATTTCGACGTTGGCACCGGCTGGCAATACCACGGTGGCAGAAATGGCGGAAGCGGCGATGACGGAGAAGAGATTGAAATTCATGGCGGTAACCCTCGTGTTCGTTTGCTTGGTTTGCCCGGTCGGGCTGTGAAACAAACGTAACGCTCGAGGGTTGCCTCCTTGAAATCTTTTGTAGCATTAGCCGATATCAGTGCAATTAATACAACGATGCAGGCCCCGCAGACCGGGGCCTGTGGCTTATTGTCGCACCAGGAATTTCAGGTCGCTTGGCGCGTCCATCGGCAGTTTTTGCACGGTTTTGCCCAGCAGACCGGTCTTGGCATCGCGCTCGACGACGACAATCTGGTTGCTCTTCTGGTTGGCAATCAAGACAAATTTACCGCTCGGATCGAGGGCAAACTCGCGCGGGTGATCACCCTCGACCGAGCGCTTTTGCAGCTCTTTGAGCTGACCGGTCGCAGGATCAATGCTGAACACTACGAGCTGATTGGCCGTGCCGCGATTGCTCACGTAGAGAAACTTGCCGTCAGCCGAAGCATGCAGCGCCGCGCCGGCTTTGTCCGAGGTCGGCTGGCCCGCTGCCAGATCGACCAGTTGCGTCTGGGTCAGTACGCCGTCTTTGTAGTCGAACACCGCGACCTGTGCGCTCATCTCCATGGTCAGCCAAGCGTGTTTGCCATCAGCGCTGAACAGCAGATGACGCGGGCCACTACCGGCCGGCAAGGCTACCGAGGCGGTTTTCGCCGGGGTTAGCGGCAAGTGCGGGTTGGCCTTCGGGTCGTATTGATAGATGAAAACCTTGTCCGCGCCCAAATCATTGGAGAACACATAGCGCCCGTCCGGCGAAGACACCGTCGAGTGCACATGATTGGAAGCCTGACGCTCAGGATTGACCCGGCTGGCCGGGTGGCCGCTCATCTGCACCACCGGTTTCAGCTGGCCGTCGGCATCGACCGGCAATACCGCCAGGGTGCCGCCCGGATCTTCCATCACTGAGTAGTTGCTGACGAACAGGTGTCTGGCATCAGCGCTGAGGCTGGAATGGGTAGGCTCGTTGCCCAGGCTCTGCACCTGATTGATCAGGCTCAGCGCATGGGTCTTCGGGTCGATGGCGAAGCTGCTGACGCGGCCGACCGGGTCAGTCTGGCCCGGGCCGTTTTCGTTGACCACGAACAAGCGTTTCTGGTCTTTCGAGAGGGTCAGCCACGACGGGTTTTCGGTCTTGACCACTTGCAGTGGCTTGGCGTCGATCTGGCCGGTGGCGCTGTCGAACTGCATGCGGTAGATGCCCTGGCTGGAACCGGCGGTGTATGAGCCGACCAGCAACTGCAAGGTGTCGGCAGAGGCGCTGGAAAGCCCCATCGCGCCGACGCTGCCGGCCATCAGCAAAGGCCAGAAGTTACGCATTTTCATTATTGTCATCCTCATCGTCGCTGCTGCTGACTACGTCGCCGAGGCACACCAGACGATGCTCGCCCGTGGTCTTGGTGTCGCTGGCGTAACCGGTGATCAGCCAGCTCTGCAGCGTCTCATCGAACGTCGCTTGCGCGACCTGCGCCGGGGTGAATTCCCAGTGCTTGGCTTCGCGGCCATCGATGCATTCGATGTGCAGGTTATCGTCCTCGTCGAGGGCGAATTCGAAGGCGTGCAGGCCATCGATTTCGACCATACCGCAGTGTTCGAGGGCGTTGAGAAGGGTTTGGGCAGTCATGGCAAACAGTCTTTCTAGGGGGGAAAGGGCCAATGATAGCCCAATGTGATCCGAAGGCCCCTGCTGGAACCTCTGTGGGAGCGAGCCTGCTCGCGAAAGCGGTGTGCCAGTTGCTCGTTCCCACGCTCTGCGTGGGAATGCCTCAAGGGACGCTCCGCGTTCCAGTGGGACGCAGAGCGTCCCGGGCTGCATTCCCACGCGGAGCGTGGGAACGATCAATCAAAGACACAGGAAATTACGGTGCTGGCTAGATCGCCTCACGCGATGGCTTGCCATCCACCAAACGCTGAATCCGCAGCGGGTTGGCGTTTTTCAGCGGTTCGGGCAGCAAGCTGTCCGGGTAGTTCTGGAAGCACACCGGGCGCAGGAAGCGATCGATCGCCAGCGTGCCCACCGACGTGCCGCGCGCATCCGACGTTGCCGGGTACGGCCCGCCATGCACCATCGAATCGCACACTTCGACACCGGTCGGATAACCGTTGAGCAGGATGCGCCCGACCTTCTGTTCCAGCAGTGGCGTCAGTTCGGCGAATTGCTCGAAGTCAGACGGCTCACCGATGATCGTCGCGGTCAATTGACCGTGCAGGCCGTGCAGCGCTGCGCTCAGTTGTGCCTGATCGGCCACTTCGACGATCACCGTGGTCGGGCCGAACACTTCTTCCTGCAGCACTTCGTCACCGTTGATCAACAGGCTGACATCGGCCTTGAACAACTGCGGCTGCGCCTGATTGCCCTGCTGCGGATTACCGGCCAGATGCGCGATGCCGCTGTGCGCCAGAAGCTTTTCCAGGCCTTTGCCATAGCTGCCGAGGGTGCCGGCGTTGAGCATGGTTTGCGCCGGTTGATCACCGATTGCAGCGGCGACTTGTTGGACAAACGCGCTGAACTGCGGCGAGCGAATACCGATGACCAGACCCGGGTTGGTGCAGAACTGACCGCAACCCTGAACCACCGAAGCGGTGAGGTCGCGCGCGACGGTTTCCGAACGTGTGGCCAGTGCTTGCGGCAAAACGATCACCGGGTTGATGCTCGACATCTCGGCGAACACCGGGATCGGTTGCGGACGTGCGGCAGCCATGTCGCACAAGGCGCGACCGCCTTTCAGCGAGCCGGTGAAACCAACGGCCTGAATTACCGGATGCTTGACCAGCCATTCACCGACGCCGCCACCGTAGATCATGTTGAACACGCCAGCGGGCATACCGGTTTTTTCTGCGGCACGAATGATCGCGTCGGCGACCAGTTCAGCGGTGGCCATGTGGCCGCTGTGCGCCTTGAAAACCACCGGGCAACCGGCGGCCAGTGCTGCTGCGGTATCGCCACCGGCAGTGGAGAACGCCAGCGGGAAGTTGCTCGCGCCGAACACCGCGACCGGGCCGAGGCCGATGCGGTACTGACGCAGATCCGGACGTGGCAGCGGCTGGCGATCCGGCAATGCCTGATCGATCCGTGCGCCGTAGAAATCACCACGACGCAGGACTTTGGCGAACAGACGCATCTGCCCGCTGGTGCGACCGCGCTCGCCCTGAATGCGTCCGGCCGGCAGCGCGGTTTCGCGGCAGACCACAGCAACGAAATCGTCGCCAAGCGCATCCAGCTCATCCGCGACCGCATCGAGGAACTGCGCGCGACGTTCGGCGCTGAGGCTGCGATAGGTCGGGTAAGCCGCAGCGGCGGCCTTGGCGGCGGCGTCGACTTCTTCGGCCGTGGCCTGAATGAAATCGTGCGGCAGGGCCTCGCCAGTGCTGGCGTCGACCGAGTGCAGTTTGACGCTGCCGGCGGCGCTGCGCTGACCGCCGATGTAGTTGTGACCGAGAATCTGAGTCATGGGATCTCCTTAAAGGGTGCCGATGCTGTCCGGTTCAAAAGCAGCCTGAACCGGTGCGATACCGTTGACCAGCGGTGCGCCGAAGTCGGCCTGGCTGATCTCGAACGTGTCGCCCGGCTGGGTGCGGATGCCGTCGGCAAACGACAGGGTCGCAGTGCCGAAAAAGTGAATGTGCACGTCCCCCGGACGCAGGAACTGACTGTATTTGAAGTGGTGGTACTCAAGGTTCGCCAGGCTGTGGCACATGTTGGCCTCGCCGCTGAGGAACTCGTTCTGCCAGAGCACTTCGCCGTCACGCAGGATTCGGCTGGTGCCGGCAAGGTGTTGAGGCAATTCACCGGTACGAAGTTCCGGGCCATAACTGCAACTGCGCAATTTCGAGTGCGCCAGGTACAGGTAATTCTTGCGTTCCATGACGTGGTCGGAGAACTCGTTACCGACGGCGAAACCGAGGCGATACGGCTTGCCATCGTTGCCGATGACATACAGGCCGGCCATCTCCGGCTCTTCGCCGGCGTCTTCAGCGAACGGCGGCAGCGGGAACGGCTGCCCCGGACGCACGACAATGCTGCCGTCGCCCTTGTAGAACCACTCTGGTTGCACGCCGGCCTGCCCCGCCGCCGGTTTGCCACCCTCCACGCCCCATTTGAAAATGCGCATGGTGTCGGTCATCGCCGCTTCATCGCCGGCCTGCTGGTGCATCTTGTCGCGGGCCGAAGCACTGCCCAGATGGGTCAGACCAGTACCGCTGACCAGCATGTGAGCCGGGTCCGGGTGATCCAGTGGCGGCAGGATGCGCAGGTCTTTGAGCAACTGCGTGTAGTCGTGGCTGGCACCGAGGCCGAGGCTTTGCACTTGCTGCTCAAGGGAGCTGCCGGCCTCGATTGCAGCCAGGGCCAGATCACGGACACTGCGGGCGTCCTCGACTTCGCGGACCTGACCGTTGTCGACCACGCCGACACGGCGCTCGCCGTTGGGTAATTCGAATTGAACCAGATGCATATGTCCTCTCCTTTATCCAAAATTCCGAAACACCGCAAAACCCTGTGGGAGCTGGCTTGCCAGCGATAGCAACCTGTCTGACACATCAATGTTGGATGTGCCGCCGTCATCGCTGGCAAGCCAGCTCCCACAGGGGTGGTAATTGATCCATAGGTGTCAGGTTCGGGTCGCGCCACGGGCGCTGGCGGCGAACTGGTCGACGGGCAGCACGTGTTTGCGTTCCAGCACGCGGTAGACGATGCCGGTCAGAATCAGCCCGAACACCATCACGCCCGAGAGGAAGTACAACCCCGAAGCCAGATTGCCGGTGTATTCCTTCAACGCGCCGATCACGAACGGCCCGATATACCCGCCGAGGTTGCCCACCGAGTTGATCAAGGCAATCCCCGCCGCGGCACTCGCGCCGGCAAAGAAGCGCCCGGGCAAGGTCCAGAACACCGCGGTGCATGAGAACAAGGCAAACGCCACCAGACACAGCGCCGCCAGTTGCGCCACCGGCAGCGACAGCCAGGCACTGAGAAACAGGCCCAGCGCACCGAGCACATAGAGCACCGCCAAGTGGCCGTAGCGATCATTCAAGCGGTCGGAGCTGCGCGGAATGATCAGCAGGCCGATGATCCCGAAAATGTATGGCACCGACGAGACGAACCCGGTGACCAGATCGCTGCCGCCGAACTGTTTGATCAGCGTCGGCAGCCACAGGCCGAGGCCATAAATGCTCAGGGTCACCGGCAGATAGAACAGCGCCAGCAGCAACACGCGTTTGTCTTTCAGCGCATGCAGCGGATTGCCGTGACGGGTCTGGCCGTATTCCTGCAAATCCTTTTTCAGTTCGCCGGTCAGCCAGTCTTTTTCCGCCTGATCCATCCACTTCACTTGCTGCGGGCCGTCCGGCAGCCAGCGCAGGACCGGCCAGGTCAGCAGGATCGCCGGGGTGCCGATGACGATGAACAGCCACTGCCAGCCATGCAGACCAAGGATGCCGTCCATGCCCAGCAAGCCACCGGACACGGGACCGGTGATCATCATCGCGATCGGTTGCGAGAGGATGAACAGGCCGAGGATCTTGCCGCGATGGCGCACCGGGAACCATTGGGTGATGTAGTACAGCACGCCAGGGAAGAAGCCCGCCTCCGCCGCGCCGAGCAGAAAGCGCATCACATAGAAGCTGTGCGGCCCTTGCACAAAAGCCATGCCGATGGTGATCGCGCCCCAGGTGATCATGATCCGCGCGAACCAGCGCCGCGCGCCGAAGCGTTCGAGCATCAGGTTGCTGGGAATCTCTAGAAGAAAGTAGCCGATGAAAAACAGCCCGGCACCGAGGCCATAGGCGGCGTCGCCGATGCCGATGTCGGCGCCCATGTGCAGCTTGGCAAAGCCGACGGCGGAGCGATCCACATAGGCGATCAAGTACAGCAGGATCAGGAAGGGAATCAGTTTCAGTGTGATGCGCCGGACAAGCCGCAATTCCTGGCTCATGAGATCGGTCTCCGATTGTTGTTTTTATAGAACCTCGGGGGACGCCTCTCGCCAAAACAGCCAGGGCCATCCCTCCGTCGCAAACGACTATATAGTAATACTAATTACCCAACAACTCTTCCAAAGCGCGGATTTTGAGCTTAGATTAAGCGTCAGCTCGCAAACAATAGTCTTACAATAAGAGAATCGATCATGTCTGATAAGAAACCCACCCTGCGCTCCGCCCAATGGTTTGGCACGGCCGACAAGAACGGCTTCATGTACCGCAGCTGGATGAAGAATCAGGGCATCGCCGACCATCAGTTCCACGGCAAGCCGATCATCGGCATCTGCAATACCTGGTCGGAACTGACCCCATGCAACGCGCACTTCCGCCAGATCGCGGAGCACGTCAAACGCGGGGTGATCGAGGCCGGTGGTTTTCCGGTGGAATTCCCGGTGTTCTCCAACGGCGAATCGAACCTGCGCCCGACCGCCATGCTCACCCGCAACCTGGCGAGCATGGACGTTGAAGAAGCGATTCGCGGCAACCCGATCGACGGCGTAGTGCTGCTCACCGGTTGCGACAAAACCACTCCAGCACTGTTGATGGGTGCGGCCAGTTGCGACGTGCCGGCCATCGTCGTCACCGGCGGGCCGATGCTCAACGGCAAGCACAAAGGCAAGGACATCGGTTCCGGCACCGTGGTCTGGCAGCTCAGCGAACAGGTCAAGGCCGGCACCATCACCATCGATGACTTCCTCGCAGCCGAGGGCGGCATGTCGCGTTCGGCGGGCACCTGCAACACCATGGGCACCGCGTCGACCATGGCGTGCATGGCGGAAGCGCTGGGCACTTCGCTGCCGCACAACGCGGCGATTCCGGCTGTGGATGCACGCCGTTATGTGCTGGCGCACATGTCCGGCATGCGTGCGGTGGAGATGGTGCGTGAAGACCTGAAACTGTCGAAGATCCTCACCAAGGAAGCCTTCGAAAACGCTATTCGTGTCAACGCTGCCATCGGCGGTTCGACCAACGCCGTGATCCACTTGAAAGCCATCGCAGGGCGCATCGGCGTCGAGCTCGACCTGGACGACTGGACGCGCATCGGTCGCGGCATGCCGACCATCGTCGACCTGCAACCGTCCGGGCGTTTCCTGATGGAAGAGTTCTACTACGCCGGCGGTTTGCCAGCGGTACTGCGTCGCCTCGGTGAAGCCAATCTGATCCCCAACCCGAACGCACTGACCGTCAACGGCAAGTCCATCGGCGAGAACACCAAGGACGCGCCGATCTACGGCGAAGACCAAGTGATCCGCACCCTCGACAATCCGATTCGCGCCGACGGCGGCATCTGCGTGTTGCGCGGCAATCTGGCGCCGTTGGGCGCGGTGCTCAAGCCGTCCGCCGCTAGCGCTGAACTGATGCAGCATCGCGGTCGCGCGGTGGTGTTCGAGAACTTCGACATGTACAAGGCGCGGATCAACGATCCGGAGCTGGACGTCGATAAGGATTCGATTCTGGTGATGAAAAACTGCGGACCGAAGGGTTATCCGGGCATGGCCGAAGTCGGCAACATGGGCCTGCCGGCCAAGCTGTTGGCAGAAGGCGTGACCGACATGGTGCGCATTTCCGATGCACGCATGAGCGGCACCGCGTACGGCACGGTGGTTCTGCACGTCGCCCCGGAAGCCGCAGCCGGCGGGCCTTTAGCGGCAGTAAAGGAAGGCGACTGGATCGAGCTCGATTGTGCCAGCGGCCGTCTGCATCTGGACATTCCGGATGCTGAACTGGCCGCGCGCATGGCCGATCTGCAAGCACCGCAGCAATTGCTGGTGGGCGGTTATCGTCAGCTGTACATCGATCACGTGCTGCAGGCGGATCAGGGTTGCGACTTTGACTTCCTCGTCGGTTGCCGTGGTGCCGAGGTTCCGCGCCACTCTCACTAACAGCGCAATTCCCCTGTGGGAGCGAGCCTGCTCGCGAAGAGGGAGTGTCAGTCGAGATCTATTTGACTGATATGCCGCCTTCGCGAGCAGGCTCGCTCCCACAGTTGCTTTTGCGTATCGCCTCAAATCTGTGCCGTGCCTGCTATGATGCGCGGCATCTCCATCGCTCAGGATCGCGCCACTCCCCATGGATTACCGCAAACCTTCCGACCGTAAAAGCATGCACTCGCGCATCGTCCAGGAACTGGGCATGCAGATCGTCTCCGGACGCTTTTTGCCCGACGACAAACTGCCCGCCGAAGCCCTGCTGTGCGAGGAGTACGCGGTCAGTCGGCCGGTGTTGCGCGAGGCCACCCGAGTGCTGGTGGCCAAGGGGCTGGTGTATTCCAAGCCTCGCGTGGGCACAGTGGTCAAGGCTCGCCGCGAATGGCACATGCTCGACCCGGACGTGCTGCACTGGCTGATGCAAAGTAGCCCGCAGAATGAATTCTTCAACGTGCTGACCAGTGTGCGCAGCATCATCGAGCCGGCAGCGGCCGCCTCGCCGCCCAGCATGCAACCGATGCCGACATCGCCGCGATCAACGAAGCCTACCAACGCATGGAAGCCGCGCCGACCCCGGAAGCGCTGTTGCAGCCGGACCTGGACTTCCACAGCCGCATCGCCGATGCCACGCACAACGACCTGCTGGCGAACCTGTGCAACATGTTGGCGGTAGCGATTGCCGAGGCGTTGAAGCATTCCAATCAACGGCCGAATCTGCATGAACTGGCGTTGCCGCGGCACAAGGCGATCCTGACCGCCATCGAGAATCGTGATGCGCTGGGTGCCCGGCATGCGACGCTGGTGCAGCTGGATGATGCGCGCAGTGCGTTGAGTGTGGTGCTTGGCGCTGAGCTTTCTTAGGGCTTGAGACCGCTTGCCCTCACCCTAGCCCTCTCCCAGAGGTAGAGGGGACCGATTGGGGAATATTTGAGATTTACGCCGACTTGAACGTTCTGCTGTGAATCCATAACCGACTCGGTATTTCAGGTCGATATATCTAGCCGCCCCCCTCGGTCAGTCCCCTCTCCCTCCGGGAGAGGGCTAGGGTGAGGGGCTCTTGATCTTGATTCACAAAAAAAGCCGCAACCCCTCAAGGTTGCGGCTTTGCCGTTTCAGTCCATCAGATCAATGCGCAAACAGCGAATTGCCCTTCTGCCCCGCCAGCTTCTCAGGCTTGATCAGGAACTTCGCCAGCGCTGGCAGCAGCCACAGCGCACCGAACATGTTCCACAGCAGCATGAAGGTCAGCATCAGGCCCATGTCGGCCTGGAACTTGATCGCCGAGAAGATCCAGGTGCACACGCCGATCGCCAGGCACAGGCCGGTGAACAGCACCGCTTTACCGGTCGACTTCAGCGTCTGGTAATAGGCTTCCTGCAACGGCAGCCCGGCGCGCAGGAAACTTTCCAGGCGGCTGTAGATGTAGATGCCGTAGTCCACGCCAATCCCCACGCCCAACGCCACCACCGGCAGGGTCGCAACTTTCACGCCGATGCCCATGAACGCCATCAGCGCGTTGCCGAGCACCGAGGTCAGCACCAGCGGCAGGACGATGCACAGGGTTGCCGCCCATGAGCGGAAGGTGATCATGCACATCACCGCCACGCAGATGTACACCAGGATCAGGATGGTCAGCTCAGCCTGTTTGATGACTTCGTTGGTGGCTGCTTCGATCCCGGCGTTACCGGCGGCGAGGATGAATTCCAGGCCGTCCTTGTTGTTTTCCTTGGCGAACTCCTGCACCGCGTTGACCGCACGATCGAGGGTCTCAGCTTTGTGATCGTTGAGGAACACCAGCACTGGCGCCAGCGAGCAGCTGTTGTTGTACAGGCCATCGGCGCGGGCGATCGAGTTATTCAGTACGTCCGGGTTGCGCGACAGGGTTTCCCATTTCAGGTTGCCCTCGTTCATACCCTTGATCATCTGCTTGGACACGGTCACCAGCGAGATCGCCGACTGCACGCCCTCGGTGTTCTGCATCTTCCACATCAGCTGATCGATCGGCGCCATGGCTTCGTAGCGCGAGCACCCTTCGGCCTTGGTCTTGACCATCACCACCAGCACGTCGGAGCTGGTCGAGTAGTTGCTGATGATGAAGTTGTTGTCCTTGTTGTAACGCGAGTCCGGACGCAGTTCCGGCGCGCCTTGGTCGAGGTCGCCAATCTTCAGGTTCTGGCTATACCAGAGGCCGCCACCGAAGGCGATCAGCGCCAGCGCTACCGAAATCGGCGCGACTTTCGGGCTGGCGAAGTTCGACAGCAGGCGCCAGAACGGGTGCTCGCGGTTGGCGTCCTTCTTGCTCTTGGCAATCGCGCGCTTGCTGATGCCGACATAGGAAATCGCCACCGGCAGCAGGATCAGGTTGGTGAACACGATCACCGCCACGCCGATCGACGCGCCGATCGCCAGTTCACGGATCACGCCGATGTCGATGATCAGCAGGGTGATGAAGCCCACCGCATCGGCCAGAATCGCGATCATCCCCGGCAGGAACAACTGGCGGAAGGTGCGCCGAGCAGCGGTCAGCGCGTTATCGGCCTCGCTGGATTGCAGGGCGATACCGTTGATCTTCTGCACGCCGTGGGAGATGCCAATGGCGAAAATCAGGAACGGCACCAGCATCGAATACGGGTCGAGGCCGAAGCCGAAGAAGTGCATCAACCCGAGTTGCCAGACCACCGCCACCAGCGTCGTGCTCAACACCGCGATGGTGCTGCGCAGGCAGTTGGTGAACCACAGCAGCAGAATCAGGGTGATGACGAAGGCGACCCCGAAGAACAGCACCACCATCACCAGACCGTCGATCAGGTCGCCGACCTTCTTGGCGAAACCAACGATGTGGATCTTGATGTTGGGGTTCTGCGCTTCGAACTTGTTGCGGATCTTGTCTTCGAGTTCATGGGAGAACTGGCGATAGTCCAGCGCCAGCAACTTGCCCTGATCCTGCGGGTCCGGATAGGCCTCGAGCAGCGGGATGTCGACGATGCTCGACTTGAAGTCGTTGGCCACCAGACGCCCGACCTGGCCGGACTTGAGCACGTTGTTGCGCAGCAGATCGAGGCTGTCCTGCGAGCCGTTGTAGCTCTGCGGAATCACTTCACCGCCGGCGAAACCCTCTTCGGTTACTTCGGTCCAGCGTACGCTCGGGCTCCACAGCGATTTGAGGCCGGAACGATCGACGCCGGAAATGTAGAACACTTCGTCGTTGATCTGGCGCAGGGTCTCCATGTACTCCTTGGAGAAGATGTCGCCGTCGGTGGCTTCCACCGAAATACGCACGGTGTTGCCCAGGTTCGCCAGATCGTTGCGGTGCTCCATCATCTTTTCGATGAAGGGATGCTGCAGCGGGATCATTTTTTCAAAACTGGTCGACGGCCGAATCAGCGTGGCCTGCCAGAACAGGAAAATGCTCACCACCAGGCAGATCAGGATCACGGCCGGACGGTTGTTGAAGATCAGGCGCTCGAGAACCGTCGCCTTTTCCTGCTGAGGAGTGATCAAGGAAGTCATAGCCCCGCCTTCTTGTTATTGGTCTCGGCACCGTTTGGCTGGGTGATGTGCAAGCCACCCTGCCCGGTCAGAATCAGGTTGCCGTTGCCGGCGGCGGTGACCGACGACAGCGAAATGCGATCCGGGCGGTTGAACACGCTGAAGGTTTCGCCGTTGTCGCTGCTGCTGATCACCGAGCCGCCGTTGCCGACGATGACGATCGAGCCGTCTTCCAGCAGCGTGCCGCCGGACAGGCCGAACTCCAGTGCACCGCGTGCGGCTTTGAGTTCGACCTGCTCCCAGTTGCTGCCGAAATCAGTGGAGCGATAAAGATTGCCGCGCAAGCCGTACGCCAGCAGGGTCTGCGGCTGCGCCGTGCCGATCACGCCGAACAGCGAACCTTCGTACGGGCCTTCAAGCTTTTCCCAGGTCTGGCCGTCATCGGCGGAGCGGAACATGCTGCCGGACTCGCCGACGATGAACAGCCCGGCGTCTTTCACGGCGGCGATGGCGTTGAGGTGGAACTGGTCTTCGTTGTCGAGGCGATCGCTGACGTCTTCCCAGTGCTTGCCGCCATCGGAGGTTTCCAGCAGCGTGCCGTAGGCGCCCACGGCAAAGCCGCTGCTGGCGTCCTTGAACCAGACGTCGAGCAGCGGCGATTCGCGTGCGAGGTCTTCGAATTGTTTGGTCCAGGTCAGACCGCCGTCTGCGCTGGCGAGAATCTGTGCGTCGTGGCCCACGGCCCAACCGTTTTTGTCGTCGACGAAATACACGGCGGTGAGCAGTTGCCGGGTCGGCACCTTGGCCTGGGTCCAGGTCTTGCCCTGGTCATCGGAATAGACGATGTGCCCGCGATCGCCGACCGCGACCAGACGCGCGCCAGCGTGGACGACATCAAGAATCAGGCTTTTTGCGGCCTTGGCCGATTCGGTGGCATAGACCACGTCAGCCGGGGCCTCGGCGGCAATCACAGGTGCCGATAACGTGGCAAAGCCCAGCAGTGAGAGTGCTGTGGCCAGCAACGCGGTGTTGCGTAACGCCGGCGGGCGGCAACGACTCATAGACCTTCCCCTATTTATTATTGTTGGGCCATCGGGCCTTCAAGGGCGCCGCAAGGGTGCTCGGCTAGTGGCAGATCAGAAGCATAGTCCTGAAACCCGCAATCCAGAGCCCCTTCGGAAGCTGGCTCATCCTATCGGGCTTTGCAAATGTCTGACAATCGGCGCCGCGTTATCTTTTGTTAACCGAAAGCGGCTCTCTGTAACCCATCATTTTCCCTGTGGGAGCGAGCCTGCTCGCGAAAGCGGTGGGTCAGCCAATAAACAGGGTGACTGATACACCGCATTCGCGAGCAGGCTCGCTCCCACAGGTGTTGGTGGTGAGTGCGGGATTTGAATACATGACCATTCGCCGGGGTGATGAAGCAAATCTCATCAGAGGGACTTGCAGGATCGGTATTATGGTATACCATCAGACGCACAGACACTCTCAATCCCCCAACGGAGCAGCTCATGAGTTTCGAAATTCGCAAGATCGTCAGCTATGTCGAAGAAACCTTCATTGAAGGCGGCAAGGCTACTGACAAGCCGGTGACCATGGTCGGCCTCGCCGTGGTGATGAAGAACCCGTGGGTGGGCAATGGTTTTGTCGAAGACCTCAAGCCGCAGATCCGCGCCAACTGCTCCGACCTCGGCGCCATGATGGTCGAGCGCCTGGTGGGCATCATTGGTGGCGCCGAGAAGATCGAGGCTTACGGCAAAGCGGCGGTGGTCGGCGCTGACGGCGAGATCGAGCACGCGTCGGCGGTGATCCACACCCTGCGCTTCGGTAACCACTATCGCGAAGCGGTGAAAGCCAAGAGCTACCTGAGCTTTACCAACAAGCGCGGCGGCCCGGGCACTTCAATTCAGATCCCGATGATGCACAAGGACGACGAAGGCCTGCGTTCGCACTACATCACCCTGGAAATGCAGATCGAAGACGCGCCGCGTGCTGACGAAATCGTCGTCGTGCTGGGTTGCGCCGACGGTGGCCGCTTGCACCCGCGCATCGGCAACCGCTACATCGATCTGGAAGAACTGGCTGCCGAACAAGCCCAGTAATCACAATAAAAAGGCATTGCAGGAGCGCTCCATGATTCGGCTCACCGCTGAACTCACCCCGGCTGGCACCAGTTACCTGGCGACCGGCCAAGGCCAGCCCGTGGTCTTGATCCACGGCGTGGGCCTGAACAAAGAAATGTGGGGCGGGCAGATTGTCGGCCTCGCCAGCCAGTACCAGGTGATCGCCTACGACATGCTCGGCCACGGCGCCAGCCCGCGCCCGGCCAGCGGCACCGACCTGCTCGGTTACGCCGATCAGTTGCTCGAGCTGCTCGATCACCTCAATCTGCCCCAGGCAGCGGTGATCGGCTTCTCCATGGGCGGCCTGGTCGCGCGGGCCTTCGCCCTGCATTACCCGGAGCGCCTGCAAAGCCTGGTGGTGCTGAACAGCGTGTTCAACCGCAGCGAAGAACAGCGTGCCGGCGTGATTGCCCGCACTGCACAGGCTGCCGAACACGGCCCGGACGCCAATGCCGAAGCGGCGTTGTCGCGCTGGTTCAGCCGTGAATATCAGGCGGCCAACCCGGCGCAGATCGCCGCGTTGCGCCAGACCTTGGCCAACAACGATCCGCAGGGCTACCTGACCACCTACGAATTGTTTGCCACCCAGGACATGTACCGCGCCGACGACCTGAGCAGCATTCAGGCACCGACGCTGATCGCCACCGGCGAACTCGACCCCGGTTCGACCCCGGAAATGGCCGAGCAACTGGCCCGACGCATCCCCGGCGCGAAGGTTGCCGTGCTGCCCGAGCAACGGCATATGATGCCGGTAGAGTCGCCGCGTCTGGTCAACCAGATGCTGCTGGAA
Source organism: Pseudomonas sp. Marseille-Q5117 (assembly GCF_946901175.1). Classification (NCBI taxonomy): domain Bacteria; kingdom Pseudomonadati; phylum Pseudomonadota; class Gammaproteobacteria; order Pseudomonadales; family Pseudomonadaceae; genus Pseudomonas; species Pseudomonas sp. Marseille-Q5117. Next base: position 123,050 of record NZ_CAMPPP010000018.1, on the reverse strand, counting down.
TTTCTCCAATTCGCACACTCCCGACAAAACCATATAAAGGGGATCGTTGCATGACACTCGCACGCTTCCAGATGTGCATCGGCGGAGACTGGGTCGACGCCCTCTCCGGCAAGACCTTCGAAAGCCTCAACCCGGCCTCCGCGCAAGCCTGGGCGGAACTGCCCGACGCCGATGAAGCGGACGTCGAACGCGCCGTGCAAGCAGCGCAAAATGCCTTCGACAGCCCGGCCTGGCGCGGCCTGACCGCCACTGCGCGGGGCAAATTGTTGCGCCGCCTCGGTGATCTGATCGCAGAAAACAAGGAACACCTGGCGCAGCTGGAAAGCCGCGACAACGGCAAGCTGATCCGCGAAACCCGTGGCCAGGTCAGCTATCTGCCGGAGTTCTTCCACTACACCGCAGGCCTCGCTGACAAACTGGAAGGCGGCACCCTGCCGCTGGATAAACCGGATCTGTTTGCCTACACCGTGCACGAAGCCATGGGTGTGGTCGCCGCGATCATTCCATGGAACAGCCCGCTGTACCTGACCGCGATCAAACTGGCCCCGGCCCTCGCCGCCGGCAACACGATTGTGATCAAGCCGTCCGAGCACGCCTCGGCGACCATTCTCGAGCTGGCACGCCTGGCCCTCGAAGCCGGGATTCCGCCGGGCGTGGTCAACGTCGTTACCGGTTACGGCCCGAGCACCGGCGCCGCCCTCACCCGCCATCCGTTGATCCGCAAGATCGCCTTCACCGGCGGCGCGGCCACGGCGCGGCATGTGGTGCGCAGCAGCGCCGAGAATTTCGCCAAGCTGTCGCTGGAGCTGGGCGGCAAGTCGCCGAATATCATCTTCGCCGACGCCGATCTCGACAGTGCAATTAACGGTGCGATTGCCGGCATCTACGCGGCGTCCGGGCAGAGTTGCGTGTCTGGTTCGCGCTTGCTGGTGCAGGACGAAATCTACGACGAATTCGTCAATCGTCTGGTCGAGCGCGCCCAGCGCATCCGCATCGGCAACCCGCAGGAAGACCACAGCGAGATGGGGCCGATGGCCACCGCGCAGCAACTGGCGGTGGTCGAAGGTCTGGTCGCCGATGCGATCGCCGAAGGCGCGCGTTTGCGCACCGGTGGCAAGCGTCCGGCGGATCTTGGCGAAGGCTGGTTCTACGAGCCGACGCTGTTCGAATGCGACCGCAATTCGATGAAGATCATGCAGGAAGAAGTCTTCGGCCCGGTGGCTTCGGTGATTCGTTTCAAAGACGAAGCCGAAGCGCTGGCGATCGCCAACGACTCGCAGTTCGGCCTCGCTGCCGGCATCTGGACCCGTGACCTGGGTCGCGCCCATCGTCTGGCGCGGGATGTGCGCTCGGGGATCATCTGGGTCAACACCTACCGCGCAGTGTCGGCGATGGCGCCGATCGGCGGCTTCAAGAACAGTGGCTATGGACGCGAAAGCGGCATCGATTCGGTGCTGGCCTACACCGAACTGAAAACGGTGTGGATCAACCTCTCCCAGGCGCCAATGCCTGATCCGTTTGTGATGCGCTAGGAGTCCTGCGAAATGATCGAACCCGGCATTTACAAAGACGTCATGAGCTCGTTTCCGTCCGGCGTTACGGTGGTCACCACCCTCGACCCGGAAGGCGGCATTGTCGGCATCACCGCCAGCGCGTTCAGCGCGCTGTCGATCGACCCGGCGCTGGTGTTGTTCTGCCCCAACTACGCGTCCGACACCTACCCGGTGCTGCGCGACAGCAAAAAATTCGCCATCCATTTGCTCTCCGCCGAGCAGACCGCCGAAGCCTACGCGTTCGCCGGCAAGGGCAAGGAAAAGGCCAAGGGCATCGAGTGGCATTTGAGCGATCTGGGCAACCCGATTCTGGCCAAGGCCACGGCGATCATCGAGTGCGAGTTGTGGCGTGAATACGACGGCGGCGATCACGCGATCATTGTCGGCGCAGTGAAGAACCTGATCCTGCCCGAGCAACCGGTGACGCCGATGATTTATCACAAGGGCAAGTTGGGTGCGTTGCCGCCCCTGGCCTGACAGGCAGACACGATTGCCAATGTGGGAGCGAGCCTGCTCGCGAAAGCGGTCGATCATTCAACATTTGCATCGACTGACACGACGCCTTCGCGAGCAGGCTCGCTCCCACAGGGAACACCTGTGGATTGGAGGAATGATGAGTAACGATAAGTACGAAAAAGGGCTGCAGATCCGTACGCAGGTATTGGGCGAAGCCTATGTTCAGCGCTCGATCGAGAACGCCGACGACTTCACCCGTCCGCTGCAGGAAATGGTCACTGAATACTGCTGGGGCAATGTCTGGGGGCGTGAGGGTCTGTCGCTCAAGGAGCGCAGCATGATCAACCTGGCGATGATCTCGGCGCTCAACCGCCCGCATGAACTCAAGCTGCATGTGCGTGGCGCCTTGCGTAACGGCCTGAGTCGTGAGCAAATACGCGAAATTCTGCTTCAGGTCGGCATTTATTGCGGCGTTCCGGCGGCCGTGGACAGTTTCCGGCTGGCCCGTGAAGCCTTTGCCGAAGCCGACGCCGAGGCCTCCAGTTAACCCTCGGCTGTTTTGATGCCCGTCTGGCATGGACAGCCAAGCTCAAGAGCGGACCCCATGAAACGCCAGCCACTCGACGACAGCTTCAAGGTCAATCGCAACCCCGTTACCCTGCGCGAAATCGTGCTGGACAAACTGCGTAGCGCGATCATGAATTTCCAGCTCATGCCAGGTGATCGCCTGGTCGAACGCGACCTCTGCGATCGCCTCGGTGTCAGCCGCACCTCGGTGCGCGAAGCCTTGCGTCACCTTGAATCCGAAGGCCTGGTGGAATTCGCCGACGCCAAAGGCCCGCGCGTAGCCATCATCACCCTCGACGACGCCGTCGATATCTACGAATTGCGTTGCGTACTCGAAGGCCTGATCGTCCAGCTGTTCACCCTGCGCGCCAAGGCCAAGGACATCAAAGCCCTGGAAAAAGCCCTCGATGACAACCGCAAGGCGTTGAAGGACGGCGAGCTGCAACAGGTGATCGACTCAGTGCAGGGCTTCTACGACGTGCTGCTCGAAGGCTCGGGCAACCATGTCGCAGCCACCCAATTGCGCCAGTTGCAGGCGCGCATCAGCTATCTGCGCGCGACCTCGGTCTCCCAGGAAAACCGACGCGGCGCGAGTAATCACGAGATGGAAAAAATGGTCGAGGCGATCAAGAGCGGCGATCCGCTGGCGGCGCATCAGGCCTGTGTCGATCACGTCCGCGCGGCGGCTGCCGTGGCCCTCGACTACCTCAAGCGCAAGCAGGAAGAAACCGGCGTCGCCGTCAAAGGCACCCCGGCGATCACCCTGCCGATCGCGCTGAAAGAACCCCGCATAGGTCAATGACATGTTCAGCCCGAGCTTTTGCCCGAAATGCGGTGGCCCTGACCTCGGTCAGCAGACGCCGCCGGGTGATACGCACGAGCGCCTGATGTGCCGCGGCTGCGGCTATATCCACTACGTCAATCCGAAGATCATTGCCGGCTGCATCATCGAGCAGGACGGCAAATACCTCTTGTGCCAACGGGCGATTCCCCCGCGCCCCGGCACCTGGACCCTGCCGGCCGGTTTCATGGAAAGCGGTGAGACCACCGAACAGGCGGCGCTGCGCGAAGTCTGGGAAGAAAGCGGCGTGCACGCGGAAATCGTCTCGCCGTATTCGATCTTCAGCGTGCCGAAGATCAGCGAGGTGTACATCATCTTCCGCGCCATCGCCCTGGAGATCACCGGGCAGTACGGGCCGGAGACCATGGATTACAAGTTCTTCGCCCCGGAAGAGATTCCGTGGGAGCAGATCTATTACCCGGCGATCCGGCAGATTCTCGAGCGCTATATCGAAGAGCGCCAGGCGGGGGTTTACGGGATTTACATGGGTAATGATGACAGCGGCAAGATCCATTTCATGCGCTAAAAATCACCAGTCCCCTGATCGTTCCCACGCTCCGCGTGGGAATGCCTCTACGGACGCTCCGCGTTCGGCTCTGGATGGGACGCAGAGCGTCCCGGGCTGCATTCCCACGCGGAGCGTGGGAACGATCATCAGTGTGGCTTAAATTGGGGTGATGCCTTCAACGATGATGATCTCCGCCCTCGCCCAGTCCTCGCGATAACTTTTCGCCTCCTGATACGCCGCCGAGCGGTAGCACGCCACGGCTGTTTCGTAGTTTTCAAACTCGATGATCACCGTGCGCTGTGGCGTCTGCCGTCCTTCCATCGCTTCGCTGCGCCCGCCTCTGGCGACAAACTTGCCGCCGAATGCGGCAATCGCCTGCGGGGTGCGCTGGGTGTATTGGCTGTAGTGCTCGGTATCGGCTATATCCACATGTGCAATCCAGTACGCCTTCATAGTGACCTCTTTGTTGATTTTTGTATTATGGTATACCAATATATTTCCAACGAACCCTGAGAGTCCAGCATGGCCTTCAACAGCATCGAAGAAATCATCGAAGATTATCGCCTCGGCAAAATGGTCCTGCTGGTCGATGACGAAGACCGCGAGAACGAAGGCGACCTGCTGCTGGCCGCTGATCGTTGCACACCGGAGGCTATCAGCTTCATGGCCCGCGAGGCACGCGGGCTGATCTGCCTGACCCTGACCGACGAACATTGTCAGCGCTTGGGCCTGGAGCAAATGGTACCCGCCAATGGCAGCGTGTTCAGCACTGCATTTACCGTGTCGATCGAAGCGGCGGTCGGCGTGACTACCGGCATTTCCGCCGCAGATCGCGCCTGCACAGTCGCCGCCGCCGTCGCGCCGAATGCCCGCGCCGAAGACCTGGTGCAGCCCGGCCACATCTTCCCGCTGCGCGCCAAGGAAGGTGGCGTGCTGACCCGTGCCGGGCACACCGAGGCCGGTTGCGATCTGGCGCGTCTGGCCGGTTTCACCCCGGCCTCGGTGATTGTCGAAGTCATGAACGACGACGGCACCATGGCGCGCCGTCCGGATCTGGAGCAGTTCGCGCGCAAGCACGGAATCAAGATCGGCACCATCGCCGACCTCATCCACTACCGCCTGAGCACCGAGCACACCATCGAACGCATCGGCGAACGTGAGCTGCCGACGGTGCATGGCACGTTCCGTTTGATCACTTTCGAGGATCGCATCGAAGGCGGTGTGCACATGGCGATGGTCATGGGCGACTTGCGCCGTGAAGAGCCGACGCTGGTGCGCGTGCATGTGATCGATCCGCTGCGCGACCTGGTCGGCGCCGAGTACAGCGGGCCGACGAACTGGACGCTATGGGCGGCGCTGCAACGGGTCGCGGCGGAAGGTCACGGGGTTGTGGTGGTGCTGGCCAACCATGAATCGTCGCAGGCGTTGCTCGAGCGCGTGCCGCAGCTGACCCAGCCGCCACGGCAGTTCAGCCGTTCGCAGTCGCGGATCTATTCCGAGGTCGGGACTGGGGCGCAGATTCTGCAGAATCTGGGGGTTGGCAAGCTGCGCCACCTTGGCCCACCGCTGAAGTATGCGGGGTTGACCGGGTATGACCTTGAGGTGGTTGAGAGCATTCCGTTCACCGAATAACCCTGTTATCGATGCTCCCCTGTGGCGAGGGGATTTATCCCCGTCGGGCTGCGAAGCGGCCCCGATTCCTGCCAACGCGATCCGCCAGAAATATCGCATGTCCCGCTTTCAGGGCTGCTCCGCAGCCCAACGGGGATAAATCCCCTCGCCACAGTTTCATTCGCTACACATCTGGATGAAGGCCGGAAAGACAGATCCGCCAGATAACCGGTAAGGCAAAGTGCTTGCACAAAGTCTGGAATACCATAATATGATATTCCATAGACCGGACGACCTGAAAAAGCGTCCAGCTACTGCTCCCGACAGGCGGGCAACAACGCAAGGCCCGCTCAAAAACACAACAATGAGGGCGTGAACATGGTGTTGAACAAAGCTGCAACCGCGATCTTTTTCGCGGGACTGCTCAGCGTTACCGGCCAGGCTGCAATGGCTGCCGAAAGCGTGAATTTTGTCAGCTGGGGCGGTAGCACCCAGGATGCGCAGAAACAGGCCTGGGCCGATCCGTTCAGCAAGGCCAGCGGCATCACCGTCGTTCAGGACGGTCCCACCGACTACGGCAAACTCAAGGCCATGGTCGAAAGCGGCAACGTGCAGTGGGACGTGGTCGATGTTGAAGCCGATTTCGCCTTGCGCGCCGCTGCCGAAGGCCTGCTCGAACCCCTCGACTTCAAAGTGATCCAGCGCGACAGGATCGACCCGCGCTTCGTCAGCGATCACGGCGTCGGCTCGTTCTTCTTCTCCTTTGTCCTCGGCTACAACGAAGGCAAGCTCGGCGCCAACAAGCCGCAGGACTGGAGCGCGCTGTTCGACACCAAGACCTACCCGGGCAAACGCGCCCTGTACAAATGGCCAAGCCCCGGCGTGCTCGAACTGGCGCTGCTGGCCGACGGCGTTGCAGCTGACAAGCTCTACCCGCTGGATCTGGATCGCGCCTTCAAGAAACTCGACACCATCAAGAAAGACATCGTCTGGTGGGGCGGCGGCGCGCAGTCGCAGCAACTGCTGGCGTCCGGCGAAGCGAGCATGGGCCAGTTCTGGAATGGCCGTGTGCACGCCTTGCAGGAAGATGGCGCGCCGGTCGGCGTGAGCTGGAAACAGAACCTGGTCATGGCCGACATTCTGGTCATTCCAAAAGGCTCGAAAAACAAAGATGCGGCGATGAAGTTCCTCGCCAATGCGAGCAGTGCCAAAGGCCAGGCCGACTTCTCCAACCTGACCGCCTACGCGCCGGTCAACCTCGACAGTGTGGAGCGTCTGGATTCGACGCTGGCCCCCAACCTGCCGACGGCTTACGCCAAGGATCAGATCACCCTTGATTTCGCTTACTGGGCCAAGAACGGTCCGGCTATCGCGACACGGTGGAACGAATGGCTGGTCAAATGAAAATCGCGGCCACTGCGGCCCGTCCTTCCACTGCCACCGGGAGCGCCGCCGGCGCTGCCGGTTCGGCTTTCAAGCAACGCTGGCGCGGTGCCGGCAACCTCGTCCCGGCGCTGCTGTTCCTCGGCCTGTTCTTTCTGGCGCCGTTGATTGGCCTGCTGCTGCGCGGTGTGCTGGAACCTGTACCTGGCCTTGGCAACTACGAACAACTGTTCGCCAACTCGGCCTATGCGCGGGTGCTGCTCAACACCTTTTCGGTGGCCGGGCTGGTGACGCTGTTCAGCCTGCTGCTGGGCTTTCCACTGGCTTGGGCGATCACTCTGGTGCCGCGTGGCTGGGGGCGCTGGATCCTCAACATCGTGCTGCTGTCGATGTGGACCAGCCTGCTCGCCCGCACCTATTCGTGGCTGGTGTTGCTGCAAGCCTCGGGCGTGATCAACAAGGCGCTGATGGCGCTGGGCATCATCGATCAACCGCTGGAGATGGTGCACAACCTGACGGGCGTGGTGATCGGCATGAGCTACATCATGATCCCGTTCATCGTGCTGCCGTTGCAGGCGACCATGCAGGCCATCGACCCGATGATCCTGCAGGCCGGCTCGATCTGCGGTGCCAGTCCGTGGACCAACTTCTTCCGGGTGTTCCTGCCGCTGTGCCGGCCGGGTCTGGCGTCCGGCGGTTTGATGGTGTTCGTGATGTCGCTCGGTTACTACGTCACCCCCGCTTTGCTGGGCGGGGCGCAGAACATGATGCTGCCGGAGTTCATCATTCAGCAGGTGCAATCGTTCCTCAACTGGGGCCTGGCCAGTGCCGGCGCCGCGTTGCTGATCGCAATCACCCTGGTGCTGTTCTACTTCTACCTGAAGCTTCAACCGGAATCCCCGGTTGGCGCCAGTAATGCGAGGTAAGCCGACATGCTCCTGACCCCCAATGCCATGAGCCGGCGCATGCGTTTCGGCCTCTACGCCACGACTGGGCTGATCGGTCTGTTCCTGCTGTTGCCGATCGTGTTCATCGTGCTGCTGTCGTTCGGCTCCTCGCAGTGGCTGGTGTTCCCGCCACCGGGCTGGACGCTGAAATGGTACGGCCAGTTCTTCTCCAATCCCGACTGGATGAACGCCGCTGCCGCCAGCCTCAAGGTGGCCGTGCTGACCACGATCTGCGCCGTTGCCCTCGGTCTGCCGACCGCGTTTGCGCTGGTGCGCGGGCGCTTCCCCGGCCGCGAGATGCTCTACGGCCTGTTCACCCTGCCGATGATCGTGCCGCTGGTGATCATTGCCGTGGCGGTGTACGCGCTGTTTCTCAAGCCCGGCTACACCGGGCCCACGTTCGCTTTCGTCGTCAGCCACGTGATCGTCGCGCTGCCGTTCACCATCATCTCGATCATCAACTCGCTGAAGCTGTTCGATCAGTCGATTGAAGACGCGGCGGTGATCTGCGGTGCCTCGCGCCTGCAAGCGGTGTTCAAGGTGACGTTTCCGGCGATCCGCCCGGGCATGGTCGCCGGCGCCCTCTTCGCCTTCCTCGTTTCATGGGACGAAGTGGTGCTCAGCGTGATGATGGCAAGCCCTACTCTGCAAACCCTTCCCGTGAAAATGTGGACCACCCTGCGCCAGGACCTGACGCCAGTGATCGCCGTCGCTTCGACGCTGCTGATCGGCCTGTCGGTATTGGTCATGGTGATCGCCGCCGCCCTGCGCCGGCGCAACGAAATCAGCGCCTGAGCGCCCAGGAGTACGACATGAGTGCCGTGATCAAAGACGCATCCCAGCAGAGCGACAAACCCCTGGTCAGCCTGCGCAACCTGAACAAGCACTACGGCGATTTTGCTGCCGTCGACAATATCTCGCTGGACATCAAGGACGGCGAATTCCTCACCTTCCTCGGCTCCAGCGGCTCGGGCAAAAGCACCACGCTGTCGATGCTCGCCGGGTTCGAAACACCGAGCAGCGGCGAGATCCTCGTCAATGGTCAGTCGCTGGTCAACGTGCCGCCGCACAAGCGCGACATCGGCATGGTCTTTCAGCGTTACTCGCTGTTCCCGCATCTGTCGGTGCGCGACAACATCGCCTTCCCTTTGGCGATTCGCAAACTGGCTGCCGCCGAGCGTGAAAAACGCGTCGATGCGATGTTGAAGCTGGTGCAGCTCGAACAGTTCGCCCATCGCCGCCCTTCGCAGTTGTCTGGCGGCCAGCAACAACGTGTCGCCATCGCCCGGGCGCTGGTTTACGAGCCGCGCATTCTGCTGATGGATGAACCGCTGGGCGCGCTGGACAAGAAACTGCGCGAGGACTTGCAGGATGAACTGCGCCAACTGCACCGGCGCCTGGGCATCACCATCGTTTACGTGACCCACGACCAGGAAGAAGCCATGCGGCTGTCGCAACGCATCGCGATTTTCAGCCACGGCAAGATTGTCGGCTTGGGCAGCGGGTATGACCTTTATCAGAATCCGCCGAATGCGTTTGTCGCGTCGTTTCTGGGCAACTCGAACTTCCTCAAGCTCAAGGCGCAGAGCAATGCAGCGGCGAGTTTCGAGGGACAGTCATTGTCGATTCGGCTGACAGCGGGATTGCATACCGATCAGGATGTGCTGCTGATGGTGCGTCCGGAAAAGGCCTTGGCGCTGAGCGTGCAACAAGCGCTGGATGAGCCGCTGGCGGCGGGCTGGAATGAGGTATCGGCGAATGTTGTGGAGGTGCTGTTTCTCGGTGAAAGCCAGACGTGCAGCGTGGTGACTGCGGGCGGGACGTCGATGACGGTGAAAGCCCTGTCGGCAGCCGGAATGCCACTCAAGGCCGGCGATCCGGTACGGGTGCGCTGGGCGACGGCGGATGCTTGTGTCTATACCGAGTGGACCGAGAGCGATTTGAACAAGGCTGCCGGTGCTCACTGATTGCGCTGAGTCAGTTGGATCTACCCCCTCACCCCAGCCCTCTCCCCCACGGGGGGCGAGGGGGAAAGGGAGCCGATCTTCATGCTGTGCAAAATGTAAGTTCGACTCGGTATCGCACGTCGGCGTATCTCGCAACAACACCTCGGTCAGTCCCCTCTCCCATTGGGAGAGGGCTAGGGTGAGGGCAAGCAGGCCACACGGTATCAGCCAATGGCCCGGTACCCTTCAATCTCATCCGGCCAAGCCGTCAGCACTTCAAACCCGCTCTCCGTCACCGCGACCATATGCTCCCACTGCGCTGACAAGGAGCCATCCTTGGTCAATACGGTCCAGCCATCCGGCATGTTCTTCACATGGCGTTTGCCGGCATTGAGCATCGGTTCCACGGTGAAAATCATCCCGGCCTTGAGCTTCAGCCCTTGATTGGGAAAGCCGTAATGCAGGATCTGCGGTTCGTCGTGATAGACCTTGCCGATGCCGTGGCCGCAGTATTCGCGTACCACGCTGAAGCCCTCCGCCTCCGCCAGGCTCTGGATCGCGTAACCGATATCGCCGAGCGTTGCGCCCGGTTTCACTGCGCGAATGCCCGCGCACATCGCGTCGTAAGTGGTCTTGATCAGGTGCTGCGCTTCAGGAGTTGCCTCACCCACGACGTACATGCGGCTGGTATCACCGAACCAGCCATCTTTGATCACGGCGATGTCGAGATTGACGATGTCGCCATCCTTCAATGGCGTACCCGATGGAATCCCGTGACACACCACGTCGTTGACCGACGCGCAGACGGTTTTCGGAAAGCCGTGATAACCGACGTTGGCCGGCACGGCTTTCTGCACATTGACGATGTAATCGTTGCACATCCGGTCCAGCTCATCGGTGGTCACCCCGGCCTTCACATGCGGCACCAGCATCGCCAGTACTTCGGCGGCGAGTTTGCCGGCGGCGCGGGATTTTTCGATGTCGGCCGGGGTGTTGATCTTGATCTGGTTTCTCATGCGCTGACGGCTTCCTGAGTCAGTTGTTGCAGATCCAGTCCGCCGTTCTGTTCGGCGCGGATCAGCAGGCGGCAAATGGCGCTGTGGTCGAGGTTGGGATGCAGCTCGGCGAGCATGCCGATGCGCATCCAGTGCTCGGCCTGCGCGTTGATCGAGCGGCTGAGGGCGTTGCTGGAGACGCGCAGGTTCTCGTGCATGTCCTCTGAAATCTTTACGATGCCCATATATGAATCCTATACGATGTGTATATGGATCGTATATTAGCTAGGGCATATGACAGATTGCAATGCCGACGACAAAATCGACGCTCTCACAGATTCGCCTCCCCCTCCACCGCGCAAATCGACTACCATGCCGCCGCCGGTTTCCACACGGAATTAATAGGGAATCCGAAATGCTTGCACAGCATCGATCGGAACTGCCCCCGCAACTGTAGGTGCCGAGCCTGCTCCTCGACTGCCACTGGGTGAATCCCGGGAAGGCCGGAGCGTGGCGATGACGCATCAGTCAGGAGACCTGCCGGCACAGTGACTGACTAACCGGCGGGGTGTCCGGGAAGGACATCGTGCCGTGCTTGTTTTCACTATGCCGGCCTTGCGCAGTTTCCACGACTGCGCCCGAGGTGTGTTTCCAACCGTACCCGCCCGCTCCCGTACGGTTCCCCTGGAGACTGCCCCATGCTGCTGCCCCGCGTTGCCACCCTGCTCACCGCTCTGAGCCTTTGCGCCCTGGCGCAAGCGGCGCCGACTGCGTATCCGCTGACCGTCGAAAACTGCGGCAGCAGCCTGACCTTTCAGCACGCGCCCGCGCGCACGGTGACCATCGGCCAGGCCGGCACCGAAATGCTCTACGCCTTGGGTCTGGGCGACAAGGTCGTCGGCACCTCACTGTGGTTCAACGACGTGCTGGGCACATACAAAGCGCAGAACGACAGGATCGAGCGCCTCGCCGACAACGAGCCGAGTTTCGAAGCGGTGATCGCTAAACGCCCGGAGCTGGTTGCCGTCGAGCTGGAATGGATGGTCGGTCCGCAAGGCGCGGTCGGCACTCGCGAGCAGTTCCATGAACTGAAGATTCCCACCTACCTGCTGCCCTCCGATTGCGAAGCCAAGGACAACCTCGTCGGCTCGGACGGCACGCGGCTGGCGCCGTTTCGCATCGACAGCATCTACAAAAGCGTGAGCCAACTGGCGGCGATTTTCGATGTGCAGGCGCGTGGCGAGCAGCTCAATGAGCAGCTCAAAGCCAGCCTCGCGCAATCGATCGCTACCGCGAAAAAGCAGCAGCGCAAAGACGTCAGCGCCCTGGTGTGGTTCTCCAGCGCCGAGATGGACATCGAGCCTTTCGTGGCCGGGCACAAAGGCGTTCCCGATTTCATGCTCAGCACCCTCGGCGTGCGCAACGTGGTCGAGTCGGATGAAGAATGGCCGACCGTCGGCTGGGAAACCATCGCCAAGGCCAACCCGACATTTCTGGTGATCGCGCGCATGGATCGTCGACGTTTCCCGGCGGACGACTATCAGAAAAAACTCGCCTTCCTGCGCAGTGATCCGGTGACGCGCAACATGGACGCGGTCAAGCACAACCGCATCATCATCCTTGACGCCATGGCCATGCAGGCCAGCCTGCGCACCTTCGACGGCCTCGCACAACTGGCCAGCGCCATCAACGGCTACGACCTGTCGCCATGAGCAGACGCCTGATCCGTTTGCTGCTGGTGCTGTTGACGCTGTCGGTCGCGCTGATTGGCGGCGTGGCCATTGGCGAGACTTCGATCGAGCCGAGCGTAGTGTTGCAGGTGCTGGCCAACAAGCTGTGGGGCGCCGGTTATGTGCTCGACCCGATCGACGAAGGCATCGTCTGGAACTATCGCCTGACCCGCGCGCTGGTCGCGGCGGCCTGCGGCGCCGGCCTGGCGACGTGCGGGGTGATCCTGCAATCGCTGCTGCGCAATCCGTTGGCCGATCCGTATCTGCTGGGAATTTCTGCTGGCGCCTCGACTGGCGCGGTGATGGTCGCCCTGCTTGGCGTCGGCGCCGGGGCGATTTCATTGTCGGTCGGTGCCTTTGCCGGCGCGGTGACCGCGTTCGTACTGGTGATTTTGTTGGCACGGGTCAGCGGCTCGGCCAGTGGCACCGGGCAGATCATTCTGGCCGGGATTGCCGGCTCGCAACTGTTCAACGCCCTCACCGCTTTTCTGATCACCCGCTCGGCCAGCTCCGAACAAGCGCGCGGCATCATGTTCTGGCTGCTGGGCAATCTCGGCGGCGTACGCTGGCCGTCGGTGTGGCTGGCGGTGCCGGTGGCGGTGTTGGGCTTGGTTGTTTGTCTGTGGCATCGCCGAGCCTTGGATGCGTTCACCTTTGGCGCGGATTCAGCAGCCTCCCTCGGCATTGCCGTGCGCCGCGTGCAGATTCTGTTGATCGGCTGCGCCGCGCTGGTGACGGCGGTGATGGTGTCGATTGTCGGCTCGATCGGTTTTGTCGGCCTGGTGATCCCCCATGCCGCGCGGTTGTTGCTCGGCACGGGGCATGCGCGTCTGTTGCCCGCCAGTGCGCTGGGCGGTGCGGTGTTTCTGATTGCCGCCGATGTGCTGTCGCGCACCCTGATCAAGGGTCAGGTGATCCCGGTCGGCGTGATCACTGCGCTGGTCGGCGCACCGGTGTTCGCGCTGATTCTGGTGGGCCGGAGATCGGCGCGATGAACACGGTTCTGAGTTGTGCGGGTGTGGGCTTCAAAGTGCGCGGTGCCGAGTTGCTCAATGGTGTCAGCCTCGACGTTCAGCGCGGCGAGACCCTGGGCATTGTCGGGCCGAACGGTTCGGGGAAATCCACTTTGCTGAAACTGCTCGCCGGCCTGCGCGAACCGAGCGCAGGTCAGGTGCAGCTCGACGGTCGGACGCTGGGCAAGATGTCCCGGCGCACTATCGCGCAGACGCTGGCGGTGGTTGAGCAACAGGCCGATACCGACGATGGCATTCGCGTGTTCGACGCGGTGGCGCTGGGGCGCACGCCGTGGTTGTCAGCGCTGCAACCGTGGTCGCCGGCCGATGACGCCATCGTCGAGCAAGCGCTGATTGACGTCGACGCCGTGCACCTGCGCAACCGCCTCTGGCGCAGCCTCTCCGGCGGTGAACGCCAACGCGTGCACATCGCCCGCGCACTGGCGCAGCGCCCGCAGATCCTGCTGCTCGACGAGCCGGCCAACCACCTCGATATCCAGCATCAGTTGAGCATTCTGCAAGTGGTGCGCGCACTGCCGGTGACGACGTTGATCGCCTTGCACGATCTCAATCAGGCGCTCAAATGCGATCGCTTGGCAGTGCTGGAGCGCGGGCGTCTGGTGGCATTGGGCGAGCCGCTGCACGTGCTGACGCCGGAGCGGTTACAGACGACTTTCGGGGTCAGGGCGCACTATCTGACGGACCCGTTCGATGGTGCGCCGATATTGCGCTTCCTTGCCTGATGCATGTGTAGCTGACACACCGCTTTCGCGAGCAGGCTCGCTCCCACAAGGGGATTGTGTGTTGCCGTGAATGACGGGGAGAACGCGAGTTCTGTGGGAGCTAGCCTGCTCGCGAAGGCGTCAGGTCATCCAACATTGATGTCGATTGACACACCGCTTTCGCGAGCAGGCTCGCTCCCACAAGGGTTTTGTGTGTTGCCGTGAATGTCGTGGGAATGTGAATGCTGTGGGAGCGAGCCTGCTCGCGAAGGCGTCAGGTCATCCAACATGGTGTCGACTGACACACCGCTTTCGCGAGCAGGCTCGCTCCCACAAGGGGATTGTGTGTTGCCGTGAATGTCGGGGGAATGTGAATGCTGTGGGAGCGAGCCTGCTCGCGAAGGCGTCAGGTCATCCAACATTGAGGTCGACTGACACACCGCTTTCGCGAGCAGGCTCGCTGCCACAAAGGTTATGTATTCCAGGGCGGTAAAGGGTCAGGCCCACTCTTTGCGCAGTTGCCGCGCTGCGCTGACCATGTGCACCAACGCCGCTTCGGTCTCTGGCCAGCCTCGGGTCTTCAAACCGCAATCCGGATTGACCCACAGCCGCGCAACCGGAATACGCTGCGCCGCCTTGCGAAGCAAGCCAATCATTTCCGACACATCGGGAATCCGTGGCGAGTGAATATCGTAGACGCCCGGACCGATGTCGTTCGGGTAGGCGAACGCTTCAAACGCTTCGAGCAGTTCCATGTCCGATCGTGAGGTTTCGATGGTGATGACATCGGCGTCCATCGCCGCGATCGACTCGATCACATCGTTGAATTCGCTGTAGCACATGTGCGTGTGGATTTGCGTTTCGTCGCGCACGCCGGAGGCGCACAGGCGGAACGCTGCGCTTGCCCATTCCAGATACGCCGGCCACTGCGCCCGGCGTAACGGCAAGCCTTCACGGAACGCCGCTTCGTCGATCTGCACGATTTTGATTCCTGCCGCTTCCAGATCATTCACTTCGTCACGAATGGCCAGCGCCAGCTGTCGAGCCTGCACCTCGCGGCTGACGTCTTCGCGGGCGAAGGACCACATCAGCATGGTCACCGGGCCGGTCAGCATGCCTTTCATGACCTTGTCGGTGAGGCCCTGGGCGTAGCAGATCCACTCGACCGTCATCGCTTGCGGGCGGCTCAGGTCACCGAAGATCACCGCTGGCTTGACGCAGCGCGAACCGTAGCTCTGCACCCAGCCAAAGCGGGTGAAGGCATAGCCGTCGAGCTGTTCGGCGAAGTATTCGACCATGTCGTTGCGCTCTGCCTCACCGTGCACCAGCACATCCAGGCCGAGGCGTTCTTGAATTTCCACCGCGTGGCGAATCTCCGTGTGCATCGCATCGGTGTAATCGGCCGCGCTGAGCTTGCCTTGCCTGTAGGCCTGGCGCGCCAGACGGATCGCCGCCGTTTGCGGAAACGAGCCAATGGTGGTGGTCGGGAATAACGGCAGGTCAAGCTTGCCGCGCTGTTTGGCAATACGCTGGGCAAACGGCGATTGGCGTTGTGCATCCTTGGCAGTGATCGCCGCAACCCGCGCTTGCACGGCCGGTTTGTGAATACGCGGCGAGGCGGCGCGGCTGGTTTGTACCGAGCGGCTTTGCGCCAGGGCGCGCAATACCTGCGGCGATTCCGGCTCGCTGACCGCTCGGGCGAGCACGGCGACCTCTTCGCACTTCTGCACGGCAAACGCCAGCCAGCTTTTCAGTTCGGCATCGAGCTGGTCTTCGCGGCCGAGATCGACCGGGCTGTGCAGCAACGAGCAGGACGGCGCCACCCACAAGCGATCACCCAAACGTTCATGGGCATGACGCAGCGTCGCCAGCGCGTTTTGCAGATCGCAGCGCCAGACGTTCCGGCCGTTGACCACACCCAGCGACAGCACTTTATAGGCCGGCAGACGATCCAGAATGGTCGGGTATTGATCCGGCGCGCGCACCAGATCGATGTGCAGGCCGTCGACCGGCAGGTTCGCCGCCAGACCGAGGTTTTCTTCCAGGCCCCCAAAGTAAGTGGCAAGCAGTTTTTTCAGCGGATCGCGCTGGATCTGGTTGTAGGCGCGCTCGAAGGCATTCTTCCAGTCCTGCGGCAGATCGAGCACCAGAATCGGCTCGTCGATCTGCACCCACTCCACACCCAATGCCGCCAGCCGCGCGAAGATCTGGCCGTACAGCGGCAGCAGGCGGTCAAGCAAATCGAGCTTGTCGAAGTCGGCGCCTTTGGTTTTGCCCAGCCACAGATAGGTCAGCGGGCCGAGGATCACCGGTTTGACGTTGTGCCCCAGCGCGCGGGCCTCTTCGGTTTCCTCAAACAGCTGCTCCCAACCCAGCTGGAATTGCTGATCGGCGCTGAATTCCGGTACGAGGTAGTGATAGTTGGTGTCGAACCATTTGGTCATTTCCTGAGCGTGACCTTCGCCGCAGCAAGCATTACTGACGCCTCGGGCCATGTTGAACAAAGTGTGCAGCGTGGCTTTGCCGTCATGCGGGCGGAAGCGCTCGGGGATCACGCCGAACATCAGCGAGTGGCTCAGCACTTGGTCGTACCAGGCGAAATCGCCGACCGGCAGCAAGTCGATGCCGGCGTTTTTCTGCAAGTCCCAATGGACCTTGCGCAGCTCACGCCCGACGTCACGCAGGCCCGCCTCGTTCAGTTCTCCTTTCCAGAACGCCTCTTGCGCTTTCTTCAGTTCGCGGTCGCGACCGATGCGCGGAAATCCAAGGGAATGGGCCAGTGCCATGATAAACAACTCCAGATGCTTATTCGATGGCGAGTATTGTCGGGAACCGGACTTAATGAAACAAACTCAATAAATTCCAGATCATCACAAGTTCTACTCATGCACAGAAGCCCCTGCAGGAGCTGCCGAAGGCTGCGATCTTCAGACCGTAGGGACGCAGAGCGTCCCCGGCTGCAGTCCCACGCGGAGCGTGGGAACGATCAGACACCTCAGGGCAACATGCCAGTTTTCGTTCTATCGTTAGATCCAAATGGCTGGATTTTCCAAGGATTAGAGGTTGCGAGAGAGGTTGTCAGCGCCTAAGTTGCACGCGAGTCTTTTCCCCGCGATTGGAACGCGATCAACACCATAAAGAGGTGAAGAAATGTCGAAGGAATCACGCCCTGCCGTGCTTGGGCTGATAGGCAATACTCCGCTGGTTCAGGTCACCCGCTTCGATACCGGACCGTGCACGCTGTTTCTCAAACTTGAATCGCAGAACCCCGGCGGCTCGATCAAGGACCGTATCGGTCTGGCGATGATCGACGCTGCGGAACGTGACGGCCGCCTGCAACCGGGCGGCACGATTGTCGAGGCCACTGCCGGCAATACCGGTCTGGGTCTGGCGCTGGTCGGCCGAGCGAAAGGCTATCGTGTGGTGCTGGTGGTGCCGGACAAGATGTCCACCGAGAAAGTCCTGCACTTGAAGGCCATGGGCGCCGAAGTGCACATCACCCGCTCCGATGTCGGCAAGGGCCATCCCGAGTATTACCAGGACGTCGCCGCGCGTTTGGCCAAGGACATTCCCGGCGCGTTTTTCGCCGACCAATTCAACAATCCCGCCAACCCGCTGGCCCATGAATGCAGCACCGCACCGGAAATCTGGGCGCAGACCGAACATGATCTGGATGCCATTGTCGTCGGCGTCGGATCGGCCGGCACGTTGACCGGATTGAGTCGCTTCTTCAAGCGCGTGCAGCCGAATCTGGAAATGGTCCTCGCCGATCCGGTCGGCTCGGTGATGGCGCAATACAGCCGCGACGGCACCTTGCCGACGCCCGGCTCGTGGGCCGTCGAGGGTATCGGCGAAGACTTCATTCCGTCGATCACTGACCTGTCCAGCGTGCGCCACGCCTACTCGATCAGCGACGCGGAAAGCTTCGATCATGCCCGCCAGTTGCTCAAGGCCGAGGGCATTCTCGGCGGCTCATCGACCGGCACCCTGTTCGCTGCCGCGCTGCGTTATTGCCGCGAGCAGACCGAGCCGAAACGCGTGGTCAGTTTCGTCTGCGACACCGGCACGCGCTACCTGTCGAAGGTCTACAACGACCAGTGGATGACCGATCAGGGCCTGTTGCAGCGCAAGGGCTACGGCGATCTGCGCGATTTGATCGCACGGCGTTTCGAGGACGGCCGGGTGATCAGCGTCGGCCCGGACGACACCCTGCTCACGGCCTTCCAGCGCATGCGTCTGGCGGACGTTTCGCAACTGCCGGTGCTGGTCGAAGGCAAACAACTAGTGGGAGTGATCGACGAGTCCGACATCCTCCTCGGCGTCCACGAAGACGCCGCACGTTTCAGCCAGTCGGTGTCGAGTGTGATGACCGACAAACTGCAAACCCTCGCCCCGGCTGCGAGCCTGGCCGAGCTGGAAGCGGTGCTCAGCCGTGGCCTCGTCGCGATCATCGCCGACGCCTCCGGCTTCCATGGCCTGATCACCCGCACCGACATGCTCAACCAATTACGGAGATCCCTTGCATGAGTCAGCACGACGATAAATCCCAAGGCTTCGCCACCCGGGTGATCCACGCCGGGCAAGAACCGGACCCGACCACCGGCGCGCTGATGCCGCCGATCTATGCCAACTCGACTTACCTGCAAGACAGCCCCGGCGTGCACAAGGGGTTCGACTACGGCCGCTCGCACAACCCGACGCGCTTCGCCCTGGAGCGCTGCGTCGCCGACCTCGAAGGCGGCACCCGCGCCTTCGCTTTCGCCTCGGGGCTCGCGGCGATTTCCACGGTATTGGAACTGCTCGACGCCGGCTCACACATCGTCTCCGGCAATGACTTGTACGGCGGCACCTTCCGCCTGTTCGACAAGGTCCGCCAGCGCAGTGCCGGGCACCGTTTCAGCTTCGTCGACCTGACCGATCTGTCGGCGTTCGAAGCCTCGCTGCAGGACGACACACGCATGGTCATGGTCGAAACCCCGACCAACCCGCTGCTGAGCCTGTCGGATCTGGCCGCGATCGCGCGCATCTGCCGCGCGCGCGGGATTATCTGCGTGGCCGACAACACCTTCGCCAGCCCATACATTCAGCGCCCGCTGGAGCTGGGTTTCGACATCGTCCTGCACTCGACCACCAAATACCTCAACGGCCACTCCGACGTGATCGGCGGCATTGCCGTGGTCGGGCAGAACGCCGAACTGGCGGAAAAACTCGGTTACCTGCAAAACGCCGTCGGCGCAATTTCCGGGCCGTTCGATGCGTTCCTCACTCTGCGCGGAGTGAAGACTTTGGCGCTGCGCATGGAACGCCATTGCAGCAACGCGCTGGATCTGGCGCAGTGGCTGGAGCAGCAACCGCAGGTCAAGCGTGTCTACTATCCCGGCCTTGAGTCGCACCCGCAGCATGAACTGGCCAAGCGGCAGATGCGTGGTTTTGGCGGGATGATTTCTGTTGATCTGAACAGCGATCTGGACAGCGCACGACGCTTTCTCGAGAACGTGCAGATCTTTGCACTGGCGGAAAGTCTGGGTGGCGTGGAGAGCCTGATCGAACATCCGGCGATCATGACGCATGCGACCATTCCGCCGGAGATTCGCGCAAAGCTGGGGATTGGCGACGGGTTGGTGCGGTTGTCGGTCGGGGTTGAGGATGTTGAAGACCTGCGTGCCGATCTGGCTCAGGCACTGGCGAAAATCTAACACCGCGCCGGCGGCAAAACCCTCGACATCGGGCGGCTCATTCGAGTCGCCCGACGTTGCACTAGCACATTTGTGCTAATCGACCCTACTCCCCCTCGGCGCTATATTCCTTGCACTCCAGAACGCTCCCGACGTTGCCCTTTCGCAGCGCGCGGGATCGTTGTGCCTGCAATTCAGAACGACACCAAGGAAGAAACACCATGAAATCCCTGATCGCAACACTCACCCTCAGTGCGCTTTTTCTCACTGGCTGCGCCACGCCGAAACAATGGGAAGCCACCGGCGGCAGCAAAACCGATGGCATCGTCCAGGTGTCCTATGAACTGGGCCAATTCGAAAGCGGCCAGACTAACGCCGAGCAGGGACTGACTATCGCAACGCAACGCTGCAAAACCTGGGGCTATAAAACTGCCGAGATCACCGGCTCGGAAAAAAACATCTGCCGCACCATGGGCAAGTTCAATTGCCTGCAAACCACCATTACTCAGGACTACCTCTGCAAGCGATAACAGCGCGATTATTACGGCGCTAAACCTGCCGATCACGCAGCCCGCGCAACGTGGCGCGCAACTCGGCCGGCCGCACAGGCTTCGACAGAATCGCAATCTGGCGGTCGTGCAAGGCAGCCTGAATCTTCTCGATGTCGTGCCCGGTGATGATCATCGCCGGCACGGCCCAGCCGCGCTGCCTGCGCACTTCATCGATGCATTCGATACCCGTGGCATGGGTGCCGAGGTCATAGTCGGCAACGATGATGTCGCAGTCGGTGACCAGATCTTCAGCCGACGACTCGGCCTGCACCACGCAGCCCCAGCGTTCAAGCAACGCCGAAGTTGCCAGCAGCACGTTGCGATCATCCTCCACCAGGCAGACCTTCAGCCCCGTCAACAAACCCGCTTGCCGCGCTTCACCCTGGACAACCAGCGACTGCGGTGCCGCTACGATCGGCAAACCGCCAAGGGTCACTGCCGTGCCGCGCCCCAACTGTGAACGCAGCGCCACTTGCACACCGATCAGTTCACCCAGACGCTTGATGATCGACAGGCCCAGCCCCACGCCTTCGACGTCTTTGTCGCGCACTTGCCGCACGCGATAAAACTCCTCGAAGACCTTGTGCAAATGGTCTTCGGCAATGCCGTTGCCGCGGTCGTAGATGACGATGGCCAACCCTGCCCCGCGTTTACGCACGCCAATCAGCACCGGCCGCTGCGCGCCGTATTTGAAACAGTTGGAGAGCACGTTCTGCACCATGGTCGCCAACAGTGCCGGATCGGTTCTGATCCAGTAGTTGCACGGTCGCAGCCGCAGCTCGACCCCCGCCCAACGTGCCGCTTCCTGATGTTGGCAGACGATGTCCGCGAGCCATTCACCGAGGTTGAGCGTTTGCATTTTCGCTTCGACGCGACCGTTATCGAGGGTGTAGAGGTCGAGAATCGAGCGGAACAATTGCGAGACGTTGAGCAGTGAGCGGTCGATGTTGTCGACCAACCGCCGCTCTTCATCACCCAGGCGCGACTCCCGCAGACACGCGGTAAACAGTCCGATGGAGTGAATCGGCTGACGCAAGTCATGACTGGCCTGCGCCAGAAACCGCGACTTTTCCAGATTCGCCGCCACCGCTTCTTCCGAGGCCTTGCGCGTGCGCTCCAACAGCAAGTGCGCATAAAACGGAATCACCGTGCTGGTGATCAGCAGCATCAGCACCATGAACGGTTGCGCCTGCCAATACGGAGTCAGGCGATAGACCACCAGCAGCGCCACCAGCGCCAGCCCGGTGGCAATCGCCAGATAGCGCGAGCCGTAGCGCATGCCGTTGCCGAGATTGACCCAGACCATCACCGCGTACAGCGGCAGCGCCGCTTCGCCACCGATCACCAGCCCGAAACAGGTGCCGGTGTAATCGTGGGCCATGGCAAAAATCCGCCGGGCTGGATAATGCCCCGGCCAACGCGCAATGGCCTGGCGAAATACGATCGACGCCAGCAGGAACAGGCTGATGTAGGTGATGACCGGCAGGTAGGTCTCGAAGCGATGGCCCGGCAAAAAGACCAGTACGACCATGTAAACCACCGCGATGGCGGCGATGATGATGCGCAGATTGGCCTGGTCGAGTTCGGTGTTTTTCTCGAACTTCATGGGAAACGTCCTTGTGCAGCGATTGCAGTTTCGGAAGCAGCCTACAGGCAACCTTCGCGTCCAGTGCTAAGGTGCAGGCCTTGAATCACGCCTGACCCAGGGAGGGTCGCATCATGACGTGCCGGATCATCATAGCCGACGATCACCCGCTTTTTCGCGAGGCAATGCTGCGCACCGTGCAGCGCTTGCTGCCCGAAGCGAATATCTGCGAGGCCGGCGACTTCGACGCCGTGCTTGAGTTGCTGCCACAGGACAACGAGCCGGACACACTGATGCTCGATCTGCGTTTTCCCGGGCTGACCTGCATCACTCAGCTCACCGACTTGCGCCAACGATTACCGCGCACCACGTTGATCGTGGTGTCGATGGTCGACGATCAGGCGCTGATCAGCGAAGTCATGGCGGCGGGCATTGACGGTTTTATCGGCAAGAACATTGCGCCGGATGAAATCGGCCAGGCGATTCTGGCGATCCGTGAAGGTGAAGTACTGGTGAAGTCGGCGCCGTCCGGCTTGTTGCCGCTGGAAACCGCGACGACGCTGACGCCGCGTCAGCAGGACGTGCTGCGTTTGATCGCGCAAGGCAAGACCAACAAGGAAATTGCCCGTGAACTGGATATCTCCCCGTTCACGGTACGCATCCATGTGTCTTCGTTGCTGCGCACGCTGGATGTGCCGACGCGGGCGGCAGCGGCGGTCAAGTATTCGGGGCTGTGAAGCGCTTTTACGGATCAACCTGCGCCATCAGCTCCGGCACCGACTCCGGTCGTTTCGCATAGCGCTGCGCCAACACCGCGCAGACCATCAGCTGAATCTGGTGGAACAGCATCAGCGGCAGGATCAGCACGCCGATAGTGCTGCCGGCAAACAGTACCTGCGCCATCGGCACGCCGGTCGCCAGGCTCTTTTTCGAACCGCAGAACAGAATGGTGATGCGGTCTTCCTGATTGAAGCCGAACGCTTTGCTCAACAGAGTTGATGCCACCAGAACCAACGTCAGCAGAATGCAGCAGACCACGACCAGGCCAAACAATTCGAACAATGGAATCTGCTGCCAGATGCCTTCGTTGACCGCCTCGCCGAATGCGCCGTACACCACCAGCAGAATCGAGCCCTGATCGACGAATTTCAGCCAGTTCTTGTTGCGCCCTACCCACGCGCCGATCCAGCGGCGGGCGATCTGCCCGGCAATGAATGGCAGGAGCAATTGCACACTGATCTTGACGATGGCATCGAGCGTCGAGCCGCCGTCACCGTGGACGTTGAGCAGCAACGTCACCAGCAGCGGTGTAAGGAAAATCCCGAACAGGCTGGACGCTGCCGCACTGCAGATCGCCGCCGGAATATTGCCTCGCGCCAGCGAAGTGAACGCGATGGCCGACTGCACGGTCGCCGGTAATGCGCAGAGGTAGAGCATGCCCATGTACAGCTGATCACCGATCAGCGGTGACAACAGCGGTTTCAGCGCCAGACCGAGGATCGGGAACAGTACGAAGGTCAGGCCGAACACCAGCAGATGCAGACGCCAGTGGCCGGCGCCGGCGATGATCGATTCGCGCGACAGCTTGGCGCCGTGCAGGAAAAACAGCAGGGCGATGGCGATGTTGGTCAGCCAGCCGAAGCCGACCGCGACCTGGCCGCTGGCGGGCACGAAGCTGGCCAGCAGGACGACGCCGATCAAGGTGAGAGTGAAGTTATCGGGCAGAAAACGTGGGCGCGTCATGATGTTGATCCGGGGTTGCCAGTGCGTGCCGACGACTCTAACGTGACTGGCAATTACCGACTAACGCCGAAGAGCCACAAGATGCCGCCTAAAGGACATGCCAAGAGCGTTCGCCGCAGTGTTCCAGGACTGCCCAGCCTGCCGCGCCCCATGTATGGACGCACCGAATCGCTGCCCAATCGCGCCCTCACCCGCCGCCACAGTCATCCGTGGGTGCAGTTGTCCTACGCGATTCAGGGCGTGCTCGAAGTGCAGACCAGCGCCGGCCGATTCGTCGCGCCGCCGGAGCGTGCGGTGTGGATTCCGGCCGGCGTGCCGCACCGGGTGTTCAGCGCACCGCATACGGAAATGCGCAGCCTGTACATCGACAGCAGCGTCACCGGTTGGGCCGCCGAGCATTGCCATGTGCTCGGCGTCAGCGATTTGCTCAGGGAGTTGATCCGCGCCTTCAGTCAGGTGCCAGTGGAATACGACGAAAGCGGCCCTGACGGACGCTTGGCCCAGGTGATCCTTGATCAATTGGCCGACGCGCCGACCATCGACTTGATGCTGCCGCTGCCGCAAGACCCGCGCCTGAAGCAGATCTATCAGAGCCTGGAGCAACACCCTGAACAGCAGACCACGCTGAGCCACTGGAGCGAAAAATTCGGCATCACCGAAAAGACTCTGACCCGCCTGTTTTTGCGCGACACCGGCCTGACCTTCCGCGCCTGGCGCCAGCGCCTGCGCCTGCTCGGCGCCCTGACCCCGCTGGAAAAAGGCGAGCGTGTGACCGATGTTGCGCTGGCTTGTGGATACGACTCGACCTCGGCGTTTATCGCCGCGTTTCGTCAGCAGTTTGGGCAAACACCGGGTGAATTCTTTGGTTGACCCCTCCCAATCAGTGCCTTACACAAGTTTTACAATCAGCCGTCAACATATTTTGCAAGGAATAACAACTGTCAGACTTGACAGTTGTATAAGACCAAAGCAGGTGTAACCTATCGGTTGACGTAGCGGATTAAAATTGCGCTCCACCCAAAACATTTATCTTGAGGTTTATATCGTGAACAATCTAAAACTCACTCAGCTTGGAATTGACAAAAGCAGTAAACCTTTATCACTCCAACATAAACCTATAACGCAAGAAGAGTATTACAAAGCAACTTTTTCCCCTGCGTTTCCGCCAATCACCACATTCCAGCCCAATCAGTACTTCTATGAATCCTGGTCGGAAGATACCATTAGCGTCGTTGGTCGACGTGACGCTGAAGGCGTGTTTTATCAGATTGGATTTGTCCTCCCACGCAACATCAAAACCGGCAGTTACAACATCGAAGATTGGGGAGACGGCAAAGTTAGCGCCAACGTCGTCGCAGATGGAGTGATTCTCGGTGGAAAACAGGGCAAGATAGACCTCACTCGGTCCGGAAGTTCGATTGTGGCTACATTTTATTTCGAAATCACCCATGGCGGTACGTTATACAAAGTACAAAACGGTAAATTATCTTTAACGGCAACGGGAGAACTCTGACTAAAGCCAGTCATCAACTACAATCTATTGCCAAACTGAAAGCAGTACTTTCGCAGTGTTTGGCAAGTCTAGTACGACAAAGCAGTGCAGAATTGGGCGTGATTTTACATTGCAAGTCTCGAACGCCCAGACAAGGCAACACCTGTAATACTTCGTTTTTCTCGAACCAACCCTCAGAAACAAACGATTTTTCTTTGCCATAAATCTGTCGCTAGCATGGTCCCGTCTGACTCAAATCAAACAAGAGACAGGGAGCGTGCCATGCCTGCCACAAACATTAATATCGGCGAACCCTGGATGTGGGGTGCCTTCATCGTCTTCGTTCTGGCCATGCTGGCCCTGGACTTGTTTGTCTTCGGTGGGCGCAAGGCGCATCGGGTGTCAGTGCGTGAAGCGTCGGCCTGGGTAGTTGCCTGGTGCTTGTTGGCGCTGAGCTTTGCCGGGCTGCTCTGGTGGTATCTGCACGGTGAATTCGGCGGTGAAATCGCCCGACAGAAAACCCTGGAGTTTCTCACCGGCTATCTGATCGAGCAGTCGCTGTCGATCGACAACATGTTCGTCTTCGTAATGATCTTCAGCTACTTCGCCGTGCCACCAGAATTGCAGCGGCGGGTGCTGCTGTACGGCGTGCTCGGCGCGATCGTCATGCGCGCGATCATGATTTTTGCCGGTGTGTGGCTGGTGTCGCAGTTCGAATGGCTGCTGTATGCCTTCGGTGTGTTCCTGATCATCACCGGGATCAAGATGCTGATCTTCGCTGATCATCAACCGGATCTGGAAAAGAATCCGTTATTGCGTTGGGTGCGCGGGCATATGCGCATCACCAGTGGCTTTCATGGCGAGAAGTTTTTCATCCTGCAGAACGGCGTGCGCTGGGCAACACCGATGTTCCTGGTGCTGGTGCTGATCGAGGCCAGCGACCTGATGTTCGCCGTCGACAGCATTCCAGCGATCTTCGCCGTCACCACCGACCCGTTCATTGTTTTCACTTCGAACATCTTCGCGATCATGGGCCTGCGCGCGTTGTACTTCCTGCTGGCGGACATGGCTGATCGCTTTCACCTGCTCAAATACGGGCTGGCGATCGTGTTGGTGTTCATCGGCGGCAAGATGGTGCTGATGCCGTGGTTCCACATGCCGGTGGAATGGTCGCTGGCAATTGTCGGCTCGGTGATTCTGGGGTCGGTGCTGTTGAGTCTGGTGACCAGCCGCGAGGCAGAACGCCGCACCGAATGACACAACCCACCCCCACCTGTGGGAGCGAGCCTGCTCGCGAATACGCCGGATCATTCAACATAGGAGTTGAATGACACCCCGCTTTCGCGAGCGGGCTCGCTCCCACATTTGAAGTGCGGTGCTCTTATTTATCGGATTTGATACTGGTCCACACCCGCGTCCGCACCCGTTCCATTTTCTGCGGCAACGGCTGCACCACATACAGGGTTTTCAGCGCTTCGCTGGTCGGGGTCAAGTTGGGGTTGTCGGTGATGTCCTTGTTGACCAGCGGCATCGAGTCCTTGTTGGCGTTCGGGTAGCCGAGGAAATCACTGATCGGCGCGATCACTTTCGGATCGAGCAAGTGGTTGAGGAATTCGTGGGCCTCGGCGACGTTCTTCGCGCTCTTCGGAATGGCGAAGGTGTCGAACCAGATCGGCGCGCCCTCCTTCGGCAAACGCCAGTCGACCACCACGCCGTTGCCCGCCTCTTTTGCGCGATTACCGAACTGGTAGAAGCTGCCGGAATAACCGATCGCCACGCAGATGTCGCCGTTGGCGATGTCGGTCATGTATTTGGCCGAATTGAAATAGGTCACATACGGACGAATCTTCATCATCAAGGCCTTGGCCTTTTCATAGTCGGCCGGGTTCTGGCTGTTCGGGTCGAGGCCGAGGTAGTGCAGGGCCAGCGGCAGGATTTCCGACGGCGAATCGAGCATCGCCACGCCACAGGCCTTGAGCTTTTCCATGTTCTCGGGCTTGAACACCAGATCCCAACTGTCCACCGGCGCGTTGTCGCCCAGGGCAGCCTTGACCTTGGCCGGGTTGAAGCCGATCAGCACGGTGCCGTACATGTACGGCACGCCGTACTGGTTGCCGGGGTCGTTGGCGTCGAGCAATTTGAGCAGGGCCGGATCCTGGTGCTGCCAGTTCGGCAGTTTCGACTTGTCGAGTTTCTGGAACACCCCGGCCTTGATCTGAGTTTCAAGGAACTGGTTGGACGGCACCACCAGATCGTAACCGGAGTTGCCGGTGAGCAGTTTGGCTTCCAGGGATTCATTGGTGTCGAAGGTATCCCAGGTCACTTTGATCTTGCTTTGCTCGGCGAAGTCCTTGGGCACTGACGGCAGGATGTAATCCGCCCAGTTGTACACCCGCAGTTCGCGCTGCTCGGCCTGGACGGCGCTGACCAGCAGCGTCAGGCCACACACGGTGGCGCCCAGAATGCGTTTGATCGTGACCATGGTTGTTTCCCCGAATGCGACGTGAGATCGATGGTTTTTATGTTCTGTACACGGCAGTGGCTGTAACGATAGCCAAGGGCAAAAAAGGTCGAGCCTGTTGTTATGGTTTCGATTCTTGCTGACAGCGTAGCGCGATGACAGTAGGCGGCAGGCCAAAAGGGGATCGATATGGCCAATTTGCTTGACCGCTGAAATGCGCAAACAAAAATGCCCGGCGCTGGGCCGGGCATTGCTGTGTTGCCGTTGGGATCAGTCGGTATAGCCGAGTCTGGCCGCCCTGCTCTGCTGCGCCTGACCGCGAGTTGCCAGGCAGTAATACAACGGCACGGTGACCACCAGGCCAACCAGCCACGACAGGTCGGCACCTTCGACGAGATTGGCGTACGGCCCGACATACAGCGAGGTGTTGGCAAACGGCAGCTGCACGATGATGCCGATGAAGTAGGCAATGATCGCGTGCAGGTTGAAGCGCCCGTAAATGCCGCCGTCAGCGCGGAAGATCGAGGCAATGTCGTAGTTGCCGCGCTTGATCAGGTAGAAGTCGATCAGGTTGATCGACGCCCACGGCACCAGCACCAGCAACAGCGCCAGAATCAGTCCGATGAATTCGGAAATGAAATCCGCCGAAGCACCGAGGGCGACCACGCAGCATCCGGCCAGAATCACGCTCGACAGCACCACGCGCACCTTGATGCTCGGCGTCCACTGGCTGGCGAAGGTCTGAATCGAGGTGATGATCGACAACACCGCGCCGTACAGATTGAGCGCGTTGTGGCTGATGATGTTGAGCAGAAACAGCACCATCAGAATCGGCCCCAGCCAACCGGTGGACTGCTTGACCGCTGCCATCGCTTCAGTGCCTTCCGGCGTCGCCAGCACCGCCACCGCGCCAAAACTGAAAGACAGAATCGTGCCCAGCGTCGCGCCCAGATACGTCGCCCAGAAGGGTTTGGCGATACCGATGTCTGCTGGCAGATAACGCGAATAGTCGGAGACGTACGGCGAGAAGCTGATCTGCCAGATGATCCCCAGCGACACCGTCGCCAGCCAGCCGGAGAGATTGAAACTGCCGCGCGTCAGGAAGTCCGCCGGCAAGTCATGGGCGAAGATGTAGATGAACCCGGCCAGCAACGCGCCACCCATCACCCAAGTGCCGATGCGGTTGAGCGTATGGATGAAGTTGTAGCCGATCACACCGATCGCCGTGGCGGCCAGGGCGCCGATCAAAATGCTCAGCGGCGCTGGCAGTGACGGCGCAATGCCGACGATGGATTTGCCCGCGAGCACGATGTTGGAAATGAAGAAACCGATGTAGATGAGCGCCGCGAAAAACACGATCAGCAGCGCGCCATAGCGGCCGAACTGACCGCGACTCTGGACCATTTGCGGAATGCCCATGCGTGGGCCCTGGGCCGAGGCCAGCGCAATCACCACGCCGCCGATCATGTGCCCCAGCGCAATCGCCAGCAGCCCCCAGAACAGATTCAGATGGAACACCTGGACCACCATGGCGCCGGTGACGATGGGCAGTGGCGCAATGTTGGTGCTGAACCAAAGAGTGAACAGATCGCGGGCCTTCCCGTGGCGTTCCGCGAGTGGGACGTAATCGACCGTATGATTCTCGATCAACGGATCTTGCCGGGACATCTGGGACATATGCATGAACTCGAGTTTGTCTGTTTTTATCTTTGTATGAAGCCAAACCGGGAGGACTCTTGGGTCGCCCCTCAGATGCAGACCATATTATGGTATTCCAGACTTTGCACAAGCCTGATCCGCTGATTCTGTCGCTGTCTGATCCGCTATCCTCGCTGATCCCACCCCTGACCGGCTAGCTGAAAGCCCCGTAAACACTGAGTTTCCGACGAAAGCGGGACGTTTATCGGTTCACCAGAAAAGCTCTTGCAAGATATGTATTACGGTATACCATCAGACCTACAAACCATAAAAACCGCGTCACACCACCCGAGGACCACCCAATGATCGATGCTGCCATTTACAAACAAGTCATGGGCTCGTTCCCGTCCGGCGTCACCGTCATCACCACGCTGGACGACGACGGCCAGATCGTCGGCCTGACCGCCAGCGCGTTCAGCTCGCTGTCGATGGACCCGGCGCTGGTGCTGTTCTGCCCCAACTACAGCTCCGACTCCTATCCCGTGCTGATCAAGAACAAACGCTTTGCGATTCACCTGTTGTCCAGCGTGCAGCAAAGCGAGGCCTATGCCTTCGCCCGCAAAGGCAAGGACAAGGCGCAGGGCATCGAGTGGACGTTGAGCGAACTGGGCAACCCGATCCTCGCCAATGCGACGGCGGTGATCGAGTGCGAGTTGTGGCGTGAATACGAAGGTGGCGACCACGCGATCATGGTCGGCGCAGTGAAGAACCTGATCGTCCCCGAGCAAGTCGCCGGACCGCTGGTGTATTGCCACGGCAAGATGGGTGCGTTACCGGTTGTGGCGTGATTTCATCAGATCTCGGATATCCCATGTGGGAGCGAGCCTGCTCCCGAAAGCGATGGGTCAGTTGTTACATTTTTGACTGAACCGACGCCTTCGCGAGCAGGCTCGCTCCCACAGGTTTTGGTGTTGCCTGGGCGTCCGTCTCAGGTCCTAAACCGGCTCACCAACTGATTCAATGTCTGCGACAACGCCGTCAGGTTCTGCGCATCCTGGCGAGTTGAATCCGCGAGGCTCGCCACCAACTGCGCATCACCATGAATCTGGCTGATGTGCCGATTGATGTCCTCCGCCACTTGATGCTGTTCCTCCGCCGCTGTGGCGATCTGCGTGTTCATGTCGCGGATCACGTCGACCGATTCACGGATCAATTCAAAACTCGCCCGCGCCTCGTTGATCGACACCACGGTTTCCTGTGACACCTCAAGGCTGGCATGCATCTGCTTGCCCATCTGATGGGTGCGCCGTGCCAGATTGCCGAGCAATGCGTCAATCTCACCGGTCGAGTCCGACGTGCGTTTGGCCAGCGCGCGAACTTCATCGGCGACCACGGCAAAGCCCCTGCCCTGTTCACCGGCGCGCGCGGCCTCAATGGCGGCGTTGAGCGCGAGCAGATTGGTCTGCTCGGCAATCGAGCGAATCGTGCCGAGAATCGACTGGATGTCGTTGCTGTCCTGCTCCAGTTGCTGCATCGACTCGGCGCTGTGGCCGATCTCCTGACTCAGGCGCCCGACGTTACTCACCGCCGCGTCGATCTGCTGCTGCCCGGTGTGAGCCTGACGCTGACCGTTGTCTGCCGAGTCGGCCGCCTGACTGCACGAACGCGCAACCTCGTTGGAAGTGGCGACCATTTCGTGAAACGCCGTCGACACCATGTCCACCGCCTCACGCTGACGCGAAGCGACGTCGGCCATTTCCGCCGAGACTTCGGTGGCGCTGCCAGAGCTGCTGTGAATCTGCCCTGCCGCTTGGCCGATGCGTTGAATCAGTGTGCGAATCGCTTCAAGAAACTGGTTGAACCAGCCCGCCAGTTGCGCGGTTTCGTCCTGCCCGCGTACTTCCAGTCGCGCAGTCAGATCGCCCTCGCCTTGCGCGATGCCTTCGAGTCCGCTGGCGACACCACGAATCGGCTTGACCATCAGTCCGGCGAACCACGCGCCAGCCATCGCAAACAGCAACGCGCAAACCACAGCGATTGCGCCGATCAGCCAGGTCAAACGCGTCGCCCCCGCCATCACTTCGCTCGCCTTCACCAAGCCGACAAACCGCCAGCCCAACGCCTGCGACGGCCAGACCAGCGCCATGTAATCCTCGCCGGCCAGTTGCACCTCGACCAGGCCTTTGCCCGCCTCGGCCAGTTGCTGATAACCGTCGCCGAGATCGCTGAGTTTCTTGAAGTTGTGCGCCGGATCGCTCGGGTCGACCAGCACGGTGTTGTTGGCTTCCATCAACATCAGATAACCGCTCTCGCCGAGGCGAATCTGCTTGACCAGGTCGGTCAATTGCTTGAGCGATACATCGATGTTGACCACGCCAGCATTGCTGCCCAACTGGTTGTTGAAACTGCGCACGGTGCTCACCAGCACCACGTCATCCGCCGCCCAGTAATAGGCCTCGGTGCGCAGGGTTTTGCCGGGATTGGCCATCGCGGTTTTGTACCAGGGCCGGGTGCGCGGATCGTAGTTCGCCAACTTCGCATCGCCCGGCCAGAACAGATAACCGCCCTGCTCGGTGCCGACGGACAGATAGGTATAGGCCGGATGCGCTTTCGCCAACCCGTCGAACAGCTTGAACAGCTGTTGATCCTGCGGCCCCATCGGCACTTGCGCGGCGTCGCTGCTCAGGTAGCGTTTGAGGCTGGTGTCGATGCTCTGCAGTTGCGGATGCTCGGCCAGATAGGCAACGTTCTGGCTGATGCCCTCGAAAAACAGCTGCATGGCGTTTTCCACCTGACGCACTTCGCGCCCGGTGCTGTCGGTAAAGGTGTCGCGCGCGCCCTCGCGGACATTGAGGATGATCAGCGCTGCCACCAGTAACACCGGCAGGCTGGCGATTACCGCAAACGCCAGAGTCAGTTTTTGTTTTATGTTCATTGCTTGCGCCTTCCTTGTACGAAGTGTCGGTCAGAAATATTTTGCGGATATTCCGTATTATGGTATACCAATATTCAATCAACCGAACAGCCGTCCTCGAAGGCGTGCCTGAATGGTGAGAAGACTCGCGAGCGCAACGCGTTCACGTCAGTTCGACAGGCCCGCACACGACCGGCCAATTACAAAAGACTCGAGGTAGCGTCATGAAATTTTCCCTGTTCGTACACATGGAACGCTGGGACGAAAGCGTCAGCCACCGCCAACTGTTCGAAGACCTTACCGAACTGACGCTGATGGCCGAGGCTGGCGGTTTCAGCACCGTGTGGATCGGCGAACACCACGCCATGGAATACACCATCTCCCCAAGCCCGATGCCGCTGCTGGCCTACCTCGCAGCGAAAACCACGACCATCCACCTCGGCGCCGGCACCATCATCGCGCCGTTCTGGCACCCGCTGCGCGTCGCCGGCGAATGCGCCCTGCTCGACGTGATCAGCAACGGCCGCATGGAAGTCGGCCTCGCGCGCGGCGCCTATCAAGTCGAATTCGACCGCATGGCCGGCGGCATGCCCGCCTCGAGCGGTGGCCAGGCCCTGCGCGAAATGGTCCCGGTGGTCCGCGCCCTGTGGCAAGGCGACTACGCCCACGACGGTGACATCTGGAAATTCCCCACCTCCACCAGCGTGCCGAAGCCGATCCAGAAACCCAACCCACCCATGTGGATCGCCGCCCGCGACCCCGACTCGCACAACTTCGCCGTGGCCAACGGCTGCAACGTCATGGTCACGCCATTGATGAAAGGCGACGAAGAAGTCCTTGACCTGAAGAACAAATTCCAGACCGCACTGGACAACAACCCAGACGTACCGCGCCCACAATTGATGGTGCTGCGTCACACCCACGTGCACACCGCTGATAACCCGGACGGCTGGAAGGTCGGCGCGAAAGCCATCTCACGTTTCTATCGCACGTTCGATGCGTGGTTTGGCAACAAGCAAACACCAGTCAATGGCTTCCTCGCGCCGAGTCCGGAAGAGAAGTTTGCCGGACGTCCGGAGTTTGAACTGGAGAGTCTGCACAAGACCGCGATGATCGGCACGCCGGAAGAGATCATTCCGCGGATCAAGTACTACCAGGAACTGGGGGTGGATGAGTTCAGCTTCTGGTGTGACAACAGCCTGCCGCATGAGGAGAAGAAGAAATCGCTGGAGTTGTTTATCAGGGATGTGGTGCCGGCGTTTCGCTGATTACTCGGCGGACGGTCTCTGACCCACTAAAAAGCCCCGGACTTGTCCGGGGCTTTAGTTTTTAGAGATCACAGGAGTGCGGTGGCCCGGTTGGGTGACATCGTAAACACGCTGCTCGCAACCCCGCCCAACAAACTGAAACTCGACCAGGTAGACCTTGCTTCGCTCCGGCGTAAAGGTACTGCTCAGCGGCCCGCAGCTATAAGTGTTGCCGGTACCCATGCCGTTGGAACGCCCCGACACCTCGAAGGGTTCGTCGGCATTGGCTTGCGTTTCCAACTGAGGGAAGTGTTTGAACGTGGCGCTATTGGCCGCTTCGCTAACTTTGGCGATCCAGCCGAACACCTTGCCCCGCCCGGAATCCACCACAGTACCCAGCACTTCCATTCGCCGATCGAGATCTGCAGCACGGCGGACCGAGAACTCGACAGGGTACGTGTAACCTGTCGCTTTCATGATGACTTTGGCGTGTTGTTCATCCGTGGTGACTTTTTTTTGCTGAAGTTGGATGCCATCCTTTAAAAGACTGGGGGAAGAGTCCCTGACGTTGGAATGGCAGCCGGTTAATGTGAGAATAATAGACAGCAGCAGTCGAGACAGTTTCATGTATGAAGGCCCTCCGAGGGATGTCTAGGTAATAAAAGCCAAACGCTAGGACATCGAACATTTACGCGTCATTTAGCTTAGGGTATGAAAATGCTGAATCAGCTAGCGAATTCAAATATCACACCAATCCGCCAAATTCGCGGCTTATACAATGCGAACACCATCCGTGTTTACCAAGCTTATTCTGATGTCATTGCCGATGCCGCGCTACATCACGGCACCTTTGTTTCCCCGCCTTTCAAAATGGAGCGGATGACATGGATAAAGCCATCCTTCCTGTGGATGATGTATCGGTCGGGATGGGGCTTGAAGGACACAAGACAGTCTCGAATTTTGGCCATCGATATTTCACGAGATGGGTTTGAGTGGGCACTGGCCCATAGCTGTCTCAGCCATCCGGAAGATTCCATGAGTGAGGAAGAATGGCTAAAACTGAAAAAAAATACACCCGTCCGAATTCAGTGGGACCCAGATCGAGACATACATCTCAAAGCGCAGATAAGCCGCGCCATTCAGATAGGCCTGAGCGGAAAAGCCGTCGAGCTTTATGTCAACGAATGGATCCAGAACATAAGCGATGTCACTCCACTTGCTCATGACATTCACGAGTTGCTGCTAAAGGGCGAGATTGAAAAAGCCAAAGAGCTTACCCCAATCGAAAAACCCTATAATGCAGCAACGAGTGACTTCTAACCTACACCTTACTTTTTCATGGAATTTAGCAATCGCGCTGCAAGTTCGGACATTTCAGGAACGTCGACCTCGATCAACAACTGTAGTTTTTCCCGTGCATTGTCCGTACCTATTTCATATAGCGCGTAAATGCATTTAACTCCAAGCGCGTAATCGGAAGCAATGTACTGGTAGTGAGTCAGTGCTGCTTTAAATAAATAATCAACCGCGCCAGGGTATTTAAACACCTTCAATTCCCTAGCAATATTTTCATGACTGGTGTGCCAATCCTGAATTAACAGGCGACATAAAATATCAGCACAATCCTGTGTAAATCCAAAAACAGAACCGAATATCAGCAGGCATTCAACATTATCAGAATCTTTAATTTCGAGCGAAGCTTCCAACTCACGACGGAGATATCCATCAGGAATTTCGCCCCCAAAAAATATCTGAACCAATCTTTCCTTGGAAATTTTTTTTGACACCAAATCGATAATCAGATCCTGCTGCTCATGATTCATCGTTTAGCCTCCGAGAATGACTTTATATAATAGTTAAACATATCCAACGCGGCCCCCTTACCTAAGCCAATATTTACCTGCCCACCCTCACCTTTAAAATAGGCATTAGTCATCGTCCAACCGGAAGTAGACAACGGCATGTCGGGGTAAATATTCCGAACCACTTTTGATTGGTCTCGCACCCCTATTCCAGAAAGCGCGTCAACTGCACCTGGCCAGAGATCAAATTTCACAAGCACTCCATCATAATTGAGCGAAAAATCTTTCGTCGGCGATATGAAGGTTTCTCCGGTCGCCGGTAGCTTCCCAGTCGAAATCAAGTCGTCGTAATGTTCTTGACTCATAGCTCGAAAGAAAATCTCCTCATCTACTAATTTCCCACCTATCTGAGAGGTTTTGGTTATTTTTCCAAAACCTACAGCCTCACCGGGGCCTGGGATGATGAGCGTAGCAAGGTCGACAACATTTTGTCCTGATTGCAGAGCTTTCTGATAGCTGTTGTTCTGCAAACCGAATACAAAATCTTGACCGCTTTTGGTGGTTAACCAATTGGAAACCATGGAGTCGTCTGGATCAACAAAAGGATCTAGAAAACTGTTTGCGACGCCTAAAGCATTGCCGGATAAAAGCTCATTACCCACTGACGCCATTGATCGTAAGCCGTCCCAGACACTCAAGGCGCCGCCGACAACTCCACCCGTTACAGAATCAAATGCGCCAGGTTTTTTCTCGCGATAATCCAGATTCAGGTTGTAAAAATCGACCAGGCTGTTGGTATCAAACCTGTCTGGATCCCCCAGATAGCCGATGTTGATATCTGAGTTTTTAAAGTCTGCCGAATGAGCTACGTTGTAGTTCTTTATGAGATTCAGCGTTTCATCGGCGGTATAAGCCTTGTTTCCGTTCTCAAGCACTGAGGTGACGGTGTCATAACGTCCCGCCAGCGGCGCGAGAGCAGTTCCAAGATGTTCTAATGTAGCTGCGTCAAATTGGCCGTCGGCACCACCAATTGTTTTTTGCCACTGAGCATCCGTATAAAACGCAAAAGCACGCGCCATCCGTTGCTCAGCCTCAGATACAGAGATACCAAGTTGAGCAGCAAGTTTTGGCGCTTCTTTCTCAATTAACCTTGCTTCGGTAGGGTGAAATTGACGATTGTATTTTTCAATATTGGCAGCAGTGGTTGCGCCACCCATTTGGGCAATTGTACCGCCCCCTCCGATTGCCGCGCCCAAGCCCGCAGCAATCAATGTGTCGAACGCATCACGACTTTCCAGTCCGATACCGTAACTTTTCAGCACTTCATCCAATGCCGGCATGATTGCCGCCGATGCACCTGCACTAAGAGCACCATTTACCGCAGAGCCACTGGACAAGCCTTGTAAAGCGCCCGCTAAACTATGCAATAAGATGCGCGCAGTCCCCCCTTCAGCCCATGCGGCCTGGAGGTTTTTGTCCTTGCTGCGCGTTGCATCAGCTAATTGCTGATCGGCGTAATCACCGATCTTCTTGTAGGTATCTGCTGCGGTTGTATTGGCAACAAGGCCCAGTGTTGTCGCTCCCCCTACACTCCCCAGGCCGGCAGCGATCACGCCAGCAGCGATATCTGCCATAAAGCGCTTGTTACCACCCACACCCCAACTGTTGTAATCAGCAAGAGCGGCTTGACGTTCCTCCTCAGTGGTCGCTAACTTAGCTTTGTCAATCGCTGCTTGCTGCTGAGCATTTGCTACTTTGCCGATAATATTTTTCGATAGCGCAACGGTGCTTTGAATTAAATCAATCCGCTCTTGAATCGCTTTTTGATCTGGCTTATCCAGGATCTGATTTGCATTCACAGTGTCGCGATTCAAGCCAACTAGATCGTTTGCACCCGCCGCGTTACGCACGATGATGGTGCCTTCACTTACAGCGCTACGAGTGCTGCTATGGTCAGAATCATCAAGCGATAGAGGGACACTTCCGCCAACAGTTGTACCGTTCTTACCGCCATAGGACACTGAAATTCCAGCTGACTGCGCACTGATCTCACTGGTATTTTTGATATCACTTACAAATAGCCGATCAGTGCTAAGTAGGTTCTTGTCCGTCGTTGCCTCGCTCGCAATGACCGCACCTTGCAGGGTGGTGTTTTTACCAACAGAAATATCGTAACCATCCTTGCCGGCGAAAAGACCGCTCTGATCTGTTACCGCCTTGTAGTCGCTGTTCATATTGCCAGCAGCAAGGTTTCCGGAAACGGTCACAGGTGCGCCATAACAGAATGGAGGGATACAGATACTTCCGCCAATACCGGCACTACCCTGCTTACTCTGCTGAGTTTCGGTGTCCTGCCGTGAAGTAATGTTGAGATTGCCTTCAACCAGCGCTCGGATACCGTCGGCTCGAACCTGCGCGCCTGCCAGGGTTGTATCATTCCCACTATGCAGAGTTAAAGAACCGGTATCCAGAGTCGTATTGACTTGAGTAACCGAACTCCCGGTCCCCTTGCTCTGGGCGATGGATGCGCCTAGATCGAGGGTGAATCCGTTCTGTTCACCCAAGTTAAAACTCGCACCAATAGCGGTTTTATTGTTGCTATTGTTATTGGACCAGTCTGCAGTATTCTGCGCACTTTCCAACGTGATGTTGTTCTTGGCCAGCAGTACAGTATCAGCAGCCTTCAACGTGCTCCCGATGATATGAATATCACCCGATGTTCCTGGAGTACTGCCATCGGCAAGGATTAAAAGGCCTTGGCCCGCATTGATCGTGCTTTGCTTAGCAGTCTGACTGTTATATTCGCTGGTGCTTTTACTATGCGTATTAGCCAGCTCAGTGCCAATTTTGATCAGAGAACCATTACTGGCGGTACCCTGTTTTTTCCCATAATCGGAGCCTGCACCTTCGGCATCCGCGCCCATGCCTCCCAGATCATTGAGCGCCATAGCCGCCTGAGCCAGCTTCACCGCTTTGAGTCTTGGATCATCTGCGTTTTTAGCAGCTTCGACCGAATTCCGAATGGTATTGACGGTATCAACGATCATGCCACCGATGACCCGCCCGACCCCAAGGCTGTTGGATTTGTCCGTGCTGCTTTGACTTGCACTTTCCATCCCGGCCGTAATGATCACCTTAGAACCAACCAGACTCATGTTCTTGGTGCTGACCAAGTCACTTGCAATTACGCTCAGTTCACGGCCACTGGAAAGTTTGACGTTACCGGTACTGGAACCAATAGTGCTGCCAGTCAAGGTAGTCTGGGATGACTGCCCAGTGTGGTTCTGGCTGCTGATGGACAGATGCTGATTACCGGTGATGTCATCAACGCCCAAATTATTTGCGGTGAGTACACCGGTCAGGTCACGATTCTTTTCCTTATGCAATTCGTTACGGGTGAACGTATTTTCCGCAGCGTTGATAGTCAGGTCACGACCAGCCTGAACTGCAAGATCTCCTGTACTCACCAGAGCTGAACCAGTGATCGTCACGTCGCGGTTGGCAACCACATCTACGGTATTACCGGAGATCATGCTGCCCACTGCAGTAGTTTGCTGTTCGGAAACCTGATCCTTGACCTTGCTTGACTTCAAGCCACCCCAGCTACTCTTGCTGGAACTGCTTTCGTGACGGACACTTTGTGAATCACTGACTGCAACGATTTGTATGTCGTTGCTTGCAACCAGTTTTACGCCACCTTTATCAGACGCAACTTCGCTACCTTTAATGAGCATGTCATTGTTAGCGAGCAGCGTAATGTCGCCACCTGAAGTCACCGAACTGGCGATATTGGTGGTGCTCGCTACTTCGTCGAGGCGACTTTTCTTACCGGAAGAGCTTTTCTTGGTCTTGCTGTAAAAGCTGTAATCGCTATCCTCCGCCGACTGGAGCGCCAAATTGGCGCCAGCAGTCAAGTAGGCCTCATCCCCCGCGTTTACCCGACTGGCAATAAGGCTTAAATCTTTGCCAGCATTAAGTGAAACAACACCACCCGCTGCCAGCATCGTGGATACCTGGCTGACATGATCCTCCTGACTCTTCACCTTTTTGGTCTTGGTGTAGGAATGCTCTTCATCCGCCGCCGAGGCCAGGGTCAGGTCACCCACGGCGCTCATGCTGACATCGCGCTTGGCCTCGATCTGGCTCGCAACGGCAGAGATATCCCGGCCGGCGTTCACCTTCAGATCCTGACCGGCATTAATGGGCGAACCATATTGAGTAATCGTCTGTTCCGTGTGCAAACCACGTTGGCCGCCGGAGACTTGCTCCGCCGACACGAGGTTGACGTCGCGCCCGGCACTGATCGTGGTGTCCAGGCCGCTTTTCAGCACGCCACCGGTGTTGTTGAAGTCCTGTCCAGCCTTGATGGTCAGATTGTTGGCGGCCTCGATACGCGCAGCACTGTCGACAAAGTCGCTACGCTCACTGCGGTAGCCGCTGTCGCTCTCGTGGGTGGTGACGGTGCGTTCGTTGATGATGTCGCCACGAGTGGCCGTCAACGAAACTTCTTTACCGGCAACCACCCCGCCGGATTTGTTGATCAGGTTATTGCCAGCCAGCAGGTCGAGACGATTTCCCGCCTCGATCAGGCCGCTGTTGACCAGATCGTTTGTGGCGGTGACCGATAGGTTGTTGTTGGCCTTCAAGGTGCCGACGTTGTTCAGATCCTTCCCGGCGATCAGGGTCACATCACTGCCCTGGATCAGGGCGCCGTTAGGGGCCAGGCGATTGTTGGCGTTGGCCAGATACAGCACTGGCACCAGCACTTGTTCGCCGTTCACTTCGGCGGTTTCCATCCAGACGATGTCGTGGGTCAGCGCCGCGACTTGTTCAGAGGTCAGGCTGACGCCCACCGCCAGATTGAGCTCGTTTTTGCTCGCGAGCGCGTTGTCCATCAGGTACTTGAACAGGCCGTCGTTGGACGTCTGACCATCGATGAACCGCTGGCCGGTACGAGCGACCACGGCTTGCTGGATCAAGGTCTGTTCGTAAAAGCCGTCGCCGAGACGCTTGGCGCTTTGATCGGGGTCGTAACCGAGGTTGGCCAGCAGGTAGTCCGAGCTCATGAACTGCTTGAGGTCGGTCAGCACCGGGTTGGTCTCAACCAGGTATTTTTGCGGTCTGGACTGGCCACTGCTGAGCGGCACGCCCTGCACGCGATTGATCGTGAACGCTGTGGAACGGCCCGGCAGCGTCGCGCCGCCAGTGTCCGTAGCCGGGGCGCTGACGTCGATTACGCTGGCACCGGCACCCTGTTGCTGGGCGTGACGATCGACCGGGCTCAGATTGACGCTGCTGGCCGAGGCCGAAGCATTATTGGTTAGCAGAATGTTGCGCGTCTGCACGTTTGGCAACACTTGATCACGCTGGCTCGGATTGACGACTGCACCGCCCATGGTCCAGCTCTGCGGGCCGGTCGCGACCGGCGCGGTGTTTTCCTGGCCGCTGAGACGGAACAAACCGTTCTGCCCGGTTGGCAGCGCAAAGCCAGGCAACACCACCGGGTTGACCTGCTGCTGCGCCAGGTTTGGAGGCAGTTGCTGATTAACCGTTACCCGCGTGGAAAACTGGCTGCCACCAGCCCCGGTGCCGGTGCGCGGGCCGCTGCCGATATAGGTGTAACCCGGGCGCACCACGCTGTTATCAATGTTGTTTTGCGCGGTGATGTTGACCGCGCCTGCGGCCTGGATCACCGCCGCGTAGCTCTGGTCGCTGCCAGCGATTTTACGAGTGCTGCCCAGTCCCGTCAGTTCCGACTCAGTCATGCCGATGAAATGGGCGATGCCACCCTGAAGCCCTCCCAGGTTACTGGCATCGTAGCCGTTGCTTTCATACCAAAACTGATTGGTGAAGGCGCTGGCGGCTCTGTACAAGCCGCCCGCGTTGCTGGTGCGCTCGGAAATGAAGACGCGGGTGTTTTCGGTTTCACCGGTTTCCACGCCACTGTTAGTCAGGTTAGCAACGTTTGCAGTGAGGTTCCCTGCGGTGGCGATAGTGCTGCTCTGGTTGAACAGATCGCCGCCATTGAAAGTGAGGTCGCTCCCAGCGGTGATGCTGGACGCGGCACTCGTTGCGGTGACCTCGAGCTTTTCGCGTTGCACGATCTCCCATACGTGGTTCTGCTTGCCGCTGCAGTCACCGGCGTTGACTCCTTCAATGCAGGTGATTTCACCGATGCGCGCGGTGTAAATGCCGGCGTTGTCGACCGTGAGCACGTCACGGATGTTCTGGATCGAACTCGCCGCGATGGTCATGCTGCCGTCGCTTTGCATCAACGCGGAACGGTTGACGATGGAGTTGGCCCACCCGCCCCTGCCGTCGCGATCGATCGTCAGGTTGCCGAGGCTGTAAACGTTGCCGTAGCTGTTGTTCAAATCGGCGACCCGCAGCGACATGTTCTTGCCGCTGAAGATCAGCCCGCTGGCGTTGACCAGGTTACCGGTGGTGAGGGTCAGGTCACCGGCGGCAGCGGTGGTGCCGTAATTGCGCACGCCGCTGGCATTGATGGTCAGGCCCGCGCCGGAGGTCAGTCGACCGGCGTTATCCAGTTGGCCACCGACATTGATCGTGGTCTGGCCGCCACCGGCGATGCTGGAAGTGGCGGTAGTCAAGCTGACTTGCGCAGCATTCAGACCGAAGTCGCCCTGGCTAGTGAGACGACCGGTGCCCCAATAAGCCGAGCTCAAGCCGACATTCAGGCTGCCATCACTGGCCAGCAACCCTTCGTTGTTCCAGTTGACGCCGTTGCCGATGAAGCTGTTGGAGGCCAGCAACTGCCCGCTGGCGGTCTGGGTCAGGTTGTTGACGTTGACGGTCAGGCGTCCGGCCTGAATCGAGCTGCTGTTGGTCCAGGTGTCAGTGCTGATGGTCAAACCGCCACGGGTCACCAGCGTGCCGCCAGCGTTGATCACGTTGTTGGTGGAGATGTCGAAGGTACCAGTACCGACATGCAACAGGCTGCCCCCGGCATTGAGGAAACCAGCGGCGCCGAGCGTGAGGTCGGTGTTGGCGGTTTCCAGCGTACCG
Organism: Pseudomonas sp. Marseille-Q5117; assembly: GCF_946901175.1. NCBI lineage: Bacteria > Pseudomonadati > Pseudomonadota > Gammaproteobacteria > Pseudomonadales > Pseudomonadaceae > Pseudomonas > Pseudomonas sp. Marseille-Q5117. The sequence continues at coordinate 80,644 of NZ_CAMPPP010000018.1, read as the reverse complement.
TTGCGGTTGTCAAACAGGCCGCCGATCTGGAAGGCGGTTTTGCCGCTGGTGCCCAACGCACGCAACTGGCCCGTCTGGTTGTCGAGGCTCGCGGCCTTGATCGCCAAAGTGCTGTCGCTCTCGATGATGCCCAGACGGTTGTTCAGCGCACCAGTCAGATTAAGGTCGATCTGCTGGCCGGCAATCTGCCCGTCGTTGTCGCCGCTGTTGTCGAAATTGTTGCCGGTGACGTTGATTTTGCCTTTGGCGTAGAGCCCGCCATTGCGGTTATCGAAGTTGCCGGTGACGACGATGGCGTCGCCGTTTTGCGCGGAGATCCGTCCGCCGTAGTTGTCGATTGACATCAAGGCATTGAGGTTCAGGCGCTTGGCCTGGATAACGCCGCCCTGACGGTTGTTGTTCAGGTCGTAGCCATTTTTCAGCACACCGCTCAGGCGTGCAGTGAACGCAGCTTGCAGGCTGGCGAGAACACCGCCACGGCTATCGAGATGGCCGGCATCAATGGTCAGGTCGCCGTTGGTGGCGATGATCCGACCGCTCTGGTTATCGATGTCGCCAGCGGTGACAACGCTCAGCGCGCCCTGGCTTTGCACGGTGCCTTTGCCGTTGGCGAGGCTGGCGGCGTGCAGTTGCACATCACCAGTCTGGCTGTAAATCAAGCCATCGGCGCTGTTCTGGACGGCGCCCGGTGTGGTGATCGTCAGCAGGCCATTGGCGGCGACAGTGCCGCGATTACGGTTGTCGAGGCCGCCGCTGAGCAGAGTCATCAGACCCTGACTGGCCAATTGTCCGCCCTGGTTGTTGACCTGGGTCGAGCGCTGCAGCAACAGCGCGCCGCCACTGGCCAGTTTGCCGTTGGTGTTGGTCAGGGCACCGAGCAGATCAAGGGTCACCGCGGCGCTACCGACAAGACTGCCGCCGGTGTTATCCAGCGTGGTTCCGGTGAAGCTCAGGTCTTGTTTGGCATTGACGATGCCGCCAGCGTTGCCGAGGGTGATGGCTTGCAGAGCCAGGGTCGCATCGGTGGCGATCAAACCACCCGCAGCGTTATTCAGCAGACCTCCGACGGTGAGGGTTTGCGCACCACCGCTGGAGAGTAAGCCGCCGCTGCTGTTGTCCAGATTCGCGGCATTGACACTAAGGGTTTTCTGGGTGACCAGGGCCCCCTTGCCGCTGTTGAGCAAGTCCCCGCTCAAGGTCACGCTGAGGTTGCCGTCAGCGCTTGAGAGTGTGCCCACGTTACGGTTGTCGAGGCTGGCCGCGTTGACGGTCAGCCCTTGCAAACCGGAAATCAGGCCGTTCTGGTTGATCACGGCGCCGGCGTTGACGCTGAGCAGATTATTGCTGATCAGCTTGCCGCCGCTGTTATCGAAGCTGCGAGTATTCAGGTCGATGCTTCGGCTGCTGGAGATCTTGCCGTTGCGGTTGCTCAGGTCGCGCAGATGCTGAAGGCTCAGCTGGCCTTCGGTGGTGATCAGGCCGCCGTCGTTGTTCAGGTCAGCAGTCGCCGCACCAAAATCGATGGCGATTGCGCTGCCCAACAGCGAGCCGTTCTGGTTGTTCAGGCCATTGCTGTTGATGGTCAGGCCAGTGGTGGCGTTGATCAATCCCAAGCTCTGGTTAGTGAGCAAGCCGTCGAGATTCAGATCAAGGTTTGCGCGGCTGGTCAAAGTACCGCCGCTGTTGTTCAGACTGGCGGCTTTGATGTCCAGCGCGGCGGCGGCGATCAAGCCCTTGAGATTGCTTAGCGCCTGGTCGATGCGCAACGTCACCGCCTGATTGCTGAGCAACTTGCCGTTGCTGTTATCGACGCTTCGCGCCTCCACGGTGAACGCTTGAGTACTCGAGATTTCGCCGCCGTCGTTATCGACGTCCTGAAGATTTTTCAGCATCAGCAACGGTGCGCCGATCAGGCCGTTCTGGTTATTCAGTTGACCGTGATTGAGGTCCAGCTCCAGCGAGGTATTGCTGAACAACTGGCCGCCCTGCTGATCCAGACCGCTGACGTTGGCGGTCAGGGCAGCGCTGCTGGCAATCCGGCCGCCGTCCTGGTTGGTCAATTGGGTGGCTTTGAGATTCAGCGTGTCGCCGCTGTTCAACTTGCCGTTGTGGCTGTTATCCAACGTACCGGTCTGCACCAGCACCGGACCTATTCCGCTGATGACGCCGCTTTTGCTGTTGTCGAGACTGGCACTGTCGAGGGTAAGGCTGGCATCGGTGACGATCTTCCCTTCGCGGTTGAGCACCATACCCGTGATGGTTAACGTCAGCGGCCCGCCAACGGAGAAACTGCCGAGATTGTTGATCAGGTTCGCGGCGCTGACGACTAGCGCTCCTTCGGCGCTGATCAGGCCCTGGCTGTTGTCCAGATCGCCGGTGAGATCGAGCTTCAAATCGTTCTGGCTCAGCAACACACCGGCGTTGCCGTCCAAGGAGTGCCCGGTCAACGTCAGACCGGTCTTGCCCGACAACACGCCCTTGGCCCGGTTGAGCACTTCAGCAACTTTCAGGGTCAACGTGCCCTGGGCGATCAGTTTGCCGCCGTCGCTGTTGTCCAGACGGACGCCGACCAGTGTCACGTCGGCCTTGCTGGATAGCTCGCCACCACGGTTATCGACGGAGCTGACATTCAGTTGCAGCGCGTCGTTGGCGCCGACCAGTCCGCCGTTGCGGTTATCGAGACTGGCGCCGGATAGCGTCAGGTCTGCGGTGGCGACCAGTTCACCGTGCTGGTTGTTGAGGGTACCGACATTGGCGATGACATCGGTTTTCCCGGCGATATGACCATCGCTGTTGTCCACGCTGTCAGCGCTCAGATTCAGCTCGCCATCAGCGATCAAAGTGCCGCTCTGGTTGAGCAGTTGACCGTCCACGGTCACCCCGAGAGTGCCACGGCTGGAGATCATGCCAGAGCCATTATTCAGGCGGGCACTGCTGATATCGACGGTTTGCGCGGAGATCAGGCCCTTGACGCTGGCCAGCAGTTGCTCGATGCGCAGGGTCAGGCCCTGATTGCTGATCAGCTTGCCGTTGTTGCTGTTATCAAGGTTTTGCGCAGTCAGTGTGAAGGCCTGGGCGCTGGAGATTTCACCGCCCTGGTTGTTGATGTCCTTGAGGTTTTTCAGCACCAGCACGGGGGCGTTGATCAGACCGTTCTGGTTGTTCAACTGGCCGTGACTGAGGTCGAGGCTCAGCGCGGTTTTGCTGAACAACTGGCCACCCTGCTGATCGAACCCGGTGACCGTGGCGGTCAGTGCCTTCTCGCTGGCGATTCGGCTGCCGACGCCGTTGCTCACTTGCGTCGCATTAAGGTCCAGAGTGTCGCCGCTGATCAAGCTGCCGCCCGAAGTATTGTCGAAAACACCGGTGGTGACAGCGGTGGCGTTTTTGCCGCTGATCAAGCCCTTCTGGCTGTTATCAATACTTTGCGAGTTGATGACCAGACCTTGGTCGGTGGCGATCGAGCCGGCCTGATTGTTCAGGCTGCCCGTGGTGGTCAGCGTCAGTGCACCGGCACTCGACACATGACCGCGTGTGTTGTCGAGACTGGCCGAATTGACCGTCAGTTTGCCTTCACTGCTGATCAGGCCTTCGATGTTGCTCAGGGCATTGTCGAGACGAATATCCAGACTCTGCTGGCTGACGAGGCTGCCACCGCTGTTGTCCACTATCAGCCCGAGCAGCGTTGTGGCGCCCTGGCTGAACAACTGTCCCTTGGCCTGGTTGATGACGCGGGTCACGGTCAGGCCCAAAGTGGTCCCGGCGAGAATCTTGCCGCTGTCACTGTTGTTCAGGCTTTGCCCTTCAACCGCGACATCGACCGCGCTGGAGATTTCGCCAGCACGGTTATCGACATCGTCGACCTTCAGTTTAAGCGCTTTTGTGGCGCCTACTAGACCGCCGTTACGATTGTCGAGGGACCTGCCGCTCAGGCTCAGATTGCCTTGCGCGACCAGTTCGCCGCCCTGTTGCTGCAGCAGGCCGATGGTTGCCAGCAAGTCGCTTTGGCTGGCAATGCGCCCGGCAGCGTTTTGGATCTCTGCGGCGGTAAGATTGACCGCGCCGGCTGCGCTGAGCAGCCCACCGCTGTTGTCCAGACGAGTGCCCACATAGGTAAGGCCTTGTTTGCCGCTGATCACACCTTTTTCGCGGTTATCCAGTTGCGCGACGTTCAGGCTCAGTTGCTGGTCGGCCTGGATCACACCGCCCCGGTTGTCGACCGCGTCGCCGCGCACGGCCAGCGTGTTTTTACCGATGACTTTGCCGTCGCTGTTGAGCAACGTGCCGGCCTGCAGATCAAGGGCGCCTTTGGCCGAGATGTCACCTTTGTTGCGGTTGTCGAGGGTGCCACTGATGCGCGCCGTCAGGCTGCCATCGCTGACCACCGCACCGGCCTCGCGGTTGTCCAGACTCGCGGCTTTGAGATTGACCAAACGCCCCGAACCAAGAACGCCATCACGGTTGTCCACCGCCCCGCTCAGGTCGATGTTCAGGCCCAGATCACCGAGCATCTGCCCGCTACGGTTGTCGAGCATGCCGCCGCTGATGCTGATGTTTTGCGCGCTGAGCGTGCCGCTTTGATTGTTCAGAATCTGCGTTGCGTTGACCGTCAGGTTGCGGCTGGCGGTGAGGTCTTTGCCGCTGTTGTTGATGGCCTGTGCGCTCAGGCTCAAATCACCGTTGCTGTTACGGCTGCCGTCAGCATTGACGCCGGCTTCAATGGCGCCGGCATTGGTCAGTTGCCCACCGGCGCTGAGCACTACGCTGTCGCGGGCCGCGAGGGTCTGGCGGTTGGTCAGGTTGCCTTGGGTTTGCACGTTGAGCGACGTGCCGGCGTAAATCGGAGCTTGCGCGTCGAGGCTGGCAGCTTTGACGGTGACCGCGCCGGTGGCCGAGGTGTCGGCCAGGCTCAGATGCCCGTTCGCATCGAGCTGAATATCGCCGCCGCTGGCGATCAGTTTGCCGTCGAGTTTCACCCCGACCCCGGCCTCGGTGCCGACCAGTTTGATCGCTCCGGCATACATGCCGCCGAGTGCCGAGGAGTCGATGGCCAGTTGCGGTTTGGCGCTGCCGTCGTCGGCGCGGGCGGTGGCATTGAGTGTGTCGGCGTTGACGTCGTTGCGACCGGCGACGATGGTCAGGTTCTGTGCCTGGATCTGCGCATTGATCTTGGCGCTGCGGGTGATGATTTCGAAGCGGTCGATATTGGTTGCGTTGATGCCCGCGCCTTCGATAGCCACGCTGCCTTGATCGACCTGAAAGCGATCCAGCCGACCGTTTTCCAGCACTGGTTTACCGGTAGTCAGCGTCACTCGAGGTGCGTTGATGAAACCGCAGCCATTGCAGGTGATGCCGTAGGGGTTGGCGACGATGACCCGCGCCGACTGCCCGGCTACTTCGGTGTAACCGCGCAACTGACTCGGGTTGGCGCTGATGACTTCGTTGAGAATCGCCCGCGCCGAACCGCTGTTCTTCAGATTCGGGTTGCCAATGACGTGGCCGCCCAGTTGCGTGTTCGAAGTTTGAGTCGCGCCGTTGTTGAGGATGACGCCTTGTGCGCCGACGTTGTAATCGAGGAACTGGTTGTGCGACAGGCCACTGGCGTTGGGCGTGGCGATGTTGACGATCGGCACGCCGTTGCCGGCACGGTCCAGCGTGGTATTCGGGTTGGCCACGACGATGCCGTCGGCCTGCGCCCACAGCGGTTGCCAGAACATGACGTTGGCCAGCAGGAAGGCCAGTCCGCGCTTGGGCATGCCGAGGAACAACTCACGGTTTTTAACGACCGCACTCGGCTGATCTGCGAGGAAGGCAAACTGGCGAACGTCCATGTCAATAACCCCGATTACTAGCGTTTAGATGAAAAAGTCCAGGCGGAAATATATCGGCGCTTCACGCTCGGTCAGCGCGTCCGGTCGTTCCAGGGAATGCGCGAAAGTCACGCTGGCGGCCACATGCTGACCACGTGCGAACAACTCCAGCGAGTTGCTCGACATGCGCCCGTGCTGATCGCCGTTGTAGCGATCACCGCGAATTACGCCCTGGTCGTAACCGAGGCTGGTGCCGTACTCGGCGAACACCGGTTGCAGCCATTCGGCAGTCACCGGGCGGCTCCAGCGCAGGTCGTTGCGCCAGTAACCGCCGCTGTCGCCCGACAGCGATTGATCCTTGTAGCCACGGATCGACGCCGAGCCGCCGAGGCTGGTGCGCTGTGGGCTGAACAGCACGTCTTCGCTGCGCTGGCCGGTCATCAGGCTGCTGAAGCTGAAGGATTCACCGAGCAATTTGAACGGCTGCAGATAGCTCAGGGTTGCGGTGTATTTGCGGTAGCGTGCATCCGGTTCGCCGGGGCCGGGATTGTGACTGCCCTGCGCATCGAAGGCACCGATGCCCTCCTGCATGCCAGCGTCGAAGTTGACGAAAGCGCTGCCGACACGACGGCCGTGGTTGAAGCCGAATTGCGCTTCGCTGATGCGATTGCTGCTCAGTTTGAGTTTGCTGTCTTCGATGAAGTTGTTAGTGCGCAGGTACGAAAGTCCCGCACTGAGGGAGGTCTTGCTGACCGCGTCGCGATGGATCACGCGCTCGGCGCGCAGTTGATGGTTTTCGCTGTCGCCGGTCTGCTTGAAGTTGTAGCCGTTGGCGGCGATCTGCGAGCGGTACTCGCTCTGGCTGTAGGTGTAACTGAACGTCCACCAGCCCCACGGCAGGCTGTAATTGAGCATGGCGTTGTTGGAAGTGTGCTGGTGATCGGTCATCGCATCGTGGCCGCCGCGCAGGCTCAATTGGTCGGCCAGACCCAGCGGGCTGTCCCAGTCGAACGAGGTGCCCCACTGCTGCTCGCCGGTGCTGCGTTGGCCATCGTTGCTGCGCGACAGGCCGGCTCGCCATGGCTTCTGCGGCGTGTTGGTCACGCGCACCTCGCTGCCGCCGACATTCTGCCCCGGCGCCAGCTCCATTTTGGCCTGGTTGGACGGCAGGCGATTGAGCTGGTCGACCATTTGCTCGATCTCGCGCAGGTTGACCAGTTCACCGCTTTTGCCGGGAAAAGCCATGGCCAGTTCGCGATCCGAGAGCCGGCTGTTTTCTGCGCCTTTCATGCCTTCGAGTTTGCCTTCGACCACGAGCACTTTCAGGTGCCCGGCGGACAGATCCTGTTGCGGCAAATACGCGCGACTGGTGACCAGACCTTTTTCGATGTAATGGTCGGTGATGACTTTGAGCAGCTCGTTGAGCTGCGGCACGCCGAGGCATTCGCCGATATAAGGCTTGAGCAGACGCGCCTTTTCACGCTCCGAGAGGCTGTCGGCGCCCTTGAGTTCGATGTCTTTGATGGTGAAGCAGCGCGTATCGGCGGGTGCTGTCGGTTGCGCCGGTTTGGCGTCTTTGCCGGGCAGATCCTTGAGTTCTTCGAGGCGCCGCTGCTGCTCTTCGAGCAAACGGTTCTGACGTTCGCGGATCAGGTCGGTTTCACCGGGAGTGGGCGCGGCCCAGGCAGATTCAAGCGGAGAAAGGCAGAGCAGCGCCAGGCACAACCGCGCCGTGAAGGCGGGTGAAAACATGTTCGATCCCTCGACATAAAAAGTGACATCAAAATAGTGGCGCGATATTAGATGGCCATCATTTTGACGTCAAACTTATGTTTGATCCGCTCATCAGGATTTGCCGCGCTTTCATACGGGTGAAACCAGCACCTGCGTACAAGTGGTGGGCGCGTTTTGCGCGGATAGTGGCCGTTGCCCATTCGGCATCTATTCTTGCCACACACGATCACAAGGAGTTTGCATGAGCACCTTCAAGACCCAAGACGGCACCGAGATCTATTACAAGGACTGGGGCAGCGGCAAGCCCGTGCTGTTCAGCCACGGCTGGCCGCTGGATGCCGACATGTGGGAATACCAGATGGAGTACCTGAGCAGTCGCGGCTACCGCACCATCGCCTTCGACCGCCGTGGTTTCGGTCGCTCCGATCAACCATGGACCGGCTACGACTACGACACTTTCGCCGATGACATCGCTGGCCTGATCAACCATCTGGACCTGCGCGACGTGACCCTGGTCGGCTTCTCCATGGGTGGCGGCGACGTCAGCCGCTACCTCGCCCGCCACGGCAGCGAGCGCGTTGCCGGCCTGGTATTGCTCGGTGCGGTCACGCCGCTGTTCGGCAAAAAAGCCGACTTCGCCGACGGCGTCGACAAATCGGTGTTCGACGGCATCAAGGCCGGCCTGCTGAAGGATCGTGCGCAATTCATCGCTGATTTCAACGCACCGTTCTACGGCACCAATCAGGGCCAGAAAGTCTCCGACGGCGTGCTCACGCAAACCCTGAACATCGCGCTGATGGCATCGCTCAAGGGCACCGTCGACTGCGTGACCGCGTTCTCGGAAACCGACTTCCGCCCGGACATGGCCAGGATCGACGTGCCGACTCTGGTGATCCATGGCGACGGCGACCAGATCGTGCCGTTCGAAACCACCGGCAAGCAGGCCGCCGCGCAAATCAAAGGCGCCGAGTTGAAGGTCTACGCCGGCGCGCCGCACGGGTTTGCCGTGACCCATGCGCAGGCGTTGAATGAGGATCTGCTGGCGTTCCTCAACCGGTAATCCCGCCCGGCAAAAGCCGTAGTCAGATGCTGATGAACCAAGGCCCGCGCGATGCGGGCCTTGTGTTTTGCGCTATGGTATTTTCCTGCGTCCACCACTCGGAGAAGGAAATCCCATGCTGCGAATACTCGGCAAAGCCTCATCGATCAACGTGCGCAAAGTGCTGTGGACCTGTGCCGAACTGGACGTGCCGTTCGAACGCGAGGACTGGGGGTCGGGCTTCAAGTCGCCGAACACGCCGGAGTTTCTCGCGCTCAACCCCTGTGCCATGGTGCCGGTGATCCAGGACGGCGATTTCACTCTCTGGGAATCCAACACAATCATTCGTTATCTGGCGACGCGTTACGGCGGCGCCCATTTGTATCCCGCTGAGCCTATTGCCCGGGCGCGGGTCGATCAGTGGACCGACTGGCAGGCCTCAGAGCTGAATCGCTCTTGGTCGTACCCGCTGATGGCGCTGGTGCGCAAGTCGCCGGATTATCAGGATCGCGATGCCCTGGCTGCTGGCTGCCGGGACTGGACGCGCAACATGGAAATCCTTGACCGCCAACTGGAGAAGACTGGCGCTTACGTCAGTGGCGAGCAGTTTTCCCTGGCGGACATTCCGATCGGGCTGTCGGTCAATCGCTGGTTCGAAACGCCGCTCGATCACGGGAATCTGGCTGCGGTGCGCGCCTATTACGATCGCTTGAATCAGCGCGACGGTTATCGCTTGTACGGGCGTAACGGCACGCCATAAAGACACGCTCGATCAGGCTTGCTCACGCACCACGCCCCGCTCTTCAAGCAAACGCACGAACATGCTCAGACTGCGCGACACCGTGCCCCGTCGCCACACCAGCCAGGTAGTCAGATAGCGGAAGTCCGCCGTCAGCGGCCAGACACTGACCGTCGCGCTGCCGGGCATGCTTTGCAGCATTTTGCGCGGCATCAGCGCCAGGCCGGCACCGGCACTGACGCAGGCGAGCATGCCGTGGTAGGACTCCATTTCGAAGATCTTGCCGGGTACGGCAGCGTCAGTGCTGAACCATTTTTCGAAATGATGCCGGTAGGAACAGTTGGAGCGGAAGGCGTAGATATTCTCGCCGTTAACGTCCGCCGCACGTTCGACCGGTGAATGATTGAGCGGCGCGATGATGACCATTTCCTCCTCGAGCGCCGGCACGCCTTCCAGAGCCGGATGCAGCACCGGACCGTCGACGAATGCAGCGGCGAGACGCCCGGACAGCACGCCGTCGATCATCGTCCCCGATGGCCCGGTGGACAGGTCGAGGTCGACCTTCGGGTGCTGCTGGTTGTACGCCGCCAATAGTTCAGGAATACGCACCGCTGCGGTACTTTCCAGCGAGCCCAGAGGGAACGCACCTTGGGGTTCCTCCCCCGCCACCGTCCCCCGCGCTTCCTGCACCAGATCGAGAATGCGCCGCGTGTATTCGAGAAAACTCCACCCGGCCGGCGATAGACGCAAACGGCTTTTCTCGCGGATAAACAGATCGACGCCGAGGTCCTGCTCCAGCTGTTTGATCCGTGTAGTCAGGTTCGACGGCACGCGGTGAATGTGCGTGGCGGCAGCGCTGATGCTGCCGTGCTCGGCCACGGCCTTGAAGATTTCCAGTTGCACCAGATCCACAGTCATTCTCCAATCGTGAAAGAAACGCTCTGTATTATTCAGTTTCCAGAAAACTAACACCACCCTACTCTAGGCCCATCCGACGAACCTACAGGACAACGTCATGAGCCAGATTTCCAGCCAGACCCACGCCATCTCGATCAACCCTGCCACCGGCGAGCAGATCGGGCATTACGCGTTTGAATCCGCCGCTGCCCTTGATGCGGCACTGACTCGCGCTGCCTTCGCTTTTGGCAAGTGGAAGCGCAAGCCGCTGCAGGATCGTTCGCTCCTTTTGACCGCCCTCGCCGGCGCGCTGCGTGAAACCTCAGAAGCGATGGCAACCATGATCACCCGGGAAATGGGCAAGCCGATCGCCCAGGCCCGTGGCGAAATCGAGAAATGCGCCAAGCTCTGCGAGTGGTACGCCGAACACGGCCCGGCCATGCTCGACGCTGAGGCGACCCAGGTTGAAGGCGGAAAAGCGCGTATCGAGTATCGTCCGCTGGGGCCGATTCTGGCGGTGATGCCGTGGAACTTCCCGATCTGGCAAGTGCTGCGCGGCGCGGTGCCGACGCTGATCGCTGGCAACACTTACGTGCTCAAGCATGCGCCGAACGTGATGGGCAGCGCTTACCTGCTGCGCGATGCGTTCGTCCGCGCCGGTTTTCCCGATGGCGTGTTTGAGGTGATCAACGTCACCCCGGAAGGCGTTTCCAGCGCCATCGCCGATTCGCGCATCGCCGCCGTGACGCTGACCGGCAGCGTCCGCGCCGGCATGGCCATCGGTGCTCAGGCCGGTGCGGCATTGAAGAAATGCGTGCTGGAACTCGGCGGCTCCGATCCGTTCATCGTGCTCAACGATGCTGATCTGGATGAGGCGGTGCACGCGGCGGTGGTCGGTCGTTATCAGAACTCCGGCCAGGTCTGCGCGGCCGCCAAACGTCTGATCATCGAACAAGGTGTGGTCGAGGAATTCACCCGCAAGTTCGTTGAAGCGACACGTCAGTTGAAGATGGGCGATCCGCTGGAGGCCGAAACCTATATCGGGCCGATGGCGCGCTTCGATCTGCGTGATGAACTCGATCAGCAAGTGCGTGACACGTTGGAGGAAGGCGCGACGCTGCTGCTCGGCGGCAGAAAAGCCGAGGGCGCCGGCAACTTCTACGAACCGACCGTGCTGGCCGATGTAACCGACCGCATGACCTCGTTCAAGCAAGAACTGTTCGGCCCGGTCGCCTCGATCATCACCGCCCGCGATTGCGCGCACGCCGTGGCCCTGGCCAACGACAGCGATTTCGGCCTGACTGCCACGATCTACACCGCCAACGTCGCGCTGGCCGAGCAACTGACCAGCGAACTGGAAACCGGCGGCGTGTTCATCAACGGCTACTCGGCGAGCGATCCGCGTGTGACCTTCGGCGGCGTGAAAAGAGCGGCTTCGGTCGTGAGCTGTCGCACTTTGGCGTACGGGAATTCTGCAACGCGCAGACCGTGTGGCTGGATCGTAAATAAGCCGGGTGCGGTAAACCTGTGGGAGCGAGCCTGCTCGCGAAAGCGTCCTGTCAGTCACTGCTGCATCGACTGACACACCTCTTCGCGAGCAGGCTCGCTGCCACAGGGGCACGGCTGCGCAGATGATTTGGGGCACGACTCCCACATGCTCTGCTTCGATTTACAGATACTTCAGCCAGCTGATGTCCCGGCGCCGCGCTTTCAATGCAGAGAACCAGCGCACTGCCGGGAACAGCACCACCGCAAGAACCACCGCCGCCAGCCACACCGCCGTCACCGTCGAAAAGCCGAAATAGCTGCCCTGATTCAGGCCGAACAGCGCCACACCAATCAGGTACAACACCTTCAACACGTACAAGTGCAGCAGATAGAAAAACATCGGCGCCGAACCGAACACCGTCAGCCAGCCAATCCAGCGGCGACTCTGCACGCGCTCAAAGGCGAGCAACAGCAACAGCCCTATGCTCACAGTCAGCGCGAGAAACAGCAGCGACGGCGGATACTTGGTGATGTTGAAAAAACTCATCAGTGTCTGCACCAGCGAATCGCTGATCGCCCACGGTTTTTCGCCGTAGCCATTGATCAAGCGCAGCGCCACAAAGCCCAGCAATCCAGCGACCCCGGCAATCAGCAAACGACGCTGACGCACCGCCGCGTCCATGCCGCGAGCAAACCACGGCCCCAGCGCATAGCCCAGGCCGATTACACCAATCCACGGCAGCAGCGGATACGAGGTGCGCAGGCGCAGGGTGTCGCTGATCTCGATCCAGCCGCGGTCATGCAGAATCGCCCAAGGCACATGCATCGCCGACTCAACCGGGAAATGCACCGCGTCGAGCAGGTTATGCCCGACGATGATCGCCACGCTCAGCGTCATCAGCAGCGCACGTGACAACCAGACCAGCAGCGCCAGCGCAATCATGCTCAGGCCGATCGCCCAGATCACTTGCAGGTAGATCACGCTCGGCGGCAACTGGAAGGTCCAGGCGAAGTTGACCAAAGTGAATTCCAGCGCCACCAGGAACAATCCGCGCTTGAACAGAAACGCGCTGACATCGGCTTTGCCGGCGTATTTTTCACCGTACAGCCATGCCGACAAACCGGTCAGCAATACAAATACCGGCGCACACAAATGCGCCAATGTGCGGCTGAAAAACAGCGCCGGCTCGGTGCTGGCGATGTCCATCGGATCGGAGACCTGTCGGTGCAAGAGAAAGGTTTCACGTACGTGATCGAGCAGCATGAACAGGATCACCAAGCCTCTGAGCGCATCAATGGATAGCAGCCGGCCAGTCGTCAATGGGGCATTACGGGGAAGCACTGGGGTCATGGATCTTTCGCAATCGAGAGGAATAACACCGGACAGCCACAACGCCGCCCGCAAATTTCGCGTTACCTTATAACACCAGAAAAACAAAACCCAAACATGCATCATCGAAGTTGCCCATCAGCGCCAGCCTTCTATAGTGAACAGGTCCGCCCTGCCCTTGAGCGCTGTCCATGGTCAATACCGAACACCTGATCATCTGCGAGCACTGTGATTGCGTGTACGAGAAAGTCGTGCTCGCCAAACATCAGAAAACCCTGTGCGTGCGCTGCGGTGGCGTGCTGCAGCGCTTCAACGGCCTGACCATCGAGCAGCGTCTGGCCCTGACTTTCACGGCCGCGATGCTGTGGCTGTTTGCCAATTTCTATCCGGTGATGAGCATCAGCCTCAAAGGCATGAAAAACAGCGCAACCCTGTGGGATTCGGTGCTCGCGCTGAGCCAGGGACCGATCACCTTTATCGCCATGGTCGCGGCGATTGCGATCATCATCGCCCCGGCATTTCAGTTGGTGTTGCTGGTCTGGGTGTTGAGTTTCGCCCTCGGCCTGAGGCGGGCACCGGGGTTCAATCTGTGCATGCGCTGGCTGGAAACCCTGCGCCCGTGGAGCATGCTTGAGGTGTGTCTGCTGGGGGCGATGGTTGCAGTGTTCAAACTTGCCGGCCTGCTCGATGTGCTGCCGGGGATCGGCCTGTTCGCCCTGGCGGTGCTGAGCCTGATGATGATCCGCATTGCCGGCCGTGACATCCGCGAACTGTGGGACATTTTATGAAGCGTCCACCGACCGCCAGCGAACTCAACCTGTGCCTGTGCCACAGCTGTGGCCTGGCCTGCGATATGACCGACGAGCCACACGAGTGCCCACGCTGTGATGCGCCGTTGCATCGGCGCAAGACCAATTCGCTGACGCGCACCTGGGCGTACATGCTCGCCGCGCTGGCCTTTTATGTTCCGGCGAACCTGCTGCCGGTGATGAACACAGTGATGCTCGGCAACGGCGCCGACAGCACGATCATGAGCGGCGTGCTGGAGTTCTGGGAGGCCGGGGCGTGGGACATTGCCCTGATCATTTTCATCGCCAGTATCGCCGTGCCGGGGGTCAAGTTCGTCGCCCTGACCTTGCTGCTGGTCACCGTACAGCGCAACAGCGATTGGGCGCGCAGGGAGCGTTCGAAGCTGTACCGTTTCGTCGAGCTGATCGGCTATTGGTCGATGCTCGACGTACTGGTGGTCGCACTGGTCGCGGCGCTGGTGAAATTCCAGGCGCTGGGCGATATCGAGCCACGACCGGGCATCCTGTTCTTCGGCCTGGTCGTGGTGTTCACCATGCTCGCGGCGATGAGTTTCGACCCGCGCCTGATCTGGGACAAGGACATCAGCGACACGATCAGCGACGCAGCGTCTCCAGCAACACCTGCAACGGATGGCGCAGCGCCTGATCCGACTGGCGCTTGACCTGGCTGCGGCAGGAGTAGCCGGTCGCCAACGCCTCGCCCTGCTCCGCCGGCGCCTGCACCTGACGCGCCCACGACTGCTCATAAATGACTGCCGAGGTCTGGCGATTGCGTGCTTCGTGGCCGTAAGTACCGGACATGCCGCAGCAACCGGTAGCCTGCGTGGCCAGCTTCAGACCGGCACGTTCGAAGACCTGTTCCCACTGGCGGGTCGCGGCCGGCGCGTTGGTTTTCTCCGTGCAATGGGCGAGCAGACGGAACGCTTTCGGCTGAGCCTCAGGCGCCTGCTCCGGCATGACCTTGAGTAACCATTCCTGCACCAGCGCCACTTCAGGACATTCATTCAAGCCCGGCACTTTCAGGTATTCCTGGCGATAGACCAGAGTCATCGCCGGATCCAGCCCCAGCAAGGGCACGCCGGTCTGCGCCAGTGCCTGCAATTGCCCAGCGTTGCGCAACGCCGCCCGATTGAACGCCGAGAGAAAGCCCTGCACGTGCAGCGGTTTGCCGTTGGCGCTGAACGGCGCGAGATAGACCTGATAACCCAGGCGCGAAATCAACTCGACCAGATCCGCCAACAACGGCGCTTCGAAGTAGCGGGTGAAGGCATCCTGCACGATCACCACGCTGCGTTCGCGTTGCTCTGAGGTCAGTGCCGACAGCGTTGCAACCGTTGCCGGCTGCACCTGCCAACGGCGCATCGTCGCATGGAAATCGAAACGGCTGAGCAGCGGCACATCGACCATGCCACCGATCCGCGCCAGTGCGCCACGCACCCAGCCCGCGCCCATCAAGCCGTTGTACAGCGCCGGAATACGCGCCATGTACGGAATGGTGTATTCCAGCGAGGCAATCAGGTAATCCCGTGCCGGACGCAGATAACGACTGTGATACAGCTCGAGAAAACGCGAGCGAAATTCCGGCACATTGACCTTCACCGGGCACTGCCCCGCGCAGGATTTGCAGGCCAGGCAACCGGCCATGGCGTCATACACTTCATGGGAGAAGTCTGCCGACGGATCGCGGCTGTTGCGCCAGCGCTGCCACAGCGAGCGGAAAAACGCCGGTTTGCGAATCGCATCCGAGAGCACGTCGACGCCCGCCTCGCCCTGCAACCGCAGCCATTCGCGAATCAGTGAAGCGCGGCCCTTGGGCGACTGCGCGCGTTCGCGGGTGGCTTTCCACGACGGGCACATGGCGTCATCAGGATCGAAGTTGTAGCAGGCGCCGTTGCCATTGCAGTGCATGGCCGCGCCGTAGCTTTGCCAGACTTTCTCGTCGATTTGTCGATCCAGCTCGCCGCGCAGGGTCACTTCGTCGATCTTCAGCAGTGCTGCGCCGCTGTTGGCCGGCGTAGCGATTTTGCCTGGGTTGAACTGGTTGAGTGGGTCGAACGCGGCTTTCAAGGCTTGCAGTGCCGGGTACAACTCGCCGAAGAATGCCGGCGCGTACTCCGAACGCAGGCCCTTGCCATGCTCGCCCCAGAGCAGGCCGCCGTAGCGCTGGGTCAACGCCGCTACGCCATCGGACACCGGGCGTACCAGCGCCGCTTGCTGCGGGTCTTTCATGTCGAGGATCGGCCGCACGTGCAGTACGCCGGCGTCGACATGACCGAACATGCCGTACTGCAAACCGTGGCTGTCGAGCAGGTCGCGCAGTTCGGCGATGTATTCGGCCAAATGCTGCGGCGGCACTGCGGTGTCTTCAACGAACGGCTGCGGGCGGGCTTCGCCGGCGACGTTGCCGAGCAGGCCCACCGCCCGTTTGCGCATGCCATAGACCTTGTTCACCGCTGCCTGACCGATCGCCAGTGTATGTCCGAGGCGCTCCACGGTGCGGTCGTTTTGCAGATGTTCGAGGAACGCTTCGACGCGGCGTTGCAGATCTTCGGGATCGTCACCGCAGAACTCGACCAGGTTGATGCCCAGAGTCGGCCGCTCAGCGTTTTCCGGAAAATATTCGGCAACACCGTGCCAGACGATGTCCTGCATCGCCAGCAGCAAAACCTTGGAATCGACGGTTTCGATCGACAACGGCTTGAGCGCCATCAACGCCCGCGCATCACGCAAGGCATCCATGAACCCGGCATAGCGGATATTCACCAGCATCGTGTGTTTGGGAATCGGCAGCACGTTGAGCCGCGCTTCGACGACGAAGCCCAGCGAGCCCTCAGCGCCGCAGAGCACGCTATTGAGGTTGAAGCGCTGGTCGGCCTCGCGCAGATGCGCCAGGTCATAACCGGTCAGGCAGCGGTTGAGATCGGGAAAGCGTGCCTTGATCAGCTCGCCCTGTTCATCAATGATCTGCCGCGCACAACGATAGATTTCGCCGACGCGATCATCGCGGGCGCACTGCGCTGCAAGCTCATCCTCGGCCAGCGGCAGACCGTGCAGACGCTCGCCGCCGCGCAGGATCATCTCCAGTTCCAGCACATGGTCGCGGGTCTTGCCGTAGGTGCAACTGCCCTGGCCGCTGGCGTCGGTGTTGATCATGCCACCGACCGTGGCGCGGTTCGAGGTCGACAGTTCCGGAGCGAAAAACAGCCCGGCGGACTTCAGCGCGGCGTTGAGTTGGTCCTTGACCACCCCGGCCTGCACCCGCACCCAGCGTTGTTCAACATTGATTTCCAGAATGCGATTCATGTGCCGCGACAGGTCGACGACGATGCCGTCCGTCAGCGATTGACCGTTGGTGCCGGTGCCACCGCCACGCGGGGTGATCACCACCTTCTCGTACGCCCGTTGGCCAATCAGCCGTGCGACACGTGCCACATCGTCCGAATCCAGCGGAAACACCGCCGCTTGCGGCAAGCGCTGATAGATCGAGTTGTCGGTCGCGAGCACCACGCGGCTGGCATAATCAGCGCTGATTTCACCGCGAAAGCCGCTGTCCTTCAGGGCGGCGAGGAATTGTTGGTAATCGCCGGTCAGGGCTTTGGCAGGCGACAGCTGGGCAATCATCGGTCGGGTCATCTCGGTCAAATCGGGCTGTGTGGCGGTGAACAGTTGTGCGCAAGGAATGATTGCGTCAGGCTCCGCCATCTGATTGCGCCCATGTTCATTGCTGGCCAGCCATGGAACAAGCGTAATTTCGACCCGCTATCGATGAGTTTTACGAATGAATCCGCGCACCCTCACACCGTCCATGTCGCTGCTGCTGGCTTTCGAGGCCGCCGCTCGCCACGAGAGCTACACCCGCGCCGCCCATGAGCTGTCACTGACGCAGAGCGCGGTCAGCCGCCAGGTACAGATTCTCGAGAGGATGCTCGGCATGCGCCTGTTCAGTCGCGAGGGCCGGCAAGTGGTGCTGACCGATGTCGGGCGCATGTATCAGCGCGAGCTCACTGAAGCCCTCGGACAGATTCGCAGCGCAACCTTGCAGGCAATGGCGTTTGGTTCGGGCATCCATAGCCTGCGCCTGGCGACGCTGCCGACCTTCGGCTCGAAATGGCTGCTGCCACGGTTGAAGGATTTCTACACGGCGCACCCGGGCATGACCGTGCACTTGCATTCGCGGATCGAAACCATCGACTTCGACACCAGCGAAATCGACGCCGCCATCTGTGTCGGCGGCGGGGAGTGGCCAGGCCTGACCGCCCTGCCCCTGCACACCGAAGAATTGGTGGCGATTGCCAGCGCGCAGCTGTCGGCGACTGAACGCGATGAGGCCGAGCGGCACATTGCGGGGCAGTTGCTGCTCAACGTCAGCAGCAATGCCCAGGCGTGGGCGGAATGGTTCAGCCATCATCAACTGCCGCATCGCAGCATGCGGATCGGGCCAAGCTTCGAAATGACCTCGCACTTGATTCAGGCAGTACGCGCCAATATCGGCGTTGGTCTGGTGCCGCGGATTCTGGTCGAGGAGGAATTGCTCAAGGGCGAATTGCTGCAACTGGGCGAGCCGATTACCAGCCGACGCAGCTATTACCTGGTGTACCCGCCGCGTAATGAGAATTTGCCTTCGTTGAAGGCGTTCAGGGATTGGCTGGTTCATACCCTCTGAAGGATCGAGTCGCGGCCATTCGCGAGCAGGCTCGCTCCCACAGGGAAACGTATGCCAAGTGTGGGAGCGAGCCTGCTCGCGAAGAAGCCAGTCGCAACGACCTTAAAATCTCGGTTTGACCGCCCGCCAATCCGCCTTGTACCGCTGCATCTGCCGCACATCATCGCGCTGGCGAATGCCGCACGTCAGGTACTGATCATGCAGCTTGGCCAGTTGCTCATGGTCCAGTTCCAGCCCCAACCCCGGCGCACGGGTGATCTTCACGCAGCCATCGACAATCGGCAGCTTGCCGCCCTTGATCACTTCCTCGTCCGGCTCCTGCCACGGGTAGTGGGTGTCGCAGGCGTAATCCAGATTCGGCACTGCCGCCGCAACGTGCGCCATGGCCATCAGGCTGATACCCAAGTGCGAATTGGAATGCATCGACACGCCGAGGCCGAACACGTCGCACATTTTCGCCAGTGTCTGCGTATCCCGCAGGCCACCCCAGTAATGGTGGTCGGCGAGGACGATCTGCACGCTGTTCAACGCAACGCTGCGGCGGAACTCGTCGAAATCAGTGACGACCATATTGGTCGCCAAGGGCAGACCGGTGCGTTTGTGCAGTTCAGCCATGCCATCAAGGCCCGGCGTTGGGTCTTCGTAATACTGCAGGTCATCGCCGAGCAGTTCGGCCATGCGAATCGCCGTCTCCAGCGACCAGTTGCCGTTCGGGTCGATGCGCAGCGGAAAACCCGGAAAGGCTTTTTTCAGTGCCTTGATGCAAGCCACTTCATGCTCCGGCGGCAAGGTGCCGGCCTTGAGCTTGATGCTCTTGAATCCGTACGCCTCGATCATCCGCGCTGCCTGCGCGACGATCTGCTGCTCGCTCAGCGCCTCGCCCCAGTCGTCCGGCCTGTAGGGCGAGTCGATATGCTCGGCGTACTTGAAAAACAGGTAAGCGCTGAACGGCACTTCATCGCGAATCGCGCCGCCGAGCAGGTCCACCAGCGGCACGTTCAGGTAGTGCGCCTGCAAATCGAGAAACGCTACTTCGAATGCCGAGTAGGCATTGCTCACCGCTTTGCTGGCGTGGGAACCGGGGGCCAGTTCAGCGCCAGCGACGCTGGCGGGTTTATTCGCCCCCACGGTGGCCTGCACGATTGCGCGCAACTGATTGAGGTTGAACGGATCAAGGCCGATCAACTGGGTCTGCAATTGTTGCTGGATCGCCAGCGCCGGCGCATCGCCGTAGCTTTCGCCGAGGCCGATGTAACCGTTGTCACTTTCAATCTCGATGATCGAGCGCAGGGCAAAAGGTTCGTGGATGCCACTGGCGTTGAGCAGTGGCGGATCGCGAAAGGCAATCGGGGTGACGCTGACACGGGTGATTTTCAAGATAACGCTCCTGACGGATCAACAATCGATTCAGTGGCTCGCAGCCGGACGAGCCGGCGCCACAACGGCGGCTTCGTCACTTGGTTTTGCCGGGGTTTTGCCTTTGGCGCCAGGCGCCGTGCGGGCGAAGAAGATCCCCACGGCGGCGACCAGCGATGTCGCCGCCAAGCCATACAGGCCGCCCTCGATGGAGCCGGTGGTTTGTTCGAGAATGCCGAACGCGGTCGGCGCGACGAAGCCGCCAAGGTTGCCGATGGAATTGATCAGCGCGATCACCGCCGCAGCGATGCGCGCGTCCAGATAGCTTTGCGGAATCGGCCAGAACAGCGCCGATGCCGCTTTGAAGCCGATGGCGGCAAAGCAGATGGCGACGAAGGCAAACACCGGGCCGCCGGTGGTCGACATGAACATGCCGATGGCGGCGATCACCAGGGTCAGCGCGACCCAGGCCTGCTGGAATTTCCATTTGCCGGCCATCGCTGCGAAGCCATACATGGCGACAATCGAAATGATCCACGGAATCGAATTGAGCAGCCCGACCTGGAAATCTCCGAGGTTACCCATCTTCTTGATCATGCTCGGCAACCAGAACGTCGCGCCGTAAATGGTCAGGGCAATGGAAAAATAGATGAAGCAGAACAGCGCGATCTGTCGGTCAGCCAACAGCTTTAACATCGACGGCTTGGCGACTTGTACCGCTTCGCGAGCGCGCTGCTCCTCGGCAATCGCCGCGACCAGTGCGTCTCGCTCTTCCTCGCTCAGCCACTTGGCTTGGCGCGGGTGCGATTGCAGCCAGAACCAGACGAAAGCACACAACACCACCGACGCTGCGCCTTCGATCAGAAACATCCACTGCCAGCCGTGCATGCCCAATCCGCTGATATGCAACAGCGCACCGGACACCGGGCCGGAAATGACCGAGGCAATCGCCGAGCCGCTGAGAAACACCGCCATGGTTTTGCCGCGCTCGGACGCTGGCAGCCACTGGGTGAAGTAGTAAATGATCCCCGGGAAGAACCCGGCCTCGGCCGCCCCAAGAATAAAGCGCAGTACATAGAAGCTGGCTTCACCTTGAACGAAGGCCATGGCCATGGCTGCGGCGCCCCAGGTGAACATGATCCGCGTCAGCCAGACCCGCGCGCCGTAGCGCTGCAACAGCATGTTCGACGGCACTTCGAACAGTGCGTAACCGATGAAAAACAGCCCGGCGCCAAGTCCGTACGCCGCTGCGCCGATACCCAGATCGGTTTCCAGATGGCTGCGCACGAAACCGATATTGACCCGGTCGATGTAATTGACGATGAACATCACCACGAACAGCGGGAGCACGTGGCGTTTGACCTTGGCGGCGGCGCGGGCGAGCACCGTGATGTCCGGCGGACTCTGGAGGGTTTTCAAGGGGCGACTCCCGATCTTGTTTTTTTAGGGATGACTTGAAGCAATGAGCCGATCATGGACGTCGCGCATTGATCCCGTCTAATCTAAACAGGCACTCGATTGATACCCGGATTAGATCAATGTTCGAGCTCACCCAACTGCGCTGTTTCACCACGGTCGCCACCGAACTCAACTTTCGCCGCGCCGCCGAGCGCCTGAACATGACCCAGCCGCCGCTGAGCCGGCAGATTCAGCTGCTGGAGCATCACCTTGGCGTCGAACTGTTCACCCGCAGTACCCGCAGCGTTGCGCTGACGGCAGCCGGCCGGGCATTTTTCGTCGAAGCGCAGAATCTGCTGGAGCGCGCCCAGCAAGCAGCGATCACCGCACGCCGGTTTGCCGAGGGCGACATTGGCTCGGTGAACATCGCGTTCGTCGGCAGCGCGGTATATGAATTTCTGCCCAAGGTGATCGCCGAAGCGCGACTTAAACAGCCTCAGGTGAAAATAGATCTGGCAGAGATGAATACCTATCAGCAGCACGAGGCCTTGCGCGCTCGTCGTATCGACCTGGGCATCGCCCGGGCGCCATTGCAGGAACCGGGCTATGCCACCGAATGCCTGGTGCGCGAACCATTTGTGCTGGCGGTGCCGAGCGGGCATCGGTTGGCCAATGCAGCTGAGGTATCAGTGGCTGATCTGGATAAACAACCGTTCCTGATGTACTCCCATGAAGCCTATCCGCCGTTCAACGAACTGTTGACCGGCACGCTGCGTTCAGCGCGGGTGGCGCCGGATTACGTGCAGTGGCTGGGCTCGTCACTGACGATTCTGGCGCTGGTCAACGCTGGCATGGGTCTGGCGCTGGTACCGCGTTGCGCGACCAGCGTGGTGTTCAGGAATGTGGTGTTTCGCGAGATCGATCTGGGCGAAGGGGTGCAGAGCGAGCTGCATCTAATCTGGCGTGAGAACAATGACAACCCGGCGTTCGCGATGTTGCTGGAGGCGATTCGCCGGGCGGTGGTGCAGGGTTGGGGCTGAAAATTATTGTGGCAACCTGTATTTGAGCGGAGGCGGAGCGCTCGGGGCTTTGATCAACGGCTCCTCCAGCGGCTTGCCGTCAGGCCCAGTGAACAGGCGTTCGTATTGCTTTGGCATTGGTCGCGGTGCTCTTGCAGTCGTCATGATGAACCCTCTGATACCGGGCTGAATTCAACCCACTTAACTTGCGCGGAATCTATCAGCAAAATTTCGGCACCAAAAGGCGTCGACTTGCCATCGTCATTAACCCAACGTGGATTCTGCATCACGAACTGCCCACAACTGGATTCGGACGGCCACTCGACAGGCCAGCCAAACACGCGCCTCTCGTCATGTAAATGCAGGGTTATGAACCGGTCGAACTGGGCGAAAGCGCAGAACCATTCACTGGGGAAAGAAGATTGTTTCGTGACGTTTCGCTTACGTAACCAGCCGTGCAATTTGTCACTCGTAGCCAGGTAACAGGCAAACAATCCCAGCATCAGCGAAAACACAAATGCCCAGAGCGTTTGCGCCCGATCATCCCAGTTTCCTAATGAAAAACCCTTCGAGCCAATCCACAAACAGAGGTTGCCCACCGCCAACACCGCGCCCTGAATCACAAATGTGAATATCAGCGCCTGCACGATCTGGCCGAACGTATCCGGTCGTTTGAATGCCGTAAGTGAATAGAAGATCCAGGTCGATAGAAACCCCGGGATGAGGTACTGCAACAGCGGAATGATGTCCTTGACCAGATCATCCATGATCCGAGACTCCTTTCAGTCATGCCGATCCCGTCACGGGCCGACATCCACAGCCTAGTCAAGGATCCTGCTGCGCCTCGCGGGCAACTGTCACAGCTCATTGCGAGCGTTTGGCGGGAGTCTCCATCCAATGAAAAAAGGCAGACACCGAACTTCGGTGTCTGCCTTTTTTGAGATCCGGGCGCCCGGTTACAGGCAGTCACGCACCGATTGGCGCAGCGATCCGGACTTGGCCCAAGGCGGCCCCTGATAGAGGGACACTTTGCTGCCGTCCTTGTATTTGACGATATCGAGAATCTCATCCGCCGTGATAATGCTCGGCGCGGTAATCCGGTAGCCGTTGGAAATAGACGTCTGCGAAGTCTTGGCCACGTCCTTCTGCCACAGCGGTAACAAACACGCGGCATATTCCTTGGGAGGCTTGTCACTGGTCTTGCTGAGGTTTGGCTCGCCCGGCACCAGCGATGCTGGTAACGAGCAACCCGTCAACAGGGCCAGTGCCAAAGTGCCGATCCATACGCGCATGCTGTTTACCTGTTCCGAAAAAACGTGAATGTACCGTTTAACGGCGTGCACATCCATCGTGGCACCCCGCCGTTACCGGGGTTTGGACAATTTTTTACATCGGTTCAGCCGGGCGTCAGATGGCCTGGCCCCAGGTGGAAAAATGCGACTACTCTTTTCTACCGAGAATGTTCTGGAGGTGATCATGCGGCTCAATGAATACGAACACGAACTTCAACGGGATTTGCAAAGCGTGGCGTCGGACCTGAGGTGGTCGGCGGTCGACCTCAAGCGCATTGCCGAACAATTGCGCAAATCAGGTAACGAGGCAGACGCCCAGACTGTGTTGCGGTCTTGCGAAATCCTGCAAAACGACGAAGAGAGATTGCAGATCTATGCCAAGGAGGTAAAAGCCCGGACCATCAGCCGAATCAAGGTGCACTGACTCCTGATCCAAACAGAAGCCCCGGTCGAAACCGGGGCTCTTTCGTTATAACGCATCAACTCACGTTCTGGCTTTGCACCCGCTTGGCGCGTTGCTTGTAACCAGGAAGCGCCGCCGCATAGGCCATCGCTTCCTCCCTGCTGGTGAATGACGCCAACCGGTCGCCCTGAGTGCAAACCCGCCATGGGCCGTTGTTCACGCTAAGCACGTCATAACCGTTCATGTGCAGCTTGTTCAGCATTGGAATGCTCATGAGCACCTCCATTTCGTCAACGGTGTTTTCGGTGTACGGGCTTACCTTACACCCGCTCCCCGCTGCGGTGTAAACCGGATTAGCCCTGGCACATGTCAATTCACTGGCACTTTTTGCTACGCAAATGGCTCCGAATCAAGAGGGAACCTTTAAATCCGCTTGCGGCTCGAATATTGCAGATTGATTACAGATTTATGACACGCATCAACAGGGCAATCATGAAAGTACGCGCCACCGTCATTTGCGAGCAGGATCGCCATATCCTCCTGGTACGCAAACCCCGCCATCACTGGTCATTACCCGGGGGCAAAGTCGAACCCGGGGAAACCCGTGCGGCGGCAGCCGTGCGCGAGTTGCAGGAGGAAACCGGGCTCAATGCGGAGGACGTCCTGTACCTGATGGATTTTCAGGCGGGCAGTACGCGGCATCATGTGTACGAGGCTTCGGTGGTCAACCTCGACGACGTGCGCCCGCAGAACGAAATCGTCGATTGCATCTGGTACCCGCTCGATGCCGTGCACAATCTTGAAACCAATGAAGCGACAAGGCGCATCGTGCAGGCCTTTCAACGGCGTTTATAACGATCAGCCAGCGAACGCCCGGCGACCGGCGCTGATTTCCGTGCGCAACTCACCAATGAAATTTGAAATATCGCGAATCGTCACCAGATGCTCGGGAGAAACGCCGTCAAGCAACAACTCGACACGCCCACTGCCCGGCTCATACACCTTGATCCGCAACAGACCTTGCCCGGTCGGTGTGCAATCACACTTGAACGTGGGGAAGCCTGACTCGACGATCCGGCAGATATCGGCAATGGCAAGCATGGACGGGCGCCTCGCAGGCGGAGAATCGATCCATCGAGCATAGACCCACGGTGTGTTTACTGCCCGCTCGAGAATGCCAAGCCGATCACAACTCACTCATGCCATTCAATGCGCGTCGTGATCCCAGATCCAGTTCCACATTCCGGGCAGATTCACCGGCTCAGCGCTTTGCTGAACCGTACGCGCCAACGCAGCTTTTTCCAGTGAGGCCTGATTGTCGTAGAACGGCTTGTCCGCCAGTCTGACCCCGGTCGCCGCCGCGCTATCGAGCAGAATCTGCAGATATTCGCGAGTGTGGCGCGCGGTGTAGCGATTGAGGTCATGGAACGTCACCACGACCGGAATTACCCTGTCCACCGTCGGCAATTGACCCTCGGCGATGCGCTCGCGCACTTCCGATAACTGCCGCAGCATGTTCGCCCGACGCCGAGGGCTGGCGTTGAAGCCCCAGATCTTGCCGTCGTTGGCACTCAGGTCCGTGAGCAAGACATGCAAGCCGTGTTTTTGATAGGCCGCAAATGTGCGCTTGTCGTAGTTCCAGAACGGTGGGCGCAACAGCTTGGGCTGCGCCCCGGTGATAGCGGCGATGTCAGCACTGCCATCGGTCAGCGACTGCTCCAGTTCTTGCGGTTCGAGCGAGCGATGGTTGGTGTGCCAATGAGTCGCGGTGTGGAAAGCGAGAATATGTCCCTCGCCGTGTTCACGCCGCATCAGGCTGCGACCGATCTCGCTGTTGCCTGCTCGGGGTGCTCGGGTCTGCACGAAAAACACGGCTTTGATATTTGCCTGCAGCGGATTGCTTTTGAGGCTGTCGAGCACCGTCGCCGTTGGATTCCACAACCCTGAAGCACTTGGGCCATCATCGAACGTCAGCAAAAAACGTACGGGGGCCTGGGCCATCAGGCGCGTTTCGGTTTGCGTGGTCATTTCAATCGGCGCGGCGATGCAACCGGCCAGACCGAGCGCGATGAGCGCAACACAAAGAAGTTTGCATCCGGATGTCATGTCTTGCCCTGAGGCCGAGGCCGTCGTGTTGTCGAATGGCAAAACTCCATCGCCTTTGTCCATCCCTGCGCGGCTATCCGCGAGCGCAGGTTGGATAAGGTACACAGGGTTTGGTTCCGGTGCTGGTTTCAGTGCGTCATCGGCCGGCACGCAGGTCCGACTAGACTCAAATTTCCTCAAGGAGATTTCATCCATGTGCGGAAGACTCACGCAGTACCGTGGGATTCACGATTTCGTTGCGGTGCTGAGCATCCCCGATGCGTTGATCAATCACGTTGGCGATGCGCCGCTCAATCGCTACAACGCAGCGCCCACCACTACGCTGGCGGTTCTGCACCAGCACGAACAGGCCATTCATGCCGATAATTTGCGTTGGGGCTGGCGGCCGCATTGGGCCAAGGATCGTGCCCCGCCTATCAACGCTCGGGTAGAGAAAGTCGCCCACGGCGCGTTCTTCCGGGCGATCTGGCGGCAGCGGCTGATCGTGCCGGTCGACAATTGGTATGAATGGGTTGATAGCGGGGAAAAATCCCGACAGCCCTGGTTGATTCGTCGGGCGGATCAGGCTCCGGTCTTCTGTGCCGGTATCGGCCAATTTCCGGCACCGGGGGTTGCGCCGAGGGAGGACGACGGGTTCGTCATCATCACCGCTGACAGCCTGGGCGGCCTGCTCGATATTCACGACCGCCGCCCGGTGGTCTTCGATTCGGCGCGAGCTCGGGAATGGCTTGATCCGGCTACGCCAGTGGAGCGCGCCGAGCAGATGCTGCTGTTTGAAGGCGAGCCCAGTGATGCCTTCGAATGGTACAAAGTCGGCAAAGCGGTCGGCAATACGCGTCATCAGGGTGCGCAATTGATAGAACGAGTCGACTAAATAATCCGTCCATCCTTGCGTTAATCAAGCAACGCCGCCACTGAGTCCCCTGCGTTACAAAAAGTGTTTCAACCGCGATACAACGCCCGTAAAACAGCCGTTTGAGCGAATCAACCGCCTGTCAGACATTTCGACAGTCATACATACATTTTCCCGCGCTGCGGATAGCATGCGCGCCGCCTTTCCGATTGGTATACCAGTTGACCAAAGAGTCAAAGAAATCAGGAATCCATCAACAACTTTCAAGCCTTGCAGAGAAATAAGTGAGCGACGATTTTGCAATCAAACAGGTCAGCGGCCTGAAGTGTGTCCATCTGTCCAAGACAGAACGCCTGGAACTCGACTGTTTTATCGGCCATTACATCAAGACCCGAAACCTGCACAGCGTGCCCGATATCGAACGCACCCTGCGCAGCACCCTCGAGGGTTATCCCGGCCATCCGCCGGTGATGGTCAATGAGCTCAATGCGTGGATCGATCGAACGTTGGGGTATCGCGCGACCTACCCGGACTTCACGCAGCTGGCAGACCTCTGAACGCGAAGAGCCCCGCTGCTGCGGGGCTCTTCGTATGGGTTGTTCAAGGTTTCAGCGGACGCTCCTGATCGCGGTCCGACAACTCGCGGCTGTCATCGTGCTTCCAGGTTTTTTCCTGCCTCTTTTGCCGCTCGATTTCTTCTTCTGTTGGCTCATCATCTTCCGCACGCGTTTGCTCAGTTGCCATGTGCACCTCACCTCAGAACAGTTGATGATCGTTAAAGGGTAGAACACTTTTGCGCGCCCGAATTCACCAAGGAATTTTATCCCGCGCGGCGTACCATAGCGCCATCCACCCTTACGTCAGGAAGACGCCATGCTCTACCGAATCGCCGCCGACGGGCTGGTGCTGTTTCACTTGTGTTTCATCTTGTTCGTGCTGTTCGGCGGGCTGCTGGTGCTGCGCTGGCCACGTTTGATGTGGCTGCACTTGCCGGCGGCCGCATGGGGCGTGGCGGTCGAGGGATTGCACCTGACCTGTCCGTTGACCTACTGGGAAAACCTCATGCGCCACGCGGCCGGGCAGACCGAATACGCCGGCGGCTTCATTGAGCATTACATCTGGCCGATCATCTACCCGGCCGGTCTGACGCCACAGATTCAACTGGCCCTCGGCAGCGTGGTACTGGCGGTCAACCTGTTGGTGTACGCACGACTGCTGCGCTCGTGGAAACTGCGCCGGGCCCGGCGCATTCCGTTTTAACGCGAGGCCGGTTTCAACGTTTCCAGCCACTGCGGATCGAAGCGTGGCTGGTCAGAATCAAGTCCCTGCGCCTGCATCCGCGCCTTGTGCTGTTCGACTTCGTCACGCAGTTGTCCATGATCGCTGGAGTTGCCGTCCAGCTCATGCATTTGCAGCAATCCGAGGTGATAGAAACGCAACACCTTCATCGCCGTCGGATCGTTGTTCTGCACCGCGGCTGTCACCTGATGCATGACATTGGTGATGCTCATCAGATTGCGCTTGAGGCGCCAGCTGTACACCGCCGGGGCCATCCAGGTCTGATGCCAGAAACGCCCGCGCAACAGCGCCGCCGTCAGCAGAAACGCCACGAATACGCCGCCGACATTGAAACGCAGGTTATCCCCGTCGGGTTCACCGAACACTGCCACCGCGACCGACGAAAACAGCATGGCCAGCAGCAGAAACAGCACGGCGATAATGATCGTGCTGCGGCGGGTCTGCTGACGAAAGGTAGCGGGGTCCATCGGCTGAATCTCGAACATCGAAAATGACTTCCTTGAGTGGCAAAACGCGCAACGGAAAAAACTCGCCAGCGCATTATCGCATCGCACCGGGTTTTAGCTATGCTGGGGCTCCTTTTCATCTTTTCAAAGTCCAACGGGACATGGCGGTATAACGCAGATCGTGCCATCTTCATTCATGGATACACACTATTCGGATGCCATCCGCTGCGTTGTGGATGACATCGTTTTAAGGATCACTGCATGACCCAACGACACGTAATCAATGCCTCGGTCAGCCCGAAAGGCAGTCTGGAAACCCTTTCTCAACGTGAAGTTCAGCAACTGAGCGAAGCCGGATCCGGCAGCACCTATACCCTCTTCCGCCAGTGCGCCCTGGCCATCCTCAACACCGGCGCGCATGTCGATAATGCCAAGACCATCCTCGAAGCCTACAAGGACTTCGAAATCCGCATTCACCAACAGGATCGCGGTGTTCGCCTGGAACTGCTGAACGCTCCGGCTGACGCGTTCGTCGACGGCGAGATGATCGCCAGCACCCGCGAAATGCTCTTCAGCGCCCTGCGCGATATTGTCTACACCGAGAACGAACTCGACAGCCAGCGCATCGACCTGAGCAATTCCCAGGGCATCAGCGACTACGTGTTCCATCTGCTGCGCAACGCGCGCACCCTGCGCCCGGGCGTCGAGCCGAAAATCGTGGTGTGCTGGGGCGGCCACTCGATCAATACCGAAGAGTACAAATACACCAAGAAAGTCGGCCACGAACTGGGCCTGCGCAGTCTCGACATCTGCACCGGTTGCGGCCCTGGCGTGATGAAAGGCCCGATGAAAGGCGCGACCATTGCCCATGCCAAACAGCGCATTCACGGCGGTCGCTACCTCGGCCTGACCGAGCCAGGCATCATCGCCGCCGAAGCGCCGAACCCGATCGTCAATGAGCTGGTGATCCTGCCGGACATCGAAAAGCGTCTGGAAGCCTTCGTCCGTGTCGGCCACGGCATCATCATTTTCCCGGGCGGCGCCGGTACGGCCGAAGAGTTCCTCTACCTGCTCGGCATCCTGATGCACCCGGACAACGCAGGCCTGCCCTTCCCGGTCATCCTCACCGGGCCGAAGCATGCCGCGCCGTATCTGGAACAGCTGGATGCGTTCGTCATCGCGACCCTCGGCGAAGCTGCGAAGCAGCATTACGAGATCATCATCGATGACCCGGCCGAAGTGGCGCGGCAGATGACTCAAGGCCTGAAAGCGGTGAAGCAGTTCCGCCGCGAGCGTAACGATGCGTTCCACTTCAACTGGCTGCTGAAGATCGACGAGGGCTTCCAGCGCCCGTTCGATCCGACCCACGAAAACATGGCCAACCTGAAACTGCATCGCGACCAGCCGCCCCACGAATTGGCCGCCAATCTGCGTCGGGCGTTTTCCGGAATTGTCGCCGGTAACGTCAAGGACAAGGGCATTCGCCTGATCGAGGAACACGGGCCATATCAGATCCGTGGTGATGCGGCGATCATGCAGCCGCTTGATGCGCTGCTCAAAGCCTTCGTCGCCCAGCACCGGATGAAGCTGCCGGGCGGCGCGGCGTATGTGCCGTGCTATCGCGTCGTCGCGTAATTTCAAGTCGTAACGCACACCCAATGTGGGAGCTGGCTTGCCAGCGATAGCGGTCTTTCATTCAACAGAGACGTTGAATCAGATGACGCTTTCGCGAGCAAGCTCGCTCCCACAGGATTTGTGGTGTGGCGCAAATTGGAGTCACAACCTCAATCCCCCTGTGGGAGGGAGCCTGCTCGCGAAGAAGCCCGAAAGAACACATCAATCTTTCGGGCTATCCACCAACCGCCGAGCCAACGCTTTAGCCTGCGCAGCGACGTCCGTCACCGCCGTACTTTCCCACCACATCCCGCGCAACGGCGGGCCCATGGCGAACAACCGAGCGCTCACCTGCCCTTCGGCATCCACCACTGCGCCGTCCTTTGCTGTAATCCCCAGCGCCAGCGGCCCCGGCTGCACCAGTCCCCGCGCCAGCAATTGCTGCGGCAACGGTCGTGCGACTCGCCGCCAGTCGTATTCGATACCGCTGGAGTTGATCAGCGCCGCACCGCTGACCACGCCTGTTTCAGTCTCACCCCGCGGACGGATGCGAATGGTCACAGCATCGCCCGCGCCGGGCTCAATGCCCTTGAAAGACGCGGCGTGAATGCGCAAGCGCCCTTGCTTGTGCAGCCGTTCGATCAACTCGGCGCTCAGTGGCGGCGAACGATGGTGATGACTCTCCCACCATGGCCGTACATGCCGTACGAATTGTCGACGCTGCACGTCAGTCGCCTGACTCCACAACCGCGCGATGTGCGCGCGAACCGTATCCAGCGGCGCCTGCCAGTCGATGCCTTGGGCGACTGCGTCGCGACAATGTCGACGCAACTCGCGCAGCAACTGGCGGGGCGTACGAATGCTGTGATCCTGCGCCAGAAAATCCACCCAGGCCGGCGGTTGACGGCGCACGTGCGGCAGCAGGCCATGCCGGGAGAACACCTCGATCGGCCCGCGATGCCCGGCCTGCTCAAGCGACACCACGGCATCAACCATCGTCAGCCCGGAGCCGATAATGAGCACGATGGATTGCGGGTCCAGTTTGCGCATCACAGCGACATCCCAAGGGTCCAGCGCGGCGGCATTGAGGCCACTGGATTGGGTCTGCGGCGTGCGAGCGGCGGGGAACATGCCGGTGGCCAGCACTGCCTGCGCTCCACGCAAAACCTGGCCATCGCTCAGGGTGAGCTGCATTGAGCCGGTCCCGCTTTGCAAGTCAACGGCTTCAGCACAGATGTGTTCTACGCTCGAACCTTGCAGCGCGCCCACCGCCCGGGCCTCAGCCAGACGCTGTTGCACATAGACCCCGAACAGGCCACGCGGCGGAAACAGCTCACTGACCGGCACGTCCTGCTCAGCCGATTCCGGCCAGCCGCCGCCGGCAATATGCGCGGTCAGCCACTGCGTCAGATCATCAGGATTATCCGGGTCGACGCTCATCCGCGCCGCGTTGCCGTTCAGCGTATGTCCCAACTCAACTGCGCTGTAAGCCTCACCACGTCCCAGTTCAGCACGCGGCTCGATGATCGCAATTCTTCGTTGCCCAGGCAGGCGTAACAAT
Source organism: Pseudomonas sp. Marseille-Q5117 (assembly GCF_946901175.1). Taxonomy (NCBI): domain Bacteria; kingdom Pseudomonadati; phylum Pseudomonadota; class Gammaproteobacteria; order Pseudomonadales; family Pseudomonadaceae; genus Pseudomonas; species Pseudomonas sp. Marseille-Q5117. Next base: position 48,788 of record NZ_CAMPPP010000018.1, on the reverse strand, counting down.
TGCACCGCCAGCATGGTGCCACTGAGGCCGCCGCCGATGATCAGGATGTCCGCAGGCTGCTCCATTCAGATCACCACATTACGCACGAACCGCGCAGCCACATCGCCATCGTTGCGGTAGGCATGCGGTTGATTGCTGGCGAACATGAAAAACTCTCCTTTATTGATGTACTGCGCCTGATCGCCGAGCATCAGTGTCAGGCATCCTTCAAATACGTAGATCTGCTCGCTCCAGCCATCGGCGTCCGGTTGCGACGGATAAACTTCGCCCGGTTGCAGGCACCATTCCCATTGTTCGACTTCGCGGCTCGCGGTGGCTTTGGACAGTAGCACGGCTCTGCTGCCGGGAATCGTGCCCGCCCAGGCAACCTCATTGATCCGGCTCGGGTCGCGCGCATCGTGCGCTTGGATCAGATCGCTGAAGGCAACGTCAAGCGCTTCGGCAACGCGATCAAGCGTGGTCAGGCTGACATTCTTTTCGCCTGCCTCGATTGCTACCAGCATCCGTCGGCTCACCCCGGATTTTTCCGCCAGCGCGGTCTGGCTCAAGTCCGCAGCATGGCGCAGGCGCCGAACGTTCTGGCTGACGTGTTGCAGAACGGAGGCTCGCTGAGTCAAATCTTTGTGCACTATATTGCTCACTCGGTGGGGTTGGGCAGTATACTGCGCAACGTTGGCGGCAATTGTGCAGCCTCCCTTTTAATGTGCGCAAGGTCATGATGTCGCCAAACAATTCTGCGTCCCGAATCCGCTTCTCCCGCTTCAGCAAAGCCGAGTGCGTGCTGGTGCTGATCACCATGATCTGGGGCGGCACGTTTCTGATTGTGCAACATGCCATGACGGTCAGTGGCCCGATGTTTTTCGTCGGCCTGCGCTTCGCCGCAGCGGCGGCGATTGTCGCGATGTTTTCATGGCGGCACCTGCGCGAGTTGACCTTGTTCGAAGTCAAGGCAGGGTCGTTCATCGGTGTAGCGATCATGCTTGGTTATGGCTTGCAGACGGTCGGGCTGCAAAGCATTCCGAGCAGTCAGTCGGCGTTCATTACCGCGCTGTACGTGCCGTTTGTGCCGCTGCTGCAATGGCTGGTGCTGGGACGGCGTCCGGGGTTGATGCCAAGTATCGGGATCATGCTGGCGTTTACCGGTTTGATGTTGTTGTCGGGTCCCTCAGGGGCGGCGCTGAATTTCAGTCCCGGAGAAATTGCGACATTGATCAGCGCCGTTGCGATTGCTGCTGAAATCATTTTGATCAGCACTTTCGCCGGGCAGGTGGATGTGCGGCGAGTGACGGTGGTGCAACTGGCGGTGACGGCGGTGTTGTCGTTCTTGCTGGTAGTCCCGACCGGTGAAGTGATTCCGGATTTTTCCTGGTTGTTGCTGGCGACCGCTTTGGGCCTGGGCGCGGCGAGTGCGGCGATTCAGGTAGCGATGAACTGGGCACAGAAGAGTGTTTCGCCGACTCGGGCGACGTTGATCTATGCCGGTGAACCGGTGTGGGCCGGGATTGTCGGACGGATTGCCGGGGAGCGCTTGCCGGCAATTGCGCTGGTTGGGGCCGGGTTGATTGTTGCGGCGGTGATTATCAGTGAGCTGAAGACCAAGGGAAGGTCTACCGAGGCAGAAGCTGAGCTGGAGAGGGAAACGCAGGGGTGACCCGCAATCTCTTCTGGCTGCTCGCGAAAGCAGCGCACCATCGTTACCTCTGAAACAACGCCAAACACACAAATCCCAACTACTTTGTAGGATTCTGAGACATCCTCGCGTTTGGTGATCAGGGAGCTGGCACGTATGATGCTTCACAAACTTCCGCAGATTAGAAGCCTATGTCCCTGATAGTTCTACTGCTTCTGCCGTTCATTGGCAGCTGTCTGGCAGCGGTGCTGCCGCACAATGCGCGTAATGCCGAATCCCTGCTGGCGGGCCTGGTCGCTTTGATCGGTACCGTTCAGGTCGCGATGCTGTACCCGCAAATCGCCTACGGCGGCGTGATCCGCGAAGAATTCATGTGGTTGCCGAGTCTGGGGCTGAACTTCGTTCTGCGCATGGACGGCTTCGCCTGGCTGTTCTCGATGCTGGTGCTGGGCATCGGCACACTTGTCTCTTTATATGCCCGTTATTACATGTCGCCGGACGACCCGGTACCGCGCTTTTTCGCATTTTTCCTGGCGTTCATGGGCGCCATGCTCGGGCTGGTGATCTCCGGCAACCTGATTCAGATCGTGTTCTTCTGGGAATTGACCAGCCTCTTCTCGTTCCTGCTGATCGGCTACTGGCACCACCGCGCCGATGCGCGGCGCGGTGCTTATATGGCGCTGATGGTCACCGGTGCTGGCGGGCTATGTCTGCTGGCCGGGGTCATGATTCTCGGCCATGTTGTCGGCAGCTATGACCTGGACAAGGTCCTGGCCGCCGGCGATCTGATTCGCGCACATGCCCTCTACCCTGTTCTTTTGCCACTCATCCTGATCGGCGCGCTGAGCAAAAGCGCGCAATTCCCGTTTCACTTCTGGCTGCCCCACGCGATGGCGGCACCGACGCCCGTCTCGGCCTATCTGCACTCGGCGACCATGGTCAAGGCCGGGGTTTTCCTTTTGGCACGTCTGTGGCCGTCGCTGTCCGGCAGTGAGGAATGGTTCTACATCGTCAGCGGAGCCGGCGCCTGTACGCTGTTGCTCGGCGCGTACTGCGCGATGTTCCAGAACGACCTCAAAGGTTTGCTGGCCTACTCGACCATCAGCCATCTCGGCCTGATCACTTTGCTCCTGGGCCTGAACAGTTCACTGGCCGCGGTGGCGGCGGTGTTTCACATTCTCAATCACGCGACGTTCAAAGCTTCGCTGTTCATGGCCGCCGGCATCATTGACCACGAAAGCGGTACCCGTGACATTCGCAAACTCAGCGGCCTGATCAAGCTGATTCCCTATACGGCAACGCTGGCCATGGTCGCCAGCGCCTCAATGGCCGGCGTGCCGCTGCTCAACGGTTTCCTGTCGAAAGAAATGTTCTTCGCCGAAACCGTGTTCATCAACGCCACCGCGTGGGTCGAAACCAGTCTGCCGATCGTCGCGACCATCGCCGGCATGTTCAGCGTCGCCTACTCCCTGCGTTTCACCGTCGACGTGTTCTTCGCCCCCACCGCCACTGACCTGCCGCATACGCCGCACGAGCCGCCACGCTGGATGCGCGCCCCAGTCGAGTTGCTGGTCTTCACCTGTCTGCTGGTGGGGATTTTCCCGGCGCAGATCGTCGGGCCACTGCTCGCCGCTGCCGCGCTGCCCGTAGTTGGTGGGGAGTTGCCGGAATACAGCCTGGCCATCTGGCACGGCTTGAACGCTCCGATGATCATGAGCCTGATCGCCATGTCCGGCGGCATCCTTCTCTATCTGCTGCTGCGCAAGCAGTTCAAGCTGGGCCGTTTCAAGTACCCGCCGCTGGTGGGCCGCTTCAATGGCAAGCGTTTGTTCGAGCGCAGTCTGGTCGTAATGATGCGCATCGCCCGGCGCGTCGAGCGGCGCCTGGGCACCAAGCGCTTGCAGATGCAGCTGTTTCTGATGGTATCGGCCGCCGTGCTCGCCGGTCTGATCCCGATGCTGCACAGCACGCTGACCTGGGGCGACCGGCCGAAGATCCCCGGTTCGATTGTCTTCGTGACCCTGTGGCTGCTGGCGATCGCCTGTGCGCTTGGCGCCGCGTGGCAGGCGAAATATCACCGTCTCGCCGCCCTGACGATGGTCAGCGTCTGTGGTCTGATGACCTGCGTGACCTTCGTCTGGTTCTCCGCGCCCGACCTGGCGCTGACGCAACTGGCGGTCGAAGTGGTAACCACCGTGCTGATCCTGCTCGGCCTGCGCTGGTTGCCGCGCCGCATCGAAGAAGTCTCGCCACTGCCGAGCAGCCTGCGCAAGGCACGCATTCGCCGTTTGCGCGACTTGCTGCTGTCGATTGCGGTCGGTGCGGGTATGGCGCTGCTGTCCTACGCCATGCTCACCCGGCAGACGCCGAACCATATTTCCTCGTTCTACCTCAGTCGCGCCCTGCCCGAGGGCGGCGGCAGCAACGTGGTCAACGTGATGCTGGTGGACTTCCGTGGTTTCGATACCCTCGGCGAAATCACCGTGCTGGCCGCCGTGGCGCTGACCGTATTCGCCCTGCTGCGCCGCTTCCGCCCACCGAAGGAAAGCCTGCAATTGCCGGCGCAGCAACGTCTGCTCGCGCCCGACGTGGTCACCGATCTGGTCAACCCGCGTTCGGCCAGCGACACCGCGCTCGGTTTCATGATGGTCCCAGCGGTACTGGTGCGCCTGTTGCTGCCTGTCGCGCTGGTGGTGTCGTTTTATCTGTTCATGCGCGGGCACAATCAGCCGGGCGGCGGTTTTGTCGCCGGGCTGGTGATGTCGGTGGCCTTTATCCTGCAATACATGGTTGCCGGCACGCAGTGGGTCGAAGCACAAATGAGCCTGCGGCCATTGCGCTGGATGGGCACCGGGCTGCTGTTCGCCACTGCCACCGGTCTCGGTGCGCTGCTCGCCGGTTATCCGTTCCTGACCACTCACACCTGGCACATCAGCGTGCCGTTGCTCGGTGATATCCATATCGCCAGTGCGCTGTTCTTCGACGTCGGCGTGTACGCCGTGGTGGTGGGATCGACGCTGTTGATCCTCACCGCCCTCGCCCACCAATCGGTGCGCGGCCACAAGACGGCCTCGCTGCCCAAGTCCGTCGCCAGCAAAGGAGCCGTCTGATGGAAGAAGTCATCGCAATCGCCATCGGCATTCTTGCCGCGTCCGGGGTCTGGCTGATCCTGCGCCCGCGAACCTTTCAGGTGGTCATGGGCCTGTGCCTGCTGTCATATGCAGTCAACCTGTTCATTTTCAGCATGGGCAGCCTGTTCATCGGCAAGGAACCGGTGATCAAGGACGGCGTGACCCAGGACTTGCTGCATTACACCGACCCGCTGCCCCAGGCGCTGGTACTGACGGCGATCGTCATCAGCTTCGCCATGACCGCACTGTTCCTCGTCGTATTGCTCGCCTCGCGCGGCTTGACCGGCACCGACCACGTCGACGGCCGGGAGCCTAAAGAATGATGGCGATGACTCACCTGATCGCCGCACCGATCCTGCTGCCGCTGCTGACGGCTGCGATCATGCTGATGCTGGGCGAAAAGCATCGGCCGCTGAAGGCGAAAATCAACTTGTTCTCCAGCCTCCTCGGCCTGTTCATTTCAGTGATGCTGCTGCAATGGACGCAGACCACCGGCGTACCCGGCTCCATCGGCGTGTATCTGCCGGGCAACTGGCAGGCACCGTTTGGCATTGTCCTGGTGGTAGATCGCCTGTCGGCACTGATGCTGGTGCTGACCGGCATTATCGGCGTCAGCGCGTTGCTGTTTGCCATGGCCCGCTGGGACGGCGCCGGCTCAAGCTTTCACGCTCTGTTTCAGATCCAACTGATGGGCCTGTATGGCGCGTTCCTGACCGCGGATCTGTTCAACCTGTTCGTGTTCTTCGAAGTGTTGCTCGCCGCGTCCTACGGTTTATTGCTGCACGGCTCAGGCCGGGCGCGGGTGTCGTCGGGGTTGCATTACATTTCGATCAACCTGCTGGCATCGTCACTGTTTTTGATCGGCGCTGCGTTGATCTACGGGGTGACCGGCACGCTGAACATGGCCGATCTGGCGATGAAGATCCCGCTGGTGCCGGAAGCCGACCGTGGCTTGCTGCACGCTGGGGCAGGGATTCTAGCGGTAGCGTTTCTGGCCAAGGCTGGCATGTGGCCGCTGAATTTCTGGCTGGTGCCGGCCTATTCCTCGGCCAGCGCGCCGGTGGCGGCGATGTTTGCCATCATGACCAAGGTCGGCGTCTACACCCTGCTGCGCTTGTGGACCCTGTTGTTTTCCGGCCAGGCCGGCGCCTCGGCATTCTTCGGCGGCGACTGGCTGATTTACGGCGGCATGGCGACCATGGCTTGCGCAGGGCTGGCGATTATCGCCGCGCAACGCCTGGAGCGCATGGCCAGCCTGAGCATTCTGGTGTCGGCGGGCATCCTGCTCTCGGCGATCGGCTTCGCCCAGCCGAACCTGATCGGCGCTGCGCTGTTCTATCTGGTCAGCTCGACCCTGGCGCTGAGCGCATTGTTCATGCTCGCCGAACTGATCGAGCGCTCGCGCTCGGCCAACGAAATTCCGCTGGAAGACGAAAGCGAACTGCTGCCGCGTCCACAGGAATCCCTGCAACCGCCCAAGGGCATCAACCTTGATGACGAGCAGAAAGCCGTGGTCGGCCAAGTCATCCCCTGGACCATGGCCTTTCTCGGTTTGAGCTTCATTGCCTGCGCGCTGTTGATCATCGGCATGCCACCGCTGTCCGGGTTCATCGGCAAGCTCAGCCTGATCGGCGCATTGCTCAACCCGTTGGGACTTGGCACTGCGGCGCCGCTGTCTCCTGGCGCATGGGGATTGCTGGCCCTGTTGATCCTGACCGGTCTGGCTTCGCTGATGGCGTTCTCGCGCCTCGGCATTCAGCGCTTCTGGACGCCGGAGGAGCGCCCGTCACCACTGCTGCGCAAACTCGAATGCGCGCCGATTTTCCTGCTGCTCGGGCTAAGCATTGCCCTGACGTTCAAGGCTGAACCGCTGTTGCGCTACACCCAGGCTACGGCCGATGCGCTGAACAATCCGCAGCAATATGTGCTCGCAGTTCTAGGCACACGGGCGGTGCCGAGCCCGCAAGCCAGAGCCGACATGCTAGAGGTGCAGCCATGAATCGACTGTTCCCGGCTCCGTGGTTATCGCTGGCCCTGTGGATTCTGTGGCTGACCCTGAACCTGTCCGTCAGCCCGGGCAATCTGCTACTCGGTGCCGCGCTGGGTTTCGCCGCGCCGCTGATGATGCGCAAATTGCGGCCGAAACGTGCGCGCATCCGCAATCCCATCGCCATCCTGCGTCTGTTCTTCCTGGTCGGCCGCGACGTCATCATGTCCAACCTGATCGTCGCCTGGGGCGTAGTCAACGCCGGACGTCGTCCGCCCAACTCATGCTTTATCAAGGTGCCTCTGGACTTGCGCGATGCCCATGGTCTGGCGGCACTGGCGATGATCTGCACCGTGGTGCCCGGTACCGTATGGTCGGAACTGGCGCTGGACCGCAGCGTTCTGTTGCTGCACGTCTGGGATCTGCACGACGAAGCGCAGTTCATCGAGCACTTCAAAAGCACTTACGAGCGACCGTTGATGGAGATTTTCGAATGAGCCCATTGCTGTCGAATGCGATTCTGCTGACGCTGTTTCTGTACTGCGTGGCGATGGCGCTGACCCTGGTGCGCCTGTTCAAAGGCCCGTCAGCTCAGGATCGGGTACTGGCGCTGGATTACCTGTATATCGTCGCGATGCTGATGATGCTGACCCTGGGCATTCGTTACGCCAGTGATACCTACTTCGAAGCGGCGCTGCTGATCGCGCTGTTCGGCTTCGTCGGCTCGTTTGCCCTGGCGAAATTCCTGCTGCGTGGCGAGGTGATCGAATGAATGCCGAATTGTCTTTGTGGGTCGAGATTCCGGTGGCGGTGCTGCTGGTGCTCAGCGGCGTGTTTACCCTGCTGGGCGCAACAGGATTGCTGCGCATGAAGGATTACTTCCAGCGTATGCCCCCGCCAGCGCTGGCCTCGACACTCGGTGCCTGGTGTGTGGCACTGGCGTCGATCATCTGCTTTTCGGCATTGAAATCCGCACCAGTGATGCATGCCTGGTTGATTCCGGTCCTGTTGGCTATCACCGTGCCGGTGACCACCCTGCTGCTGGCGCGGGCGGCGTTGTTCCGCAAGCGGATGGCCGGGGATGATGTGCCGGCCGAGGTGAGCAGTCGTCAGACTGAAAGTGGTAACTGATGATTTTGTGGCGCCGGTGAAGGCGCCATCGCAACAGTAGAAATGCGCCCTCCCTTGTGGGAGCGAGCCTGCTCGCGAAGAGGCCAGTCGGGTCGTCGCAAACTCCGGATCAGCTCAAACCCAAGCCACTGCCAACAACCCTGCCCCCAACAGCGCACACAACGGCGAATACACCCAGGTATCCAGCCGCGCAAATCGCGAACCCTTCACTTCCTTGAAAAATCCGACCAGATTCGAATCACCGATCGCCCGAGCGAACATCAGCAACGCGATCGCGCTGATCACCCATTGCAGTGCCTTGTGCTGCACCGCCGGCATGCCCCAGCCGACCCGCATACAAACCAGCGCGGCAATTATCAGCAGCGCAGCGGCGACTGCCAGCGTCAGCCAGCCTGAGGGCTTGAAGGCCGGGCGTACCGTGGCGACGAAGCCCGACACCGGCACCTGCGGCACCACCACCGCAGCCGCCCATTGCCCACCCAACGCCCAATACACATGCATCAGGCCGATTGCCGCGAACACAGTCACCAGCCATTGAGCCAACACAAAGGTCATGGTTGAAATCCTTCAAAGGGATTTGAACAAACCATCGTAGTCGGATTTTTTGGCCGTGCACGACCGGTCGGCGGTGCACGGCATTGACCGCGTTAATTCAGATCAGCCGTCACCTTGTCGGCCACATCCTTGGGCAGCCACGCCTGCCACACATCCGGATGCGCCTTCATGAACGCGACGGCCGCCTCACGAGGCGCGGTGTGCTTGTCACTCATCTCCGCCAATGCCTTGTTCAGTGGCTCGATGGGAAAATCGACCTTGCTGAAGAATTCGGCAATTTGCGGGTTCTGCTTTTGAAACGGCGTAGACACGCCAATCGACAGTTTCGATGCCAGCGAGCGAGTTGGTTTCGGATTGGGATTATCGGCGTCTGTCAGCGTCTTCCACGCCTCGGCATCGAACGGCGGCTCTTCCAGTTGCACCAATTTGAATTTGCCAAGCAGTGGCGTCGGCGACCAGTAATAGAACAGCACTGGTTTGCCGCGACGGATCGAAGAGCTGATCTCTGCATCCAGCGCTGCACCCGAGCCGCTGCGGAAGTTGGTGTAGTCGTCCTGCAAGCCATACGCCGTGAGCTTCTGCTTGTTTACCACTTCCGAGGTCCAGCCGATCGGGCTGTTGAGAAAACGCCCTTTGCCCGGGCTTTCCGGGTCTTTGAACACGTCCTTGTATTTCTTCAGATCAGTGACGCTGCGCAGATCCGGCGCCAACGGTTTGATGCCTTTGGCCGGGTCGCCCTTGATCACGTATTCCGGCACCCACCAGCCTTCAGTGGCGCCCTTTACCGTATCGCCCAGACCGACGACCTTGCCCTCGGCTTCGGCCTTGACCCAGACCGGACTGCGCCCGGCCCACTCCTCGCCAATTACCTGGATGTCATTGTTGGCCAGCGCGGTCTCAAGGGTAATAGTGGTACCCGGCAAGGTATCGGTCGGCAAGCCGTAGCCTTTCTCGACGATCACCCGCAGCACCTCGGTGATCAGGCTGCCGCTTTCCCAGTTCAGATCAGCAAAGTGCACCGGCGTCTGTGCCGCCTGCAGCGATTGCGCTGACGTCAGCAAACCAAAGGTGGCCACGCTGGCGGCCAGTAACCGTCGAAATCCGTTCATGCATCGCACCTCGTGCTGTTCACAGCAATGGCAGTGGGCCTGACAGAAACGCAAGCCTCTGAATGACTCAGTCAACTGACTTTAGCCGAGGTTCCTGCTTTTTCCGGGGTCCGCTGCGCGCGAGGTTACGTTTCAGACTTTTCCTGCAGGCTTTGCAGCTCACGTCTGACCATGCTGGCGTATGCCGCCGGTTGCAATGCGTAGAGCTGCGACGCCACCCAACTCAGCCAGGCACCTTGCAGTTCGGCCTTGCGGGCGAACAAGCGCTGCGCATCTTCGCGTGCGCTGTCGAGATTTTGCGAATGGAAGTGCGCGCGGCTCACTCGCTGGCCTTGAAGGAAATCAGTTCACCTTTGCGCCATTTGGCAGCCTTGGCGGTGACGGCTTTCAAGGTTTTGGTCAGGCCTTCCTGCAATTGTTCATTGGCGGCGAACACCGTGACGACGCTATGACCTTCCTTGAACAGAATCGCGTGACCGTCGGCCGTACTGACAAATGCGTAGTCGCCCAAGCCGTAAACCGTGAGTTTGATGTCGCGAAAACGAATGTCCATCTTGCCGCCTTCACGGCTGGGCAGAACCGATGCAATGAAATGGTCGCCAACCTTGAGCTTGAGCCCCGGTTTGTCATCGACTACCAATGCACTTTCGGTATCGATTTCGGCGATGTAAATGCCTTCGGCGTTTTGCTCGGTGATGTAAACAAAACGTGATTGAAATTGCTTGACCAGCTTTGCACGCAAATCACCCAGCACGAACAAAGCATGCATATCGAGGTTACTGACTGCCAAAGAAACATCCCCACATTTGAAAAACCGTGCAGCGGAAAACACGCACGGCAAAAAACGGCAATGCCGATGAAAACTGCAAAATCACTCAAAAACCCGAAGCGAGCGAAGCGCTCTTGATCGCGAGGTTCGTAGACTACTGGATTGTCATTAGTGAAACCCGCTCTGAAGTCGGCAAAGCTTGAAGGAAAAAGCCTCAAGTGCGACTGGAGCAAGATCTGACTACGAACTTCAGGGAAATTTCTCACGAAAAAAAGCACTTTTCCGACATATCGCTGGCGAAAAATTGCTTTAGATAAGCCCGGTCGTCAACAGGTACTGGCGATTCTAGAGCAGCGATGCTCCTTACGACTACCCGCTACGGCCGTTAAATCCCGGTCGACTGATGAAAAGGACTTCATATGTGCACTTTGACTCATTTTGCCACGTCGGCCGACGCGCGAATCAACACACCTCTGACGATGAAGGTTGCCGGCCGCGACAACCTTCCGACATCTTCTAACAATCATCGCCCCCCGCACTTTCAAGTGGTGCCGGCGGGCATTGCGTTCTTTCACATCAAGGAGATATCCACGGGACGTGTCAGAGGTTTCCGCGGCAATCACAACGAAGCCTGCGCCCTCGCCCGCTCGCTTGAATCAAAAATCGAACTCCGCGCCAGCGGCTGCCTCTGATAAGGGGAGTGAACGAACAAGCCGCACCGGCACCGACCCAGGAGTAGATGATGGAACTGCCAACCGAGCTTAACCTGACCACCCTTTTCGAACAGCTGGGCCTGCCCTCGGATGAGGCGTCGATCAATGATTTTGTCGAAGCACATCCGCTGGATCCGGACACTAAACTCATCGATGCCGACTTCTGGTCACCCCAGCAGGCGCAATTACTCAAGGAATGGCTGCGGGCCGATGGCGAAGAAGCGCCGATCGTCGATGAGCTGAACGTCCGTCTGCATCGCGGTAAATAAGGGCGATCAGTGCAGGCTGTCGCCGGGCTCGATGTTCAACTGTTCGAGCCAGGCAGCCTTGCACTCCTCCGCTTCATCGCGACTGGCGAAGGCTGTGCCGCGTCGCTCACCGTTGAGCAAAACTACCCAGCAAACACTGCGCCCCATCGCGCGTAAGCCGGCCGGAACACCGCTGCCGATCATCACTGCCACGTCTACCCTGCACTGCATGTGCCCTCCGAAATAATTAGCTACCTAACTAAGTCGTCAGATTAATGCTTTCCGTCGAGAGGAAACAGCAACCGCCGTGCACAGATTCATTGCGTCAACGGTAATAATCTCAGCGCGGATTCTCAGGTTTATAGCCCAGACGCAACCCGCCCCAGTGTCGGCCCTTGATCATGATCGGCACCGATAAATCATGCATCAGCTCACCCGTATCGCGCGTGTAAGTCTGCAACAGCACTGGTTGCTGATGGCTGCCGCAGCGGATACCGGTGCGGTCAGTGAATTTGCGTTTGGTGCGGTTGTACACCGTGTCGACCTGCACATCGCCGGTCAATGGCTGGCTGAATGCCTGGTTGTGCGTCGGTACATAACCCTGCTGCGTGCAGGCAATCGCAAAAACCAGCCCTTCATGACGCGCCAATAAAGGCTCTTGAATCGCCGGCAAGACCTGATCGGTGTATCGATCAAAGCGGGTTTGAAATTTGGCTGGTTCGGTGCCCGGAATCATCTGGTAGCTGCGATCGAACAGGTCATCCAGGCTGATCCGCCCCTGTTCAACATCCGCCTCGAAGCGCGCCGCGATCTGGCTCGCACCTTCGCGCGCCAAGTCATAAATGCGCTGGTGATAGTCATCCAGGCCGACCTCGGCCAAGCGCTCGCTGATAGTTTCCGCCTGCCCTTCCATCTGCACCGCAGCGTCGGCGAGGCGGCGGGTCTGCTGATCGCTGATCGCCAGATCACTACGCATTTGCTCAATCGCGCTGAACAGCGCATCAAGCTGCTCGCGATTGGTTTGCGCGCCACGGGCGATTTCGCTGACCTGGGTTTCCACTCCGGCGGCAAGTCGCGCGATGTTCTCAAGATGCTGACCGGTGTGCTCGACCTGTTCGACGCCGGTGTGCAGATCGCTCGACAACTCGCGAATCTGCGCAACCACTTGCGCGGTGCGCTGCTGAATGTCAGCGACCATCTCACCGACCTCACCCGTGGCCGCCGCCGTACGCGCGGCCAGTCCGCGCACCTCGTCGGCGACCACAGCGAAACCGCGACCATGCTCACCGGCCCGGGCTGCTTCAATCGCAGCGTTCAACGCCAACAGGTTGGTCTGGCTGGCAATCGACTGAATCACCAGCGTCACCCGCTGAATGTCGTCGCTGCGCACACTCAGGGCCTCGATCAATTCGCGACTGGCATTGGCGCGCTGACTGAGTTGCTGCATGCGCGAAATCGAGTCGAGCAGTTCGCTGCGCCCCGCAGCGCTGCTGTGATGCGCTTGGCTGGCGGCGTCCAGCGCGTCGCGACTGAGCTGTGAAGTCGCCTGCTCGGTGGCGATCATCACTTCGGCGTTGCTGACGATCTGCGCCGCCGCGTCGAGTTGCGATTCGAGTTTGTTCGCCAGCGCCTTGACCGAGAACGCCACCCCGGCGGCTGACAGTGCGTTGTGACTGGTGGTGTAGGAAAGATCGCGGGTCAGTGCGGACAATTCGCTCGCACTATCGACCGGGACAGCAGCAGGAGCGCTGCGCGAACGCAGGCGCGGCAGCCAGACAATCAGTATCGCCAGCGGCATGCCGAGGTAGAGCGACCACTCGGCCATGGCCATACAGGCCAGCAACAGCATCAGGGCGATGCTTTGCAGGGTCGGTGCGATCCAGCGTTTTTTCGGCAAAAGCACTGGTGCAGGCAGCGCCGCAACCAGAGATCCATCTCTCGTCATCTTGATCACCCCACGTTTGTTCTCATTGTTGTGACTGCATTAAACGCCACTACAACGCCATTATCCATGGTCCGTTAGTCGGGGGGGCTGTGGCAGGTCAATGGAACGACGGGGGAAATAGCGCAGACGAGCAAAAACAAAGATCGCAGCCTCCCGCAACTCCATGTCGAAGCTGCCGAAGGCTGCGATCTCTTGCAGGCGCCCCCATTCAGGGGCCGCCATGGAATCAGGCCTGACGCTGGTGCTTGTCGATCTGCTCGTGACGCTCTTGAGCTTCGATGCAGTACTTGGTGGTCGGGCTGATCAGCAGGCGTTTCAGACCAATGGCCTCGCCGCTGTCGTCGCACCAGCCAAAGCTGTCGTCCTTGATGCGCTCAAGGGCTTGTTCCAGTTGCGGCAGCATGCGCTGGTCGCGATCGATCGCGTTGACCAGCCAGGTGCGCTCTTCTTCAACCGAAGCCGCGTCCGCCGGGTCAGCCGGGGTGTCCAGGCTTTCGATGGCGATACGATTTTGCTCAATGCGCTCGTGGGTTTCGACTTTCATGTTCTGCAACAGCTCAGTGAAGAAAGCGTGTTGCTCTGCATTCATGTAGTCATCTGCCGGCATAGCCAGCAACTTGTCCTTTGTCATTGATATCTCTATAAAAAAACGTGCATTAAGGCGAATAAGGGAGCGTTTCGGCGAACCGTGTCGGCCGTCGAAAAGGCATCGTTTTATTGCAAACGCCACCCGGCACTCAATTTACGAGGGGCGGCAGTCTAAGGCCCGATCAAGACCTCAGCAACTGTAAATACAGGGAATTTGTCCGACAGGAGCTGGAAACTGCTCTGACACAGGCTTCACACGGCCATCGGAGTGCGTTTATAGCAAGAAATTCAGTCCAGCGGCTGTATATAGAAGACAAACGGCTAACCAACCCGCCAGCGACAGCGGAGATTATTCTCGCAAGGTGCATCGTTTCAGCCCGGCAGAGCTTACGCAGCCCTTCTATTATCAGGCCCACCGCGTGTTCAACTCGCCTGAAGGATGCTGCCCATGCCCCGCCCCGCTCTGCCGGCCACAGACGAAATTTCCTTCGCCAGCGCGCCGGTCAACGCCGAGCGCCTGCTGCAAATGATCAGCGAAGAGTATGACGCCCTGCCGCGCCAGCTCAAACGCGTCGCCAGCTACATCAGCCAGCAGAGCGAGCGAATCATGGTCGAGCGCATCAGCGACATCGCCCGCGAGTGCGAAGTGCATCCGTCAGCCATTGTGCGTTTCTCGCAACGTTTCGGGTTCAGCGGCTTCAGCGAGATGCAGGCGCTGTTCCGCCAGGCCTGGACGCACAGAACCACGCCAGCGCAAAACTATCAGCAACGCATCCGCAGCCTGATCGCCAACAACTCGCAGACCGCCAACAGCGGCGACCTGGCCCGCGAGTGCATCGACGCAACGCTCTCGGGCATAGAACGCTTGGGCCGCGAACTGGACGAGCTGGCGTTCGATACAGCCGTCGATCTCATCGTCAATGCCGACGACATCTATGTGGTCGGAGTCCGCCGCTCGTTCGCCGTCGCCGACTATCTGGTTTACAACCTTCAGCACCCGCAGCAGCGCATTCATCTCGTCTCCGGCGTCGGCGGCAGCTATCGCGAGCAAATGCGCAGCGTGCGCGCCAACGACCTGGTCATCGCCATCAGTTTTGTACCCTACGCCAAGGAAACCCAAGACTGCCTGCGCTTCGCCCGGCAGCAGAACGCCAATGCCTTGATCATCACCGATAGCCCTCTCTCGCCACTGGCAAAACTTGCCAATAGCGTGTTGCTGGTCAATGAAGGCAGTGCGCTGGCCTTTCGTTCGCTCAGTGCAACGCTGTGTTTGTGCCAGGCGCTGTTTGTGGCAGTGGCGTATCGGCTGGGCTTGAACGTCGATGAAATTCACGAGCAGGCCGGATTCGACGACTGACAATTGCCTCTGGGTCGGCTAGGTTATGCCTTCCCACCGGTTCGACTTGAAGGAACGCGTCATGAAACTGATCGGCATGCTCGACTCCCCCTACGTGCGCCGCGTAGCAATCTCCGCCAAATGCCTGGGGATCGACCTCGAACACGAGTCGGTCTCGGTGTTCCGCCATTTCGAACGATTCCAGCAGATCAACCCTGTGGTCAAGGCGCCCACATTGATCCTCGACGACGGCGTGGTCCTGATGGACTCGACCCTCATCCTCGATTACCTCGAAGCCAGCTGCGGCAAAAGCCTGCTGCCAAGCGATCTCAAACAACGCGCTCAGGCCCTGCGCCTGATCGGCCTCAGCCTCGCCGCCTGCGAAAAAGCCGTGCAGCTTTACTACGAACGCAACCTGCGCCCGGCCGACATTCAATATCAGCCGTGGGTTGAACGCGTCGAAGGCCAGCTCGCCGCCGCGTTTACCGCACTGGAAAAAGAACTTGAACACAGTGACTTGCCTGCCGACGGCTCCCTCGCCCAGACCGGCATCAGCCTGGCGGTTGCCTGGAGCTTCACCGAACTCGTCGTACCCGATCAGATCGACGCAACACGCTTTCCGCGTATCACCGAGTACACCGCCTACGCAGAAGGCACCGATGCGTTCATCAGCACACCGATGAACTGATCATGAGCTCCACCGACACCGCCGCCCCGGCGTTAAAGGAAATCTTCAACGCCAAGCGCTTGCAGCACATCGCTGACGAAATGAGCGCGGTGTACCCGGCGTTCAAGGCCAAGGCGTTTCTCAAACACGCCCGGGACGGACTCGCTGAACTATCAGTGATGCAACGCATGGCGCGTGTCAGCGAAAGCCTGCATGCCGTGCTGCCGCTGGACTACGAAGATTCCTTACATGTGTTACGTGAACTCGCACCAAGGCTGAACAGCGGCTTCGTCAGCATGTGCCTCCCACACTACGTCGCGAGCTACGGCGCCCATGCGTTCGACACCTCAATGGACGCGCTGAAGTACTTCACCACCTTCGGCTCCTCCGAATTCGCCATCCGCTACTTTTTGCGCAGCGACCTCGAGCGCTCGCTGGAACGAATGCATGACTGGACCCGAGACGAAAACCACCACGTTCGACGCCTAGCCAGCGAAGGCAGCCGCCCTCGCCTGCCATGGTCGTTTCGCCTGGAAGCGGTGCAGGCTGATCCTCTGCTGGCCGCCGGGATACTGGATCGGTTGAAGGCGGACGAGAGCTTGTACGTGCGCAAGTCCGTGGCCAACCATTTGAATGACGTGACGAAAGTGCATCCGGAGTGGGTGCTGGACACGATTGAAGGTTGGTCGCTGGACAACAAGCATACGGCCTGGATTGCCAAGCATGCGTTGCGCAGTTTGATCAAACAGGGCGACGTGCGCGCGCTGACGGTGATTGGCGCAGGGGCGAAGGCTGAGGTTGAGTTGTTGGATGTGCAGGTCGAGCCGGCGGTGGTGAGGTTGGGGGAAGCGATTACTTTGTCGTTTACGGTGAAGTCCATGGTGGCGCACGAGCAAAGGCTGGTGATTGATTATGCGATTGAGTATGTGAAGGCAAATGGCGGGGTTTCGAGGAAAGTTTTCAAGTTGAAGACTCTGGGATTAGCGGGTTTCGGGACTGAGATAGTGCGACGGAATCAAGTCATCAAGGATTTTACGACGCGCAAGCATTTTGCCGGGCGACATGGGGTGCAGGTGATGGTTAATGGGGAGGTGTTGGGGAGTGCGGCGTTTGAGGTTTTGATTTGAGGCGTGAGTTGTTTATTCACCAAAAAAGCCGGTAGCGGATCAGTGCACTGGCAGCCGTGCTTCGACACTGCACGCGGCGGCACAGTGGACGATTCACGGCTTCAGCGCTTACCAACTTCCGTACGGGATGCCGAATTTCTCGATATAGCGCTTGGACTTTTCGCTGACGGGATAGGCGTAGCGTCCTTGGTTCTTACCCTGACTCGGTCCTAAAGGCTCGATCTCTGCCTGTGCTCTGGCGACCTTGATCGGATGGTGGCACTCGTCTCTGACCCAAACCTGCACAACGCCGCCAGGCGCCAGGCCCAGATAGACCGATGAAATATAGGTACTCCGCCGGTCTGGTGTTTTGGCGCAGCGCTGCGCGACCGAAGTCCGCATCATTTGCCTGGCTTCTTCGGGTATATCTACCCAAGCCCGATAAGTTTGAGGCTCTACGATGGACTGCCAGCGAACATAAATTCTTTTTGGGAGATCAGCGCCGACCACGGCTTTTGCGGACGCGCCCACTCCGTCCCAACCACGGGCCGATTCGGTGCCGTCTTCAGGTTGCCCGCCCGATGCCGATCCACCACCGGTACGCAGAAATGTTTTTCCCTTTATATCTTCCACAGCAGTGTCTTCAACCCAGACCTTCATGTAGTTGGGTTCGGTGAAACCGAGTTCCCACCAAGGGGATTTAGGGTCGTTTTTTGCTGACAGCGGGTCGGCATTACAACCAGCCACAAAAAGCGTACACAGCAGTGCTGTAAATAACTTCATTACCAAAGCGTCCAGTCAGGTACGTGTGGGTGCTTTACTCGGATTGCATCTTCCGTGGGGGCGTTGATGTAAACAGCTCTGATGCCACTCCCATCTCTCCTGCCAAGCGGATGGTTCCAGTTGGCGGACGTGTGAATGTACTTGAGTTTGAGTATTTGCTCCTCCTCTGGCGTGGTGCTGTAGTCGCCGGAGACAAAACGATCACACATGGGCTTGAGTTCTTCAGGAACGGCAAAGTCTGGCGTCTCGGGAATGTCTTCGAAGAGAACGCCTTTGGCTCTGGCGAGTTGATGCATCACGCGCAGGCTCACTCTCGACAGTAATCCACTCACCGGACGCTTGAGTTGGACGGCCGCATAGACTCGCTTGACTCGAGGACTAAGTCGATCCTGAGGGCTGACCGGTAGCAGTAATGGCGGTGGCGTAACGATCTCGAGATTTTCCAGCGGCCAACCCTTGGCTAGCCACTGATTTCTCAGATTGATCGCATCCTGGTAGATCGATGTGGTAGCGAGGTCAGTATACGTACCGACCTCTAGCGTCTGCATTGGGCTAACGAGAACACACTCTTCAGCGTCCTCAAGGTAACCTCCACCCACATCGGAATGCACACCCGGCAAGACGATTTCCGGATGATCCATCGCTACTCGATTGAGTGCAAAGTTAGCCCTGCATTCATCCCGCGCAGCCAACTGCACAACGTCGGTGAAATAACGTCGGTCGAGATAGAGTTTGACCCCCGTTGCGACTGCGCTTTTTATGTTGCCCAGATTGGACCATCCAGCAATCGACGGTACCGTGTCGAACAGCCCTATGAAGCCCACGTTGATGTCGCTGTGATACTGATCAACAAAGGTCGAACTGAGAGCATCGGACATACTGCGGAGAATCTCGCCTAAAGGCCCTTGTTTGCCACGCACTATCTCGTTGGCGAAATGTCTGGCGGCTGCGGCACCGCGACTGAAGCCAAACGTGTCGAAAGTCAACGAAGCAATTTCACTACCGGGATTTTTGTCCAATACTTCAGTGATACGCTGTTCGATCACCGCGAAACATGATTGGACTCGCCCTGCAACGCCGGTTTCACCGCGTCCTGTACCGGCGCCGAATTTACTGTCTTCTTCACCTGAACGGGTACCTATACCTTCGACGTAGACCATACCGAAAGCTCTCTTTCGTGGCCCTTCTCCCTCAGCGAGTCGTGTTGCTCCATACAGTTCGCTCAGCTTCTTCACATTGCTGACATCGTTACCATAACTACTATCCGGATCACCCATATAAGGCTGGCAACTGACGGGAATATCCTCAGGCGCAATCGGATGCTGAGCACCACACAACAACCCCGCAGCTGAGTTGTTCGCGTTGTTGCCCGTGCCATCAAAGAACACCCCGATCCTCAACGCAATCCCGATTTTCTCGGGCTCGCGCGCAGGCTCTTTCCCATGCTTCTCATACTCGGCCCAATGCTGGGCGTGTATGTCGACGGGTTTGGCTTCTTCGTAGCGATAGTTTTTCGGCGGGTTTGGAACGTAGCCACTCAATCCTTGATTCCTTCTGATCCTTGAAGAACGGCCAGAAGGGTGACAGCCGGGAGGGGGCGGTGCAAGCCGTGGCGGTGTGCCAGCCATGGAACGTCAGTGCGAGCAGGCTCACTCCCAAAAGGTATCAACCCGTGAAAGCAGCCACGATGAATAACCCTGTGGGAGCGAGCCTGCTCGCGAAAGCGGTGTGTCAGTCAGCATCGATGTTGCTGAAAGATTGCCTTCGCGAGCAGGCTCGCTCCCACAGGGGGACGGGTTGCATCAGGCTAACCGCGCAACAGGCCCTGCTCTGCCTCACATAACCCCACCACATAATCCCAGACCACCCGCAGCCGCACGGATTTGTGCAGCTCCCGGCGGGTGCTGATCCAGTAGCTGCGCTCGATGCTTTCATCCGGCAACAGTGCCACCAGATCCGGGTCGGACGCGGCCATGTAGCACGGCAGCACGGCGATGCCCAACCCCGAGCGCGCCGCTTCCTGTTGGGCGATGACGCTGGTGCTGTGAAACACCACGCGCGGGCTGCGGCAGAAGCTGTTGAGGAACATCAGTTCCTGACTGAACAGCAGGTCGTCAACGTAACC
The DNA here is from genome assembly GCF_946901175.1 of Pseudomonas sp. Marseille-Q5117. Taxonomy (NCBI): domain Bacteria; kingdom Pseudomonadati; phylum Pseudomonadota; class Gammaproteobacteria; order Pseudomonadales; family Pseudomonadaceae; genus Pseudomonas; species Pseudomonas sp. Marseille-Q5117. The sequence goes on along the minus strand of NZ_CAMPPP010000018.1, from coordinate 28,965 downwards.
GATCCACGCATGCCGGCCCAGGTCTTCACGGCTGTGCAGCGGCGGTGCGTTGTCGAGGTAGGTTTGGCTGGCATACAACGCGAGTCGATAGTCGGTGAGTTTGCGCGTGACCAGCATGTCGGCGGATGGCCGTTCGAGGTGGATGCTGATTTCCGCTTCGCGGTTGAGGATGCTGACAAAGCGCGGTACGGCAACCAGTTCCACTTCCAGCCCGGGGTAGCGCTCGAACAGACCGATCATGCGACTGGCGAGGAATTTGATGCCAAGGCCTTCGGTGACGCCGACACGGATCTTGCCCAGCGGCGCGGTGGACTGGGTGATTTCTTCCTGCGCCAGCAGCGCGACGTTTTCCATCGCTTCGGCGTGCTTGAGCAGCGCCTCCCCCGCCGGGGTCATTTCATAGCCTTGGGCGTGCTGGACGAACAGCGCCGTGCCGAGGCTTTTCTCGATCGATTCAATATGCCGCGCCACCGTCGCGTGGGTGGTGTTGAGCCGGCGCGCGGCGGTGAGCAGGCGGCCACTGCGTTGCAGCTCGAGAAAAAAGCGCAGGTCGTTCCAGTCGAACATGGCAGGTCCTTGTCAGCAATCGTCACTTCGGGCTGTTTGAAAACGCACAGCGGCTGCGCAAAAACTAACATTCTTTCAACGAAAGCTAACAACTAGAGTGTCCGACAATAAAAACAAAAAGCGAGGTCAGGGCATGCAGACGTCCCTGGATGAATTCGACTACATCGTGGTCGGCGCCGGCCCCGCCGGTTGCTTGCTGGCCAACCGGCTTTCGGCGGATCCGCAGCAACGGGTGTTGCTGCTCGAAGCCGGCGGACGCGACAACTACGCCTGGATTCATATTCCTGTGGGTTACCTGTTCTGCATCGGTAACCCGCGCACCGACTGGTGCTTCAAAACCGAACAACAACCGGGCCTCAATGGCCGCGCGCTGAGTTATCCGCGCGGCAAGGTGCTGGGCGGCTGTTCGTCGATCAACGGCATGATCTACATGCGCGGCCAGGCCGGCGACTATGACGGCTGGGCGGCGGCAGGCAATCCGGGCTGGGCCTGGAAAGACGTGCTGCCGCTGTTCAAACAGAGCGAAAACCACTTTGCCGGCGGCGCTGAATTTCATGGCGATCAGGGTGAATGGCGGGTCGAACAGCAGCGCCTGTCGTGGCCGATTCTCGATGCCTTTCGCAGCGCCGCCGAGCAAAGCGGCATCGCCAGCATCAATGACTTCAACCAGGGCGACAATGAAGGCTGCGGTTACTTTCAGGTCAACCAGAAAGCCGGGGTGCGCTGGAACGCGGCCAAGGCCTTTTTGAAACCGCTGCGCAGCCGGGCGAACCTGACCGTGCTGACCGGCATCGAGGTTGATCGTGTCTTGCTGGAGAACGGCCGCGCGGCGAAAGTCAGCGCGCAGCATGAAGGCCAGACCAGACAGTTCAAGGCGCGCAAGGAGATTGTTTTGTGCGCCGGCTCGGTCGGCTCGCCGAGCATTCTGCAGCGCTCAGGGATCGGTCCGCGGCCGCTGCTCGAACGCTTAGGGATAGGCGTGATTCATGAGCTGCCGGGCGTCGGCGGCAATCTGCAGGATCACCTGCAACTGCGCCTGATCTACAAGCTGGAAAACGCCCGCACCCTGAACCAGATCGCCGGCAGCGTGTGGGGCAAGATGGGCATGGGCCTGCGTTATCTGTACGACCGCAGCGGGCCGTTGTCGATGGCGCCGAGTCAGTTGGGCGCGTTTGCCCGCTCCGGTCCCGAGCAAACCTCGGCGAACCTGCAATATCACGTGCAGCCGCTGTCGCTGGAGCGCTTTGGCGAGCCGCTGCACAGCTTCCCGGCGTTCACCGCCTCGGTGTGCGACCTGCGCCCGCAGAGCCGTGGGCGCATCGAGATTCGCTCCGCCGATCCGCAAGCGGCGCCGCTGATCCAGCCCAATTACCTCAGCCATCCAGAAGATCTGCGCGTCGCCGCCGATGCGATTCGCCTGACCCGGCGCATCGTCAGCGCCCCTGCCCTGCAAGCGTTCAAACCGGTCGAATACCTGCCCGGCGACAGCCTGCAAAGCGAAGAACAATTGCATGAAGCGGCGGCAAAAATCGGCACGACGATTTTCCATCCGGTCGGCACCTGCCGCATGGGCAACGACGGTGACGCAGTGGTCGATGCGCAATTGCGCGTGCATGGCGTGCCGGGTCTGCGCGTCGCCGATGCGTCGATCATGCCAAGAATTACCTCGGGCAATACCTGTTCGCCTACGCTGATGATTGCCGAGAAGGCGGCACAACTGATTTTGTCCAGACCTGTAGATATTTCCTCTGTGGGAGCGAGCCTGCTCGCGAATGCGGTAGCTCACTCAGCCTAGGAGTTGACTGGCAAAAAGCTTTCGCGAGCAGGCTCGCTCCCACAGGAATCATCACCAGACTCAGGCATCGCGCATTACCGGACACGCAACACCAGTGGAACAACAAAAACAATCACTGTGAGGGATACCGATATGTCAGAACACGTTCAGCCGCTGGACGCTGCGGGCAGCGCCGAGACCAGCAACGCCACGCAAAAAGTCATCTTCGCTTCATCACTCGGGACGGTGTTCGAGTGGTATGACTTCTTCCTCTACGGCGCCCTCGCGGCGGTGATCAGCAAGCAGTTCTTCGCCGGGGTCAACGACACCACGGCATTCATCTTCGCGCTCATGGCGTTCGCCGCCGGCTTCATCGTACGGCCGTTCGGCGCGTTGGTGTTCGGCCGCCTGGGCGACATGATCGGGCGCAAATACACCTTTCTGGCGACGATCATTCTGATGGGCGTGGCGACGTTCTGCGTCGGCCTGCTGCCGACCTACGCCAGCATCGGCATCGCCGCGCCGATCATTCTGGTGGTGCTGCGCATGCTTCAGGGCCTGGCGCTCGGTGGCGAATACGGTGGTGCGGCGACCTACGTGGCCGAACATGCGCCTATCGGCAAACGCGGCTTCCACACCAGCTGGATTCAATCCACCGCGACCCTCGGCCTGCTGTTGTCGCTGCTGGTGGTGCTCGGCTGCCGCTACTTCACCGGCGACCAGTTTGAAGTCTGGGGCTGGCGCATTCCGTTCCTGCTGTCGATCGTGCTGTTGGGCATTTCCACCTGGATTCGCCTGAGCCTGCACGAGTCGCCGGCCTACCTGAAAATGAAGGAAGAAGGCAAAACCTCGAAGGCGCCGATCCGCGAATCCTTCGGCAAATGGGAAAACCTCAAAGTCGTGCTGATTGCGCTGTTCAGCATCAATGCCGGGCAAGCGGTGACCTTCTACGCCGCGCAGTTCTATGTGCTGTTCTTCCTCACCCAGTTCCTGAAAATGGACCCGGCGGTGGCCAACAGTCTGTTGATTGTCAGCGTGGTGATCGGTGCGCCGTTCTTCATCTTTTTCGGCTGGCTGTCGGACAAGGTCGGACGCAAACCGGTGCTGATGCTCGGCCTGCTGCTGGCGACCGCGCTGTACTTTCCGATCTTCAAATCTTTGGCCCACTACGCCAACCCGGCGATCGATCAGGCCAGCCGTCAGGCACCGATCACCGTGCTCGCCGACCCCGCCACTTGCACCTTCCAGTTCGATCCGGTGGGCAAAGCCAAATTCGACAGCCCGTGCGACAAGGTCAAGACGTTCCTGGTCAAGCAAGGCCTGCCCTACTCCAGCGTCGCTGCGCCTGCGGGCAGCGCCGTGCAAGTGAGTGTCGGCGATGTGAAGCTGGATGGCTTCGATGAGGCGGCACTGCGCGGCGCGATTACCCTCGCCGGCTATCCGCAACAAGCCGATATGCAGCAGATCAACAAACCGATGATCGTCGCCCTGATCGTCGCGCTGATCATCATCTCGGCCATGTGCTACGGGCCGCTGGCGGCGCTGATGGTGGAACTGTTCCCGACCCGCATTCGCTACACCTCGATGTCGCTGCCCTATCACATCGGCAACGGCTGGTTTGGCGGATTCCTGCCCACCGTGTCGTTTGCGCTGGTGGTGTACACCGGAGATATTTTCTACGGGCTGTGGTATCCGGTGCTGATCACCGGGGTGAGCCTGGTGGTGGGGATGATCTGTCTGCGTGAGACGAAGAATATCGATCTCGACAAGAACTGAAAAACCCGCTGACACAATGGCGAGGGAAGCGATTCTCTCGCCATTTTTTTGCTCAGGCGTGCGCCTTGATCACTTCGAATTTCACCTGGTCCGGATAAAACGCCACGTACTCGCGGATCGGTTCAACCGAGACCTTCGGGTTTTCATAAGTCCACACCGCGTTGGCACCCTCATGTCCGGGCACTTGCAGGCTGAAATAGTTGGCGTCGCCCTTGTACGGGCAATAGCTGGTGTGGTCGGTGCGGGCGAAGTATTTTTCGTCGATGTCTTCGCGCGGGATGTAGTACACCGGCGGATAGTTGGCTTCGTTGAGGATCAGCGCGTGAGAGGACGCGGCGACCTGGATGCCGTGGAATTTAACCAGTAGACAGCCGCTGAGTTGTTCGACGCTGATCACGGGGCTGGGGCTTTTCATGGGGTTCTCCTGAAGACGGCGAAGAGACCGGTTCAGGTATAGCTGATGGGCTCGGGTCTGGTTGAGATTGCAGCCGAACGGCGAAAATCTTTGGCAATCGTTTTATCTGTATATCCATACAGATAAAAGTTGCTCGCGCGGCAGACTCCAGCCATCCTGTGCGCTCCCACAAATCAACCAGCGATGGTAGCTATGCGGCTGTACCTCTGTGAAAAACCTTCCCAGGCCAAAGACATTGCGGCCGTGCTCGGCGCTAGGCGTCGCGGCGACGGCTGCTGGTTGGGGACGGATGTCACAGTGACCTGGTGCATCGGCCATTTGCTCGAAACCGCGCCGCCGGATGCCTACGACGCTCGCTACAAACGCTGGGTGCTGGCCGATCTGCCGATCATTCCGGACAAGTGGAAAATGACCGTCAAGCCGCGCACCGCCAGCCAGTACAAAGCGGTGAAGCGTCTGCTTGGCGAGGCCAGCGAACTGATCATCGCCACCGACGCCGACCGTGAGGGCGAGATGATCGCCCGGGAACTGGTCGAGCACTGCCGCTATCGCGGGCCGATCCGCCGCTTGTGGCTGTCGGCGCTGGACGAGGCGTCGATTCGCAAGGCCTTGGCCGCGCTGAAACCGGGAGCCGAAACCTTCAGCCTGTATCACTCGGCGCTGGGCCGTTCACGCGCGGACTGGCTGATCGGCATGAACATGAGTCGACTGTTCACCTTGCTGGGCCGTCAGTCGGGTTATCAGGGCGTGCTGCCTGTGGGCCGAGTGCAGACGCCTACCCTGCGACTGGTGGTCGACCGCGACCGCAGCATCGCCGATTTCGTCCCCGTACCGTTCTGGGCAATCGATGTGGAACTGCTGCACAACGGCACAGCGTTTAGCGCGCAATGGCGCGCACCAGCGGATATTTGTGATGATCAGGATCGCTGCCTGAATCAGGCGTTGGCGCAACAAGCAGCGGCGGCGATCAGCAGTGCAGACAGCGCACGGGTGATCAAGCTGAAAACCGAGCGCATGCGCGAAGTGGCGCCCCTGCCCTTCGATCTCGGCACCTTGCAGGAAGTCTGCTCGAAAAAGCTTGGCCTTGGCGCGCAGGAGACCCTCGACATCGCCCAAGCCCTTTACGAAACCTACAAAGTCATCACCTATCCGCGCAGTGATTGCGGCTTTCTGCCGTTGAGCCAGCACGGTGAGGCGCCATCGATCCTCACCGCATTGCGCCAGGCCGATCCGAGCCTTGAAGCCTTGCAGGGTTATCTCGAACCGCAACGGCGCTCGCGAGCCTGGAATGACGCCAAGGTCAGCGCTCACCACGGCATCATTCCGACCATTGCCGCGAAAAACCTCGAACGCCTGACCGGCAAACATCGCGCGGTGTACACACTGATTCGCGCGCGCTACCTGGCGCAGTTCCTGCCCAATCACGAATACGATCGCACTCAGGCTGATTTCGACTGCAACGGGCAGGCGTTGCGCGCGGTCGGCAAGCAGATCATCGAACCAGGCTGGAAGCGCGCATTGCCCGAAGCACTGGCACCGGCCAAGGGCCGCGAAGCACCAGCACCGCAAACCTTGCCGACCCTCAGCCAGGGCGTCGAATGCGCTGTGGCGAAAGTGAATCTCAAGGATCTGTGGACGCAACCGCCAAAACCCTACACCGAAGGTGATCTGATCAAGGCGATGAAGAACGTCGCCAAACTGGTCGAGGATCCGCTGCTCAAACAGAAACTCAAGGACACCACCGGCATCGGCACCGAAGCCACCCGCGCGTCGATCATCCAGGGGCTGCTGGATCGCGGTTATCTAGTGAAGAACGGCAAGGCGCTGGCGGCGACACCTGCCGCGTTCAGCCTGATCGATGCGGTTCCGCGCGCGATCGCCGATCCTGGCACTACGGCCATCTGGGAACAGGCGCTGGACATGGTGCAGAGCGGCGAGATGAGTCTGGAAGAATTCGTCACCAAACAGGCTGCGTGGATGAGCAAGCAGGTCAGCCGCTGCTCAGCCCTCAGCCTGACCATCAGCGGCCCGCCGCCTGCCGGCAAAGCCGCAGCGCCGTGGAAAAAAAAGCGCAAGTCGACGGCCAGCAAAGCCGCCGGTACGCGCAAACGCACGGCGCGTCCGGCGACTCGCTGAATCCCTTGAGGTTCCCTTCTCTACGTTGCTGAAACGGATCTTTTCTCATTCCAAAACAGCTTTGTCCGACAATATGTAGTGCTTGAAAATAATCACTACAAAACCGTTGACGGCATCGTTTTGCTTTTGCATGATGAAGACGTTCCCCGATCGGGAGCACTGGTAACGCGCTTGAGCAAACTCGTCTGACCGCCGAGTTGTTTTTTCCGGATACACGCTGCCCACAAGGCAGATTGAAGAAGCTGACCTGGCCTGAACGTCCAGTACAAGGACGAGAAGCGCTGGCGAAAATTCTCAAGACGCTTGTGGCCGACACTGGATTGTCGTCAAGGAGCCTCCCGGTTTTCGCTGCTTCTCCTCGTTGTGACGCTATTGCGTAGCAGTTATTCAACACGACTACATGCAACAGATGCATGACCCCGTACTTAATACGGGCGAGCGCTGACGTCCTGGTTTCGGTGCCAGGGATCAACTAACCGATGGGCTACCTGTATTAGCGAATCAACTTTGAAAGATCACCAGACTGGTCAAGGGGCATAACAATGAATCTGAACAATCAACCCACCATCGAAGAACTGGCGCGTATGTTCGCGGCGCAGAAAGACAGCCACGACAGCCATATTCTCTGGATCAGCAAGTCGGGCCAGGTACACATCGACTGCCTGTCGCCCCATGCTGGCGAGGAAGAGTTCGACCGCAACCACCAGAACCTGCTGGCCCGCCTGAAGATGTACCGCCGCGGCCACGGTTATGTCGGCAAGAAGGCTGCGGCCGACAAGGACTTCATCGGCAGTGTGCTGCAGACGCTGAAACAGGCGTGGGATTCGATGCAGAATCAGAATGAAGTTCGGGTGATTGATCGGTTGTATTGAGTTGTAGATTATTTGACTAAGCGCCTGCTTCCGATTGGGAGCAGGCCCTTTGTTGTTCTTTTGAGTTTTGCGGCGTGAGTGCCCCCGTCGCCCCTCACCCCAGCCCTCTCCCGAGGGAGAGGGAGCCGACCGAGTTGCCTCAGCTCAACCGTAGATCTGAATGACCGTGGCGATTATGAGTCAACGAAGCTCGTTCAGGTCGGAGTAACTTGACCAAACACCTCGGTCAGTCCCCTCTCCCGCTGGGAGAGGGTTAGGGTGAGGGGCTTTTCATGCCGAGCACCAGCTCCACAAACGCCAACGCCGCCGCACTATGGTAATTATTCCTGCGCCGCAACAACGCCGCGCCACGCTGTGGCGCCTCCCCTTCGACCCGCAAGCGGCGCAATGCGCGATCTTCGCTGGCAATCGCCTCGGGCAGCATGGTCGCCAGCGGCGCATGCCGCACCACTTCCAGCAACGTACTCACCGAATTCACTTCAATCCGCACCTGCGGCGTAATCCCGTGCTTTCGGAAATAATCATCCACCAATAACCGCGTAATGAAGCCCGGCGCCAGCAAGGCGAAATCCATTGAAGCCAATTCCGTCGGCGTCAACACCGAAGGGCTGTCATAGAGCGGATGCCCAGGCCCGACCATGATCCCCAGCGTCTCGGTAAACGCCGGTATGCATTCGATATCGGCATTGCGCACCGGGGTAAACGCGATCGCGACATCCAGCGAGTCATCCGCCAGCCCCGCCTCGATGTCGTCCATCGACAACTCGAAGATCTCCAGATGAATCCCGGGAAACCGTGCCCCGTAGTCGCGCACCAGTGGCCCGACCAGATACGCCATGAACGTCGGCGTCATCGCCAGGCGCAGTGTGCCGCGCGACAAATCCTTCACGTCGTGCAAGGCGCGCTGCCCGGCCCCCAGCTCCACCAGCACGCGCCGCGCGCATTCGATGTAAGCCGCTCCGGCATCCGTCGGCTTCACCGTGCGTGAGGTGCGATCAAAGAGAGTCACACCGAGGTTTTCTTCCAATTGACGAATCTGCTGCGACAGCGTCGGCTGCGATACATGCAGCGCTTCGGCAGCTCGGGTGAAGCCTCCGTGATCGGCAACGGCGAGCAAATAACGCAAATGTCGCAACAGCATGAGGACACCAACTATAGGCAGGGCTTATGCGAAGCATTGTATATCGGTCTTGGACGCTATGGATCGACCGGCGCAAGATTGCTTCCACACAAGCAAGCCAACCCCTGAAAGGAGTGACACCATGCAACAGTCCCACGCCTACAACGACAACAGCCTGGCCCTGGCCACCCGCGTTCTCGACGCCAAGGCGAAAAAAGATCTGTCGTGGCAGGATCTTGCTGACGGCACCGGCCTCAGCCTGGCCTACGTCACCGCCGCCCTGCTCGGCCAGCATCCGCTGCCGGAAAACGCTGCTCAAGTGGTCGGCGACAAGCTTGACCTCAACGCCGATGACGTCGCCGCACTGCAGATCATTCCGTTGCGCGGCAGCCTCAGCGGCGTGCCGACCGATCCGACCATCTACCGTTTTTACGAAATGATCCAGATCTACGGCACCACGCTGAAAGCGCTGGTTCACGAGCAGTTCGGTGACGGCATCATCAGTGCGATCAACTTCAAACTGGACATCAAGAAAGTCGAAGACCCGGAAGGCGGCTCCCGCGCAGTGGTGACGCTCGACGGCAAGTTCCTGCCGCTGCGCCCGTTCTAATGCGCCCGGCCCGCATCCTGCGTGCGGGCCATCTCATTTCTGCCACGAGGACATGCCCATGAAAGCCCTGATCGACGGCTTCCTGAAATTCCAGAACGAAGCCTTCCCGCAACGCAGCGAACTGTTCAAACATCTGGCCACGACTCAGCAACCCGGCACGCTGTTCATCACCTGTTCCGACAGTCGCGTGGTGCCTGAGTTGCTGACCCAGCAAGAGCCCGGCGAACTGTTCGTGATCCGTAACGCCGGCAATATCGTGCCCTCCTACAGCCCACATCCGGGCGGGGTATCGGCGACAGTGGAGTATGCGGTGGCAGTGCTGGGAGTGAGCGATATCGTGATTTGCGGCCACTCCGATTGCGGCGCAATGACGGCAATTGCCCAGTGCAAATGCATGGATCATCTGCCCGCTGTCAGTGGCTGGCTGCAGCATGCCGAATCGGCGAAGGTGATGAACGAAGCGCGCGTGCATGGCAGCGACGCGGCGAAATTGAGTTCGATGGTGCGCGAGAACGTGATCGCGCAATTGGCGAATATCCAGACCCACCCGAGTGTGCGCCTGGCCCAGGAGCAAGGGCGGCTGAATCTGCATGGCTGGGTATACGACATCGAGACCGGTTCGATCGACGCGCTGTCGGCCGACCGCCGCACGTTTGTGCCGCTGGCCGAGCAACCTGAGACTTGCGCGATCAGCGCTAAGACTTCCAACGCAGCCTGACGCCCCGGCCGATGATCGTTCCCACGCTCCGCGTGGGAACGCAGCCCGTGACGCTCTGCGTCACTGGACGCGGAGCGTCCCTAGAGGCATTCCCACGCGGAGCGTGGGAACGATCAGATCAAAAGATCGCAGCCTTCGGCAGCTCCTACACGGCACGGTCCGGGTTTCAAGTTAGCGTTTTACCGTGAGATCAACCTGAGTCATCCGGCTACGCACGGTAAACACGCCATCGCCGGAAAGAATCGCGCTGCGCGCAAACAGGCGCCCGCTCTCCCAGTTCGAAAGGCCCAGTTCCGGCTTGTTCAACGCGTACTGGCCATCGACCCAACGGGTGATGCCGTTGCCTACGAACGGGGCATTCACCGCGTTGTAGAAACGTTCCTGAACCGCCGCATCCTCGCTGATCAACGACACGGTGAATTGCGGGCTGTAACGGTTGAAGAGCGCAATCGCCTGATCCAGATCGTCAACAATCATCAGGCTGACTTCCGGGGTTTCTTCCCATTCCCACTCGCGGCCCAGCTCCGACTCGGGCAAAGACTCGGCCAGCGCTTCGGTCTGGTAACCCTCGGCGCGATAAACCTCGACCGTTGCGTTCTGCCATTCGCTTGGCAGGCAACTTTCACTGCCCGCGACGATGTGCAATTTGCAGCCTTGGCCGCGCGCAGTACCGGCGTCTTTCAAGGCATCGAGGAACAGCGGCACCAGCTCATCGGCGCGTTCGCGCTGAATCAGGCAGACGTTCAGGGTGTTGCAGACCTTGCGGTCCAGCGAGTTGCGCACCACTGCCGCGAAGCGAGTGGCGTCGGCGTCACGGTCGGCGATCAGCCACGCGCCGCCGGTGCCGTGCAGGCTGACGGCAGTGCCGGCCTGCTGAGCAATGCTGCCCAACTGACTGACCGCACGGCCCGAGCCGCGCGCCACCGCCAGCGACAGACGCCGATCGGCGAACATCGCCCAACCGGCAGCATGATTGACGCTTTCCACCAACGACACTGCGCCAACCGGCAAGCCGGCTTCGGCCAGTGCTGGATTCAGCGCGTGAGTGACGATGGCTTGCGCAGTGCCCAACGCATCGCTGCCGATGCGCAGCACAGCCGTATTACCGGTGCGCAACACCCCGGCGGCGTCGGCAAATACGTTGGGTCGGCCTTCGAAGACAAACGCGACGATGCCCAGCGGCGAGACCACTTGCTCAACCTTCCAGCCATCGTGCTCGACACTGCTGATCACTTTGCCCCGGGTCGGTGGCGCATCACGCCAGGCGCGCAGCCCGGCGATCATGTCGCGGCGCATGCGTTCATCAGCGAGCAAGCGTGTGGTCGAGCGGCCGCGCGCCTTGGCTCGCTCGATGTCGGCGCGGTTGGCGGCTTCGATCTGCGTCCAGCATTCAGGACTTTCCAGGCGCTGAGCAAACAGATCGAAAAACTGGCTGATGGCTTCATCGGACACCGCCGACAACGCTGTGAATGCCGCAGCCGCACGCTCGATTGCCACCGAGGCGGCCTGTTGATCAGCCACGGGGATCAGCAACAACTCGCCACTGACCTGCTCGACCAGCAGATGGTCACCGGGCTGAAACCGCGCGGCCAGTTCGGGGCTGACCACGGTGACGCGGTTACCAGCGAAAGGGATCGGCGTGCCAGCGACTAGACGTTCGAGCGCAAGAGACATGAAGCGGATTCACCATGCAGAGGGCGGCCGGAAAATGTATAGAACACGTTCCTGCAAAGCAACACTGCACCCGGTGGGAGCGAGCCTGCTCGCGAAAGCGCCCGACCAGACGACATCGATGCTGAATGTGCCGACCTCTTCGCGAGCAGGCTCGCTCCCACACTGGAAATCGTGGTGTGTCTTCAGAACACCGACCAGCCAATCCGCGAGCTGAGCAGTTCCAGCGCCGCCATCCCCGCCAGCGAGTTGCCGGCCGCATTCAACTCCGGCGACCACACGCACACGCTGAACTGCCCCGGCACCACCGCAACGATGCCGCCGCCGACCCCGCTCTTGCCCGGCAGGCCGACGCGATAAGCGAAGTTGCCCGCCTCGTCATACAGACCGCTGGTGGCCATGATCGAGTTGACCTGCTGGGTCTGGCGGCGCGTCAGGATCTGCTCGCCGCTGTGCTTGCAGAACCCGTCATTGGCCAGAAAGCAGAACGCCCGGGCCAGATCGATGCAATTCATCCGCAGCGCGCAATGGCTGAAATAGCTGCGCAACACCGCCTCGACATCGTTGTGAAAGTTGCCGAACGACTGCATCAGATACGCCATCGCCGCATTACGCGCGCGGTGCTGGTATTCGGAGTCGGCGACCTTGCCGTCGATCATGATCTGCGGGTTACCGGACAGGCGCCGGACGAAGTCGCGCATCGACAATGTCGGCGCGGCGAAGCGCGACTGGTTGATGTCGCAGATCACCAGCGCCCCGGCATTGATGAACGGATTGCGCGGGCGGCCGCGCTCGAATTCCAGTTGCACCAGCGAGTTGAACGGCTGGCCAGAAGGCTCGTGACCAAGCCGTTCCCAGATCGCTTCGCCGGAGTGATCGATGGCCTGCACCAGGCTGAATACCTTGGAAATACTCTGCACCGAGAACGGCGTTTCAGCGTCGCCGGCGCAATACATTTCGCCATCGTTACTGTACACGGCGATGCCCAACTGGTTGGCCGGCACCGTGCCGAGGGCGGGGATATAGTCAGCAACTTTGCCCTGCCCGATCAGGGGCCGGACGGCGTCAAGGATCTCGTTCAACAGCGCTTGCATGCCGGGTTCCGAAAGTCTCGCCCCATGGGATCGCGGGGACACTGGGGCTAGACGCTGCGCCCGCCGGTCGCATCACACCGGCAAGCATCAGGCAGAATGTTCTAGGCTGAAGCGGACCATTAGACACGGGAGAGCACCATGCAACTCGAAGGCTCCTGCCATTGCGGCGAAGTCACGTTCAGCCTCGACAGCGCCCATCCTTATCCCTATCAACGCTGCTATTGCTCGATCTGCCGCAAGACCCAGGGCGGTGGCGGTTATGCGATCAACCTTGGCGGCGACGCGACCACTCTCAAGGTTCGCGGACGCAAAAACATCAGCATCTATCACGCGAAGATGAAAGCTGACGGCGATAAACGCGCCCATCGCAGCAGCGCCGAGCGCCACTTCTGCTCACTGTGCGGCAGCGGTTTGTGGCTGTTCAGCCCGGAGTGGCCAGAGCTGATTCACCCATTCGCCTCGGCGATCGACACGCCACTGCCGGTGCCGCCGGAACACACGCACCTGATGCTTGGCTCGAAAGCGCCGTGGGTTGAGGTCGAGGCGAAGCCGAAGGATCAGCAGTTTGATGTATATCCCGAAGAATCGATCGCCCAGTGGCATGAGCGACTCGGTGTAACTCGCTGAACACCGCGCCCTTCGCGAGCAGGCTCGCTGCCACATTTGGATTGCGATCACCTGTGGGAGCGAGCCTGCTCGCGAAGGGGCCGGGTCAGGCAATATCAATCAGTCCAGATGCGCCCAAGTCATCCTGAACAGCGCCCCACCCCACACCGAATCGCCAACTTCAACCTGCCCGCCATGGGACTGCGACACCCGCCGCACCAGCGCCAGGCCCAGTCCGAAACCGCCAGTACGCCGATCCCGGCTGGCATCCAGTCGGGAAAACGGTTCGAAGATTTTCTCCCGTCCCTCCAGCGGCACGCCCGGCCCGTCATCGCTGACCCGCACTTCATAGTCATCGCCATTGCGCTGCAGCGACACCTCGACGCGCTGCTCGGCATAGCGAATGGCATTGCGCAAAAGGTTGATCACCGCCCGCGCCATGAAGCGCGGTTCGATGCTTACCGTGTCGACCTGGCAACCGGCGATCGACAACTGCACGCCCACAGCTTCGGCCTCAAGCGCCACACTGCCGACGACACTGTCGAGCCAGTCGGCTGCGTGAATATTCTCCCGTTTGATCACCGTCGCGCCATGCTCGAGGCTGGCGTAGGTCAGCAATTCCGAGACCATCTCCTCCAGCTCACCAAGGTCGGCATACATGTCGGCGATCAGCTCGCGATTCTGGCTCGCGTCGGGTTGCTGCTTGAGCTGATCGAGCTCAAACGAAAGCCGCGCAATCGGTGTGCGCAATTCGTGGGACACCGCGTTGGTCAGTTCGCGCTGGTTGGCGATCAAGCCCTCGATGCGCGCCGCCATCAGATTGAAGTGCTCGGCCAGATCGCGGATGTTCGAGCGCCGCGACAACTGAATGCGCACCGACAGATCGTTGTCGCCGAAACGCTCGGCCGCCAGCCGCAGCTTTTCCAGATCGCGCCAGTGCGGGCGCACCCAGAAAAACAGAACAATGCCGATCAACACCGCGAGCATCATGTAAGCCGCGGTGATGTAGAACGGCATCAGGCTCGGCTCTGGCGGCAGCTTGATGCTGAGCAACTGCGAGCCACCATCGATGTTGCTGATGAACTGCGTGTAATCGTCGCGGATCACCAACAGGTTCCGCGCGAGCTCAGCTTTTTCCTGCGGTGTGAGGGCCAGTTGATCGGCCTCGACCAGACTCAGCGACAGACCGTAGTGCGCCCGCAATGAATCGAGTTTCTGTTCACGCTCGGCGCCCTGGCGGCCTTGCAGATGATCGACCAGCGACCACGCCTGACCACGCACGGCTTCACGGTTGTAATCCTGCGTCTGGCTGTCGAGCAAGGCGTTGAAGGTGTGTTCAACCGTCTGCAAGGCCAGCACCAGACCCACCGTCATCACCAGAAACAGGCCGAGGAACAAGCGCAGCATCTACAGCTCCCACGCGAACGGATTGAACAGATAGCCCTTGCCCCACACGGTCTTGATGCACACCGGCTCGCGAGGGTTGTCCTTGAGCTTGTTGCGCAACTTGCTGATGTAGACGTCGACGCTGCGATTGAGGCCGTCGAAGGCAATGCCGCGCATGCGACTGAGAATGTCATCGCGGGAAAGAATCTTGCCCGCCGCGCTGGCGAGCAACCAGAGCAATTCGAACTCCATGGTGGTCAGCTCGATCAGCTCACCGGTCAGGCGCACTTCCCGGCAACTGCGGTCGATGCTCAATTGCCCGAACTCGAGAAAACTCACCACGCTGGTGTCCGGCGTCTGCCGCCGTTGCAACGCCCGCAGCCGCGCGAGCAATACCGGCGGTTTGATCGGTTTGATCACGTAATCGTCAGCGCCGGACTCCAGACCGAGGATGTGATCGAGATCGTCTTCCTTGGCGGTGAGGATCACGATCGGCGTGTCCGAGACACTGCGAATTTCCCGGCAGACCTGCAAACCGCTCTGCCCCGGCAACATCAGGTCGAGCACCAGCACTTTCGGCTTGAATTCCAGGAACGCAGCCATGGCCAGATCACCGCGATGTACTGTGCGCACCTCGTAGCCGTGTTGTTCTAGAAAGTGTGCGATCAGTGCGGCGAGACGCTCATCGTCTTCGACCAGCAGAACTTTGCCGAAACCCAGGTTATCCATAACAACCGTTGCCAAGCCAAACGTGAAAGGGCCGATATTATGCTGGCATTCATCGAACAGGCGATGACGGCAGACAGCAAAAACCGGCCACTCGGGCCGGTTTTCGGTGATGTTTCATACTCTTAAGAGTTTTTAACAAATTCAGGCGGGCACACCGCTGTGGAAACGGAATTCCTCGTCCGGCGATTCGATCAGTTCCTGCTCGGCCGCACGGACGCGCTCGATCACCTGCGCGACATCCTTGGCATCACCATACTGATAGGCCAGTTTCAGATAACCCTGAAAATGCCGCGCCTCGCTTTTCAGCAAACCGAAATAGAACTTGCCCAGTTCTTCGTCCAGATGCGGCACCAATGCTTCAAAGCGTTCGCAACTGCGCGCTTCGATGAAAGCGCCAACCACCAGCGTATCCACCAGTTTCACCGGTTCGTGGCTGCGCACCACTTTGCGCAGGCCCGAGGCGTAGCGGCCGGCGTGCAGCTGACGCAACTCGATCTTGCGCCGTTTCATGATGCGCATGACTTGTTCGTGGTGCACCAGTTCTTCCCGGGCCAGGCGCGACATCATGTTGATCAGGTCGACATGGGCGTGGTACTTGGCAATCAGGCTCAGCGCCGTGCTGGCGGCCTTGAACTCGCAGTTCTTGTGGTCGATCAGCAGGGTTTCCTGGTCGGCCAGTGCCGCCTGGACCCAGGCGTCGGGCGTGCGGCAGCCAAGGAATTCGTGGATTTCGGGAAGGATCATGGGGCTCACGGTAAAAGGTGTTCGAGCGAAGGGCGCCGATTATACCGGCCTGCCCGCAGACCACCAGCGGCGGCTGTTGATATGCATCAAGTCGCAGACGTTCGGGTAGCAACTATAGTTGTGCAACGCCGTGCCATTTCTTTGCTGGAGACTCCGCTCATGCAAGCCATTCGCAGCATTCTGGTGGTCATCGAACCTGAACATGCAGAAAGCCTGGCGCTAAAGCGCGCCAAGCTGATCGCCGGTGTCACCCAGGCCCATCTGCATCTGCTGGTGTGTGACAAGAAGCATGACCACGCCGGCCTGCTCAGCGTGCTCAAGGCTGCATTGCTCGCCGAAGGATACAGCGTGACCACCGAACAGGCGTGGAACGAGAGCCTGCACGAAACCATCATCGATGTGCAGCAGGCCGAAGGTTGCGGCCTGGTGATCAAACAGCATTTTCCCGACAGCTCGCTGAAAAAGGCCCTGCTGACCCCGGCCGACTGGAAGCTTCTGCGCCACTGCCCTACCCCGGTGCTGCTGGTAAAAACCGCAGGTTCCTGGAAGGACAAAGTGATCCTGGCTGCGGTCGATGTCGGCAATGCCGACGGTGAGCATCGGCATTTGCACAGCACCATCATCGATCACGGCTATGACATCGCCAGTCTGGCCAAAGCGCACCTGCATGTGATTACCGCGCATCCGTCGCCGATGCTCTCGGCGGCGGATCCGACGTTTCAGCTGAAATCGACCATAGAAGCCAAATACCGCGAGCAGTGCCGGGCGTTTCAGGCGGAGTTCGATGTCGATGACGAGCACCTGCACATCGAGGAAGGCCCGGCAGATGTGCTGATCCCGTTCATGGCGCACAAGCTCCAGGCGGCAGTAACGGTAATTGGCACGGTGGCGCGCAGTGGTCTGTCAGGCGCGTTGATCGGCAATACGGCTGAAGCGGTGCTGGATACGCTGGAAAGCGATGTGCTGGTGCTCAAGCCGCAGGAGGTTGAGGATCATCTGGTGGAACTGACGGCAAAACACTGAGGATCGCCATGCCTGACTGGCGCTTTCGCGAGCAGGCTCGCTCCCACATCTGGAATGCATTTCCCTGTGGGAGCGAGCCTGCTCGCGAAGCTTGTGCTGTTCAGGCGCCGAAGGCGTCTTTCAGAAAGCCCGGGGCGATGTAGCGCTGATAATGCGCTTCCGACAGCAGGAAGAATTCCCGATCAATGGCATCGCGCAGTTCCGGCAGGTTCCAGTCGCGGAACTCCGGCAGCAACACCATCCCGTACGCCTCAAGATTAATGATCACCCGCGCCCCCCGGGCAATCAGCTGATAGGCCCAGCAATATTCCGACTGATGCGGTACGAAGCGGATCTTGCGCTGTTCGAGCTGCTCGCGCAGGCGCGCCGGATCGAAGATCTCGACTTTGCTCGCCATCACTTGTGACAGCAACTGCTCCAGACGCAGCCACACCGCACGCTTTTCCTCCTCGTTGTATCCGTTCCAATGGATCACTTCGTGGTGGAAACGCTTGCAGCCACGGCACACCAGGTCACCGTAAACGGTGGAGCAGAGGCCGACGCAGGGGGTCTTGATGGTCTGATTGGGCATAAATGGGCAGAACACTGAAACGCGGAACAGGCCGGCATGTTAGCCCTTTGTCGGACATTGATCACCCCTCAAACAGCAAGGTCTCGCCGGCGTCGCAAGTTTGCTCCGGCCGCGCTGATTGCCACGAAAGTCCAATAGAGCGCGACTTACCTTTAAATTTTTTTTGCCGTAGAATCAGCCAGCCTTTTAAGGCGCCAATGTCCGTTAGAAGCTGTTTTCAAAGCGTCACGAGCACAGTCGTTCCTTCAGAGCGGTGTTGGCGAAGGGTTTTTCCAGCGGGGAAAAGCCCAACGCCAACCCTCATCAGCTCCCCGTTCTGCAGGCGTAAAACTTTGAAAGCAGCTTCTGTAAGGAATTGCCGGTAATTCTGGCCGAACGACCCACAACGTCGTGAGGCGCATGAGTACGGCAATTTCGGGATGAGCGTCCCGGACACCCATTTGGGACCACTGATGAGGGTAATAACTGTGCTTGAAGCCTACCGCAAACATATCGAAGAGCGTGCAGCCCTGGGTATCGTTCCCCAGCCGCTTAACGCCGAACAAACAGCAGGCCTGATCGAGCTGCTGAAGAACCCTCCGGCTGGCGAAGAAGCTTTCCTCGTTGACCTGATCACCAATCGCGTACCACCTGGAGTGGACGAAGCCGCTTACGTCAAGGCCGGTTTCCTGTCTGCCCTGGCCAAGGGCGAAGCCACCTCCCCTCTGCTGGACAAGAAACGCGCTGTCGAACTGCTCGGCACCATGCAGGGCGGCTACAACATCGTCACCCTCGTTGAACTGCTGGACGACGCCGAGCTCGCGCCAGTCGCCGCCGAAGAACTCAAGCACACCCTGCTGATGTTCGACGCCTTCCACGACGTCGCTGAAAAAGCCAAGAACGGCAACGTTCACGCCAAGGCCGTGCTGCAATCCTGGGCTGACGGCGAGTGGTTCAAGAAGCGCCCGGTCCTGGCCGACAAGATCAGCCTGCGCGTATTCAAGGTCACCGGCGAAACCAACACCGACGACCTCTCCCCTGCGCCAGACGCCTGGTCGCGTCCTGACATCCCGCTGCACGCCCTGGCCATGCTGAAAATGGCCCGTGACGGCATCGTTCCGGACGAGCAAGGCAAGACCGGCCCGATGAAGCAGATCGAAGAAATGCGCGGCCAGGGCTTCCCGATCGCCTACGTCGGTGACGTGGTCGGTACCGGTTCCTCGCGTAAATCGGCCACCAACTCGGTGCTGTGGTTCTTCGGCGACGACATCCCGTACGTGCCGAACAAGCGCGCTGGCGGTTTCTGCTTCGGCAGCAAGATCGCTCCGATCTTCTACAACACCATGGAAGATGCCGGCGCCCTGCCGATCGAGTTCGACGTGTCGAACATGAACATGGGCGACGTGATCGACCTGTACCCGCACGCTGGCAAAGTCTGCAAGCACGGTACCGACGAAGTCATCACCACTTTCGAAATGAAAACCCCGGTGCTGCTGGACGAAGTCCGTGCCGGCGGTCGTATCCCGCTGATCATCGGCCGTGGCCTGACCGAGAAGGCTCGCGCCGAACTGGGTCTGCCGCCGTTCGACCTGTTCAAGAAGCCGGAAGCTCCGGCTGAAAGCACCAAGGGTTTCACCCTGGCGCAGAAAATGGTCGGCAAGGCCTGCGGTCTGGCAGAAGGCCAGGGCGTGCGTCCTGGCACCTACTGCGAACCGAAGATGACCACCGTGGGTTCTCAGGACACCACAGGTCCCATGACCCGTGACGAACTGAAAGACCTGGCGTGCCTGGGCTTCTCCGCTGATCTGGTGATGCAGTCGTTCTGCCACACCGCGGCCTATCCAAAGCCGATCGACGTGACCACCCACCACACCCTGCCTGACTTCATCATGACCCGCGGCGGCGTTTCCCTGCGTCCGGGTGACGGCATCATCCACTCGTGGCTGAACCGCATGCTGCTGCCGGACACCGTCGGTACCGGTGGTGACTCGCACACCCGTTTCCCGATGGGCATCTCGTTCCCGGCCGGTTCCGGTCTGGTCGCGTTCGCTGCGGCCACTGGTGTAATGCCACTGGACATGCCGGAATCGATCCTGGTGCGCTTCAAAGGCAAGATGAAACCTGGCATCACCCTGCGTGACCTGGTTCATGCCATTCCGTACTTCGCTATCCAGAACGGTCTGCTGACCGTCGAGAAGAAAGGCAAGAAAAACGCCTTCTCCGGCCGCATCCTGGAAATCGAAGGCCTGGAAGGTCTGACCCTGGAGCAGGCGTTCGAACTGTCCGACGCCTCGGCCGAACGTTCGGCTGCCGGTTGCACCATCAAGCTGTCGAAAGAGTCGATCACCGAGTACCTGCAGTCCAACATCACCCTGCTGCGCTGGATGATCGGCGAAGGCTACGGCGATGCGCGTACCCTGGAACGTCGTGCTCAAGCGATGGAAGCCTGGATCGCCAATCCTGAGCTGATGGAAGCCGATGCCGACGCCGAATACGCCGAAGTCATCGAAATCGATCTGGCCGAGATCAACGAGCCTGTGCTCTGCGCGCCGAACGATCCGGACGACGCCCGTCTGCTGTCCAGCGTTGCTGGCGAGAAGATCGACGAAGTGTTCATCGGTTCGTGCATGACCAACATTGGTCACTTCCGCGCTGCCGGTAAACTGCTGGATCAGGTCAAGGGTCAGCTGCCAACCCGTCTGTGGCTGTCGCCGCCGACCAAGATGGACGCTCACCAACTGACCGAAGAAGGCTACTACGGCATCTACGGCAAGGCTGGCGCACGCATGGAAATGCCAGGCTGCTCGCTGTGCATGGGTAACCAGGCTCGCGTTGAGCCGAACAGCACCGTGGTCTCCACGTCGACCCGTAACTTCCCGAACCGTCTGGGCGACGGCGCGAACGTCTACCTGGCCTCGGCCGAGCTGGCGTCCGTTGCTTCGATCCTGGGTCGCCTGCCGACCGTCGAGGAGTACATGGAATACGCTGGCAAGATCGACAGCATGGCGGCCGATGTCTACCGCTACCTGTCCTTCGACCAGATCGCCGAGTTCCGTGAAGCTGCTGCGAACGCCAAGATACCGGTCGTTCAAGCCTAACGCTGCAAGGCAATAAAAAACGCCGCCCATCGTGAGATGAGCGGCGTTTTTTTTGATCGTTCCCACGCTCCGCGTGGGAATGCAGCCCCGGACGCTCTGCGTCCCCAAGCGTGACGCAGAGCGTCACAAGAGGCATTCCCACGCAGAGCGTGGGAACGATCAGTCATTACACAGCCAGCTTGTAAACCAGCGCCGAAATCGCCACCAGTCCCACCGCCGTAACAAACACGTTCGATGCCTGACCGCGATAGCGCGCCATCGCCGGCACTTTGCGAATCGCGTACATCGGCATCAGGAACAGAATCGCCGCAATCACCGGCCCGCCGACGGTTTCGATCATGCCCAGGATGCTCGGATCAAGCGTTGCGACAATCCAGCAGATCACCAGCATGAACGCCGCCACGATGCGATCCAGCGCCTTGGCGCCCGGACGTTTGCCGCTCTTGACGATCAGGCCCTTGAGGCCTTCGCTGGCCCCGATGTAATGACCGAGGAACGACTTGGAGATCGCCACAAACGCAATCAACGGCGCCGCAAACTCGATGGTCGGGTTGCTGAAGTGGTTGGCCAGGTACGACAGGATCGAAAGATTCTGCTCTTTCGCCTCAGCCAGTTGCTCCGGCGACAGGGTCAGCACGCAACTGAATACGAAAAACAGCACCAAAATGACCATCAATGCATGAGCGCGCGCGAGGATCTGTGAGCTGCGCTCGTCGGCGTGCCCACCGTAACGACGCTTCTGGTCCATCGCGAACGCCGAGATGATCGGCGAATGGTTGAACGAGAACACCATCACCGTAATCGCCAGCCACAGCGTATGCAACAGCGCTGACGGCGCCGGCACTTGCGAGGCGGTGGCGAGGATGCCGCCGTTCCAGTGCGGAATCAGGTACACGGCAAGGAACAGCAGCGCGACGATGAATGGATAGACCATCAGGCTCATGGCCTTGACGATCGCCTGCTCACCGCAACGCACCACGGCCAGCAGGCCGAGAATCAGCACGAACGACAGCAGCGCGCGCGGTGGCGGCGTGATGTGCAGTTGGTGTTCGAGGAAACTGGCGACCGTGTTGGTCAGACCGACGCTGTAGATCAGCAGGATCGGGAAGATGGCAAAGAAGTACAGCAGCGTGATCAGAGCGCCAGCCTTGATACCGAAATGCTGCTCGACCACTTCGGTGATATCGGCGCCTTCGCGACCGGACAGCACAAAACGGGTCAGGCCACGGTGCGCGTAAAACGTCATCGGGAATGCCAAAAGCGCGAGGATCACCAGCGGCCAGAAGCCCCCCAGCCCTGCGTTGATCGGCAAAAACAGGGTGCCGGCGCCAATGGCCGTCCCAAACAGTCCCAGCATCCAGGTGGTGTCCTGGCGATTCCAGCTCGAAAGTTCAGCGGGTGCTGCTGCGTCGAAGCGCTTTTCGAGGCTATTGGCCTGATCATTCATCCGGTCGGATCTCCGCTTTCCGGTCACTTGCCACTCGGTCAGGACGCGTCGGAAAAAACCGACAGACATGCTCCGGCCGAAACAGGGGCGCGATTCTCCGTGATAAATCAATGCAAGCAAAGACTTAGCTGAGGAATGGTTGTGCGGAGCAGATAGAAGGGTAGTCGTTTACAGAAAAAACAGTGTCGCAAACGGATACGTCGGATGCCGTTCAAAGATACGTATCGAGGGGGCTCAGAGCGATATACCGAGCATGAAACCCAATAAAATGCAGTACAGCCCGAAACCAAATAGCAACCAGAGCTTGCCATTCTCCTTTCTATCTCTGATGCGCACCGTTTCTTCGTATTCTGCGAACTCCCGTTCAATTCGTTCCAGTCGTGCCTTGCGGTCATATGTGCCCATATTGATTTATCCCTTTGGATAATGCGCCTGAGGTCGTCAACCCTGAATGCTCAAAACTTGAAGAAAACGCCTGCCACTGCGGTGATCGCGGTCAAGACTCCGCCAAACACTGCAATGGGATAGAGCTTCGTCTCTCTGGATAGCTTTTTCTCTTCAGCCTGAAGTTTTTTCCATTCGGCCACGAGCTTTCGTGATTCATTCTCCAGCCTGTCGAGCTCCAGATTTTCCCGGTCGTTATGAAACATTCGCCCTCCTTGGCTGTTGGCAGCAGCAGTGTCAGCAATGCGTGCGCATTGACGACTTTTGTCAGATCTGCATCATCAAACGGGTTCGCCCACGCTGACTAGCAGACGCATCTGCCATCCCCGTAGGCAAAATCCGCGAGTCACGTAAGCCCCCTCATTCGCAGAATCCGACAGATTCCGGACCAACCGCCTACCAGAATCCTGCCGTTGATCTAGTGTGAAAGGGCCCATAACTCGAGGAGTTCTCCCATGCCACTGGTTCGCGTCGACATTCAGCAAAACCCCGACCCCACTTTCGCCAGACGCATCGGCGAACAGGTCTACGTCGCCCTGCGCAACTGCATCGATGTGCCCGAACACGACAATTTCCAGATCCTTAACGAGCACGATGGCCAGCACTTTGTTTATGACCCGCAATACCTTGGCATCCAGCGCAGCGACGGCGTGGTGTTCATCCAGATCACCATCAGCGAGGGGCGCACGGTGGAGAAGAAACAATTGCTGTTCAAAACCATCGCCGAAAGCCTGCATACGCAACTGGGCATCCGCCTGGAAGATGTGTTCATCAGCCTTGTAGAGGTTAAAAAAGAGAACTGGTCGTTCGGCAATGGCATTGCGCAATATGTGAGTTGATTCGGCAATGACAGTCGGCACGTTGGCTATCTCAACTCTTAGTTCGAGATGAAGCAACCGTTACTGCGCTTTCAGAACTTTCCTACAAAACACACACACATTTAAAATCCTTTCCAAATAATACCTGACCAACCCAGCACGCCACTTTGTTACAAGTAACTACGCAAGCCTTGAGCTCACTTTATCTATCTGCCTATATTCCTCCGCCTGAGGTTCAACGGATCGACTCCGCAACCTTAATTATTCGGCAAAGAGGATTGAGTATGAAAAATCACCCGAGGAATTGTCTTCTGTTTGCGACATTGCTTATGTCGATCACAACAGCCAACGCCGACATCCGCGAGCTGGCCTCCTCCCCGCGCTGGCTGACGACCAAGGTCTACGTTGAAGGCGCCCCGCAAACCGATGTGAAAACGAGTTACCCTGGTGTTGTCGGCATATCGACGTGGGATCCCGAAACCAACCGCTATGAGTTCTTCTACACCGACACGGGTGAATCCAAATATGACAACGGTGGCGGCGGATACTTTTTTGTAACTGGCGACCAGCAACAACATGTCCTGGTACCGGACAAAGGCCCCGTCAAGACCATCGTCAGACGCTTGGAAACATTGAATAAAAACGAATTCACCTATTCCCGTGAAGTGCCACGCGACATGATTGAAAACAATCCGCCCGTACGCATTCACGTGGTTCACGCGCCCTATACCGGAAGTGTCGAAACAAGATCTGCCATTGCCCGATAAGTACGGAGTTCGATATGAAAAAAACAATAACGTCACTGCTGCTGTCCGCCTCCCTGATGTCCGCTGGTCTGCTTGCGGTCAGCACTGCGCAAGCCTCGACGGCCGCGACAAAGAATGCCGTCGCCGACAACACCATGATGCTGACGGTGTTTCTCAAACACGATCAATCGCGCCCGCTAAGTGAACTGAAGGCGCAACTTGCCCAGCAAGGCTTTTATAAAACCTTCCCGCCTGCCGGCGTCGAAGTGGTGAGCTGGAACATCATGATGGGCATCGGTCAGGTCGTTACAGTGCGTTTTCCCGCGTCCCGACTGGCAGAAGTGAACCTGGCGCTGGAAAACACGGCTTGGGGTAGCTACCGAACCGAGTTCTATCCTACCTATGATTTCAAACCGATCGCCCTCGCCGAACAGAGCAAAGCGCAGGCGGCCCAGTGACATGGCCGGCACGCCGGATCATCGGCGTGCCGGCGTTCTTGCTTCTTGCCCGAAGCCGTCCAGAATCAAAGCACCACTGCGCGAATGCAACGATTGCCAAGCCGCTGCGGATTCAGCACTCTGAGTCGACTTTCGCGACCCACCCGCCGCCAATCACAGGAGCCGCGCAATGCCCGCAACCGTTCTGGTACTGGTTGAAACGATCAATGACTATCTGCCGATTCTCGAGCATCAGGGATTCCACCTGATCCTTGCACCAACGCCAGCCGAACGCGCGCAAGCCATCGCCACTCATGGCAGTCGCATCGACGCCGTGCTCACTCGCGGCCCGCTGGGCCTGACTGCGCAAGAGATCAGCGCCCTGCCCGCCCTGAAAATCATCACGGTGATCGGCGCCGGTTATGAACAGGTCGACCTGCAAGCGGCCAGCGACCGCGGGATCACCGTCACCAATGGCGCCGGAGTCAACGCCTCATCAGTGGCCGATCATGCGATGGCATTGCTGCTGGCATTGGTTCGCGACATCCCGCGCTGCGATGCCGCCGTGCGCCGCGGTGAATGGCCGAAAATCATGCGCCCGTCGCTGGCCGGCAAGCGTCTGGGCATCCTCGGGCTGGGCGCCGTGGGCATGGCGATTGCCAAGCGTGCCGAGCTGGGTTTCGACATGCAGATCAGCTACCACAACCGCCAGGTGCGCAGCGACGTCGCTTATGCGTTCTGCTCGACACCGACCGATCTGGCGCGAGCCTCGGACTTTCTGGTCGTTGCCACGCCCGGCGGCATTGCTACTCAACATCTGGTGACGCGAGCCGTGCTCGATGCCCTCGGCCCCAAGGGTTTTATCGTCAACATCGCCCGCGCCAGTGTTATCGCAACGGCAGATCTGATCACCGCACTTGAACAACGTCGTATTGCCGGCGCAGCGCTGGATGTGTTCGATCACGAACCGGAAGTGCCTGATGCCCTGAAACACCTCAGCAACGTTGTGCTGACTCCCCACGTCGCTGGGCTTTCCCCTGAAGCCACCCAAGGCACCGTTGAACTGGTGGGGAAGAACCTGATGGCGTTTTTCTCCGGGCAACCGGTGCTGACGCCTGTCGCCCTGCCGCCAAAACTGAGTAACCAGCGCGTGCATTAACGCGCCTGGCATCGTCGAACCGCGCCGATCCTTGGCCCATTCTCAAAGTTGATTATCCAGCAACACGCTAACCTATAAGACCGATCCGCGCTTGTGAGCACCCGAGCGCACCATTAGATTAGCCAATGATGTCTGGCCTCCAAAATAAGCAGAAGGGATAAGCATGGCGCTTACTGACCAGTCCACCCGGATCCGTGCAGGCGAAGAACTTGATGCCAGCCTGATCGATCCGTATCTCAAGGCGCACATTCCCGGCCTGACCGGCACGCCGCAGATCAGCCAGTTTCCTGGCGGCGCGTCGAACCTGACCTACCTGCTGGAATACCCCGAACAAGAGTTCGTTCTGCGCCGTCCGCCGTTCGGCCACAAGGCCAAATCCGCCCACGACATGGGCCGTGAGTTCCGCATTCTCAACCAACTGCGCGACGGCTTTCCGTATTGCCCGAAAGCGTATGTGCACTGCACCGACGAATCGGTGATTGGCGCCGAGTTCTATGTGATGGAACGGGTCAAGGGCATCATCCTGCGCGCTGAGCTGCCGCCGGAGCTGGGCCTCGATTCGGCGAAAACCGAAGCATTGTGCAAAAGCTTCATCGACCGTTTCGTTGAACTGCATCGGGTTGATTACAACGCCTGCGGCCTCGGCGATCTGGGCAAGCCTGAAGGCTACGTCGCGCGGCAGATCAAGGGCTGGAGCGAGCGCTACGAAAAAGCCCTGACCCCGGACGCGCCGCACTGGGAAGCAGTCAAAGCCTGGCTCAACGACAAGATGCCGGCCGACCACCCGACCTCCAGCATCGTCCACAACGACTATCGCTTCGACAACGTCATCCTCGACCCGGCCAATCCGATGCAGATCATCGGCGTGCTCGACTGGGAACTGACCACCCTCGGCGACCCGCTGATGGACCTGGGCAACACCCTAGCCTACTGGATCGAAGCCGGCGACCCGGCACCGGTGCAACTGATGCGTCGCCAGCCAAGCCACGCACCGGGCATGCTGACCCGCCGCGAATTCGTCGACTACTACGCCGAGCGCTCGGGCATCCGCATCGACAATTTCGACTTCTACTACACCTACGGCCTGTTCCGCCTGGCCGGCATCGTGCAGCAGATCTACTACCGCTTTTACCATGGCCAGACGCAGGACAAACGCTTCGCGCAGTTCATTCACATGAACAAACTGCTGGAGCAGATGAGCCTGCAGGTCATCCAGAAATCCAGCCTCTGATCCGGGCCAATAACAAGACTTTCAACAAGGGAAACCCATGTCCAAGACTCAGTTGTTCGACCTCGACGGCAAAATCGCTTTCGTCTCCGGCGCCAGCCGTGGCATCGGTGAAGCCATCGCCAAACTGCTGGCCCAGCAAGGCGCCCACGTGATCGTCTCGAGCCGCAAGCTCGAAGGCTGCCAACACGTCGCCGACGCCATCATCGCCGCCGGCGGCAAGGCAACAGCCGTGGCCTGCCATATAGGTGAGATGGAGCAGATCAGCCAGGTCTTCGCCGGCATCAAAGAGCAGTTCGGCCGCCTCGACATCCTGGTCAACAATGCCGCGACCAATCCGCAATTCTGCAACGTGCTCGACACCGATCTGGGTGCGTTCCAGAAGACCGTCGACGTGAACATTCGCGGCTACTTCTTCATGTCAGTCGAAGCCGGCAAGCTGATGCGCGAAAACGGTGGCGGCAGCATCATCAACGTCGCCTCGATCAACGGCATCTCGCCGGGTATCTTCCAGGGCATTTACTCGGTGACCAAAGCGGCGGTCATCAACATGACCAAAGTATTCGCCAAGGAATGCGCGCAATTCGGCATCCGCTGCAACGCCCTGCTCCCCGGCCTGACCGACACCAAATTCGCCTCGGCGCTGGTCAAGAACGATGCGATTCTGAAACAGGCACTGACCCAGATCCCACTCAAACGCGTAGCCGACCCAAGCGAAATGGCCGGCGCAGTGTTGTACCTGGCCAGCGATGCGTCGAGCTACACCACCGGCGTGGCGCTGAATGTGGATGGCGGGTTCCTGTCCTGATTTCCAGGGCAAATTGCTGTCCCGTGTGGGAGCGAGCCTGCTCGCGAAAACGTTGTGTCAGTCAGCTATGTTTTGACTGATACCACGCCTTCGCGAGCAGGCTCTCTCCCACAGGGTCACTGCTGGGTTCCAGGCCTCGTGCAATCGAGGAATCGCGAGTGTTATTGGGTTATGCAACGGGTAGTGGTGATGTGACGCGTCACCTGCCCATCCACATACACATCCCCGGCAACCTCAGTATTTTCCAGCACCTCACACCGACGTTCCGGCGGTGGCGGCGGCGCGACAGGCGCAGGGGGTGGAGGACTGGCACAACCGGCCAACAACACTGCAAGAAAAGCCAACGGCAATACGCGTTTCCCAGGATTATTCATAGGACGACCCGCGGTAAAGGGAGACAAACTCCCGCAACCCAACCGGCCGCGGAAGACCTGACCACTCATTCTTTATAGCTGAGCACCTTGTTAGCGCCAGTGGATTGGGGAGATTGGGTGGGATTGGCTGTCGGTTTTGCGGGGGTTTTCCGGCAGAGGGCTGGATTGAGATCATCGTTGCCGGCAAAGGTCGCATCGCGAGCAGGCTCGCTCCCACAGAAAAGCAAAATCAAATAAGCAAGCCACCCCACCACCCAACACGATGAGCGTTAGCTCGAGTACCGCTTTTGATCTTGATTCACAGGCGACGTCGGAAGGCTGAGTGGAGGGATTGATCCGGGCGTGGGAGCGCAGCGATCGTCTGGCGCAGCCAGACACAGCGGAAGGAGGTGCAGCGAAGCAAACCGTAGCCGCTGCGCCCGGATCAGTCCCGGAGCGAAGGAACCCGAGCCTGCGAGGGCCGAACGTAGGAGCAAGCGTTTTGGGTTACCTTTTTGGCGTTTGAAAAAGGTGACCCGCCGTAAGGGCGGAACCGCAATCCGCAACACCCGCAGAAACGGATATACACCCAAAACCCAAGAGCCTGGTCGCCCCAAAGGCCGCCAAGGTGCCACC
>NZ_CAMPPP010000017.1:0-172132 GCF_946901175.1 Pseudomonas sp. Marseille-Q5117 | reverse complement strand
TTCTTGCCGAGCTAAACGCACAAACTCTGTACGAAGTTGCATGGTGGATGCCTCTTGCCAGGACACAGGTCATCTCCTTGATGATGAGCAATGTGCCTATTAAAAAGTGTCCACCATGTCTCCGAACACCTGTCCACCATGTGTCCGGTACATACAGGGAGAGGGCTGGGGTGAGGGTTTGCTGTTAAAACTTCTCAATCGCCCGGAAATTCTGCACCCGCTCGACTTCTTTCGGCTTGTACGCGCAATACCCCGGCCGCGGGCCGATCTTCGGGTGGTTGCGGCAGGTGTCCGGGCGCTTGTCATAAATGGTGCACAGGCGGGGTTTTCGATCCAGGGAATAGCAGTCGTTGTTGCTCATGCGCTGGAGGGTGAAGATTCCCGACTTCTGATTGAAGCGCTCGACCAGACCTTCCTTTTGCAGACGTTTGGCGATGTTCTTTGGCGGATCGCCCAGTTCGAACTCGTCGACCACGCCGATGCGCACCAGATCCTTGATCTTCACTTCGACCGGCAGCGTGCAGCAGCTGGACATGCACGAGCCGCACATCGGTGCCGAATATTTGGCCCACGTATCGAGACGATCAATCTCGGCGGCGGCGATCAGGTTGGGCTTCATCATCGGGTGTTACCAGGCGTGTATGCATCAGGGCGCGCGATCATACCGGGAGCGGTGGAATTTTGAACAACCTTTCGCCGGATATTTTCGCAGCGGCCGCATTTTGCCCGACAGGACGGCACGGCCCCTGCATTCATTGGCTCATCCGCCAGGGTTATGTCGCACTGGCGCACAGTCCGCGCAAATACTGCCGAACCAGAGCCGTTAGCGCCGGTCAGACCGTCTAGGCTCAGAAAATTCCCGCTCGCTCGAGGTCCTGTTGATGACTCAAGAACCACTAGTTCGCGAAGCAGAGGTGGCCGCGTTCCGCGACGCCGTCCTGACCAAACTCACCTACGCCGTGGGCAAAGACCCCGATCACGCCTTCGACCATGACTGGTTCGAAGCCATCGCCCTGGCTGCGCGTGATCACATGGTCGAACACTGGATGGACCACACCCGACAGATCTATCGCAAAGGCCAGAAGCGGGTTTATTACCTCTCGCTGGAATTTCTCATCGGCCGTTTGCTCTACGACAGCCTGAGCAACCTCGGCCTGCTCGACGTCGCCCGTGAAGCGCTGACCGAACTGGGCGTCGATCTGGAGCGCATCCGCCTGCTGGAGCCCGACGCGGCACTCGGCAACGGCGGCCTCGGTCGTCTGGCGGCGTGTTTCATGGAAAGCATGTCGACCCTCGGCATCGCCGGCCATGGCTATGGCATTCGTTATGAGCACGGCTTGTTCCGTCAGGCGATTGTCGATGGCTGGCAACAGGAACAGACCGAACACTGGCTGGATTTCGGCAACCCTTGGGAATTCGAACGGCCGGAAGTGGCGTACCCGATCGGCTTCGGCGGCAGCGTCGAAACCGTCACCGATGCTTCCGGCAAGACTCGTCAGGTCTGGTCGCCGGCGGAAACCGTGCGCGCAATTGCTTATGACACGCCGGTGGTCGGCTGGCGCGGGGCGAGTGTCAACACTCTGCGTCTGTGGCGGGCCCGCGCCATGGAAGACCTGCACCTGGAACGCTTCAACGCCGGTGACCACTTGGGCGCCGTGGCGGAAGTGGCCCGCGCCGAAAGTATTTCTCGCGTACTTTATCCGGCCGACAGTACCGAAGCCGGGCAAGAGCTGCGCCTGCGTCAGGAATACTTCTTCGTCGCCGCTTCGCTGCAGGATCTGCTGCGCCGTCACCGCAACATGCACACCTCGGTACTGACCCTCGGTGACCACGCGGCGATCCAGCTCAACGACACTCACCCCTCGATTGCGGTGGCCGAACTGATGCGCCAACTGGTCGACGTCTACGACGTCGCGTGGGACGCAGCATGGCAAGTCACTGTCGACACGTTGTCGTACACCAACCACACGTTGCTGCCGGAAGCGCTGGAAACCTGGCCGGTCGGGCTGATGGAACGCATGCTGCCACGGCACATGCAGATCATTTACCTGATCAACGCGCAGCACATCGACTCGCTGCGGGCCAAGGGCATTCATGACTTCGATGTGTTGCGCGCGGTGTCGCTGATCGAAGAAGACAACGGCCGCCGGGTGCGCATGGGCAACCTGGCGTTCCTCGGTTCCCACAGCGTCAACGGCGTGTCCGGTCTGCATACGCAGCTGATGCGCAAAACCGTGTTCGCCGAACTGCACAAGCTCTATCCGGAGCGGATCAACAACAAAACCAACGGCATCACCTTCCGCCGCTGGCTCTATCAGGCCAACCCGGAACTGACTTCGATGCTGGTCGATGCCCTCGGCCCGGACCTGCTCGATCATCCTGAAGAGCGCCTGCTCGAACTCGAGCCGTTCGCCGAGAAAACCGCGTTCCGCAAAGCCTTCGCCGAGCAGCGTTTGCACAGCAAGAAGGCGCTGGCCTATCTGATTCACGAGCGCCTCGGGATCGCGGTCAATCCGGCGGCGATGTTCGACGTGCAGGTCAAACGTATCCACGAATACAAGCGTCAGTTGCTCAACCTGATGCACACCGTGGCGTTGTACCAAGCGATTCGTGCCGAGCCGGAAGTCGACTGGGTGCCACGGGTGAAGATCTTCGCCGGTAAAGCGGCGGCGAGTTATCACCAGGCCAAGCTGATCATCAAGCTGACCAACGACATCGCTCGGGTGGTGAACAATGACCCGACTGTGCGTGGCCTGCTGAAAGTGGTGTTCCTGCCTAACTACAACGTCAGCCTGGCCGAGAGCATCATCCCGGCGGCGGACTTGTCCGAGCAGATCTCCACCGCCGGTTTCGAGGCGTCGGGCACCAGTAACATGAAGTTCGGCCTCAACGGCGCGCTGACCATCGGCACCCTCGACGGTGCCAACGTGGAAATGTGCGAGCGCATCGGTGCCGAGCACATGTTCATCTTCGGTCTCAGTGCGCAACAGGTTGAAGCGCGCAAGCAGAACCACGAGTTCAGCGCCGTACCCGACATCGCCGCCTCCCATCGTTTGAACGATGTGCTGCAAGCGATTCGCAGCGGTGTGTTCTCGCCGGACGATACCTCGCGTTATACCGGTCTGATCGACTCGTTGATCGACTATGACCGCTTCCTGGTCTGCGCCGACTTCGACTCCTACTGGGAAGCGCAGAAGCGTGTCGATGCGCACTGGCACGACTCGCAGAACTGGTGGCGTTCGGCGGTGCTCAACACTTCGCGGATGGGCTGGTTCTCTTCCGACCGGACGATTCGCGAGTACGCCACGGATATCTGGAAAGCGTTGGAGTAACTTTCCCCGACAAATCTGCGCAAGGCCCAACGTTTGTTGGGCCGGATCGATATACTGAGCGCCGGTTAGAAGGCATCAATCACCGCCGTACCCTGTCGGAGCGAGCCTGCTCGCGAAGCGATCGTCGACTTAAACAGAAATGTTGGCTGACAATCCGCCTTCGCGAGCAGGCTCGCTCCCACACGGTTTGTGCCTAGACTGAAGCCATCGCCGGACTCGCCCCGCCCCGGGGCTGCTTAGGGATATCGACCATGCAATGGATGTTCATGTTGATCGGGCTGGTGCTCGGTGGACTGCTCGACGAGTCGTTCAGTGGCGCGTTGTTGGGTGCGCTGCTGGGGCTGGTCATCGGCCAGGCGCTGCGCATTGCGCGCCTTGGCTCGCAGGCGGCGGAGCAACAGCGTCAACTCGAGCAGGTGCGCGAAGCCTTGCAAGGCGTGGCTCAGCGGCTGTTTGTGCTGGAGGGATCGCCCTCGCATGCGCCCGCGCCGTCACCTGAAGCCGAGCCAGTCGCCGCACCCGTCGACGTGGCTGAGCAGGCTGCTCCGACCCCTGAACTGATCTGGGAACTGCCTCCCGAACTCGAACCGATTTCCGCCGTCGCCCGCGAACCCAGCCAGCCGCTGCCGGCCGATGTCTGGCGCGCCGAACCGGCTCCCGTTGCACTACCGCAACAACCCGCCGAACCCCGTGGCCCGAACCTGATCGAACGCGGCATCAGCGCTGCGCGCAACTGGCTATTCGGAGGCAACACCGTGCTGCGCGTCGGTGTGGTTCTGCTGTTTTTCGGTCTGGCGTTTTTACTGCGTTACGCCACCGAAGGCATGGTGGTGCCGATCGAGTTGCGTTACGCCGGCGTCGCGGCAGCGGCGTTGGCTCTGCTTGCGCTGGGCTGGTGGCTGCGCCGACGCAACAGCAACTATGCGTTGATGCTGCAAGGCACCGGGATCGCGGTGTTGTACCTGACGGTGTTTGCGGCGATGCGTCTGCATCCGTTGCTTGATCCGTCCGCTGCACTCGGTTTGCTGGTCGCGGTGACGGTGTTCTCGGCCATTCTGGCGATTACTCAGGACGCGCTGGGGTTGGCCGCAGCGGCGGC
The DNA here is from genome assembly GCF_946901175.1 of Pseudomonas sp. Marseille-Q5117. Lineage (NCBI taxonomy): Bacteria > Pseudomonadati > Pseudomonadota > Gammaproteobacteria > Pseudomonadales > Pseudomonadaceae > Pseudomonas > Pseudomonas sp. Marseille-Q5117. The sequence goes on along the minus strand of NZ_CAMPPP010000017.1, from coordinate 167,701 downwards.
ACTCGGTGGTTTCGCCGCGCCGATTCTGACTTCTACCGGCGAAGGCAATCACGTCGCACTGTTCAGTTATTTCGCCTTGCTCAACGCCGGCATTCTTGCTATCGCCTGGTTCAAGGCCTGGCGCCTGCTCAACCTGATCGGTTTCGTCGGCACCTTCGGTATCGGATTCGCCTGGGGCCTGCGTTCCTACACGCCGGAACTGCTGTGGAGCACCGAGCCGTTCCTGATTGTGTTTTTCCTCATGTACCTCGCCATCGGCCTGCTGTTCGCCCGGCGCAAATTGCGCGACCTGCAGGATGCTCCGGCGGAGGCTGATCGCGAGGCGCTGCTGCAATGGTCGGCCCGCAAGGGTGATTATGTCGACGGCACCATGCTGTTCGGCCCGCCGATCATTGGCTTCGGTTTGCAGTTTGCGTTGGTCCAGCACCTCGAATTTGCGGCGGCGTTCAGTGCGTTGGCGCTGGGCATGATCTATATGGCGCTGGCCAAAGTTTTGATGGGCGGGCGCGCGATGCTGCTGGGTGAAACCTGCCTGGCGCTGGGGGTGATTTTTGCCAGCCTGGCGATTCCGCTGGGGCTCGATGCGCGCTGGACTTCTGCGGCGTGGGCCGTGGAAGGTGCAGGGATTTTCTGGCTCGGTTTGCGTCAACATCGACCGTTCGCACGGGCCTTTGCCTTACTGCTACAACTGGGTTCGGCGCTGGCGTTTCTCAGCCAGTTGCAGCCCGGCGAGAGCAGCCTGCTCGACGGCGCACCGCTGGGCGCGCTGATGCTCGGCGCCGCCCTGCTGTTCAGTTTCCTCCAACTGCGCAAGGCTACGCCCGAGCAAACATCGCCGTGGGAAAGGCAAGGCCTGCCAGTGCTGGCGTGTCTGGGCCTGACGTTCCTTTATCTGCTGGCGCCGTTGTTCCTGTTCATCCAGGGCACGGCGATCAGTTGGGCGTTGGCCGGTTTGGCAACGTTGTTTGTCGGCTTGCGGATTCAATCACGCACATTCCTGTTCACCGCGTTCGCCGTGCAGTTGCTGGGCGGCGCGTTGTTCCTGCTGCGCCTGCAAACGGCCGGCGAAGATTCGACGGCGGTGTTCAGCGCTGGCTGGAGCGGTTTGCTCAGTGCGTCCCTGATCGGTCTGGCCTTGATTGGCGGCATGCTGCTGGCGGCGCGGGACGAGATGGTGCGCGGCGATGTGCGCCTGCTGCGCGGCTTGTCGGTGGTGCTGCTGGCCGGCTTGGTACTGATCAATCTGGCGGTGCTGTTCGTGCTGCCGTGGCAAACCGCGAGCGCGGTGTGGGCGGCCAGCGGTTTGCTGATCATCTGGCTGAGCCTGTACCTGCAACAGCGTCTGAGTTTCGTTTTCGGGCTGCTGTTGCAGGTGGTCGGCGGCGCGGCGTTTCTGCTCGCCGGCCCCGAATGGCTCGGGGCATTGTCTAGCGAAGGATTGCAACCATTGGCCCATGGCGGCTTCTGGACACCGCTGGTGCTGGGGCTGGCCGCGCTGATCGGAGCGTGGCGCTTGCAATTGGGCAACCATGCCACGGCTTTTGATGCCTTGAGTTTGCAGCGCTTGTCGCAAGTGCTGCTGGTCTGGGGCGCCGGTTGGTGGACGCTGGCGTGGGTCAGCGAAATCCTGCGTTTCGCCTCGCCGAACCTGCAAGGCACATTGTTGCTGCTGGTCGCTGCGATCAGTCTGGCGCTGTGGACGCTGTTGTCACTGCGCTTGAAATGGCCGGCGCTGGGGTTGCTCTGCACCTTACTGATTCCTGCGGCGTCGCTGGTTTTGCTCGGCGCTTGGCATTTGCGTTACCACCCGGCCGCCGACTTCGGCTGGCTGGCGTGGCCGGCGCTGTTCGCGGTGCACTTCTTCAGCCTGCGCCGCTTGGCGTCGATCTTGCCGGCGCGCGCATTGAGCGCGGCCCATGTGCTCGGTTGCTGGCTGCTGATTGGCGTGCTGGCGCTGGAGTTGCGTTACGGCCTGCTGCTGTTGTCCGAGCAGTACAACGCGTGGCGCTGGCTGGGCTGGGCGATTCTGCCGAGCCTCTATCTGTTGCTGATGGCTGCTCCCCGTACGTGGCCGTGGCCGGTGTCCGCGTTTGCCCGCGAGTACCGCTTGTATGCGGCGGCACCGCTGGCGGTGCTGATGCTGGCGTGGTTCTGGCTGGCCAATGGCGTCAGCGATGGCAATGCCGAACCGTTGCCTTACGTGCCGCTGCTCAACCCATTGGAGCTGGGGCTGCTGTTTGCGCTGTTCGGCGTTTATGTCTGGTCGCGCAGCGCCGTTGCGCAGTTGTCGATCCGTCAGGATCATGCCGACCACGCCACACAGATGATCGCCGGAGTTTCGCTGTTCGCCTTCTGCACCGCGCTGGTCACCCGCGCAGCGCATCACTGGGCCGGCATCCCGTTCGAGCTTGATCAACTGCTCGCGTCGATGCTGGTGCAGGCCGGCCTGTCGATCGTCTGGACGTTGATGGCGCTGGGACTGATGATCGGCGGCCATCTGCGCCATCGCCGCGAAGTGTGGCTGATCGGCGCGGCGCTGATAGCGCTGGTGGTGGCCAAACTGATTTTTGTCGAACTGAGCAACCGTGGCGGTCTCGCCCGGATCGTCTCGTTTATCGGTGTCGGCGTATTGCTGCTGGTGGTCGGCTACTTCGCGCCGCTGCCACCCAAACGCGTCGAGGCCGAACCGGCGGCGGACAAACCCGCGCCGGAAACCGAAGGAGTTGCATCTTGAGTCGCATGCTGAATCTGGGGTGGTTGGCGCTGGGCGTGGTGATAGTCGCTGGCGCTCAGGAGAAACCGGCGGACTTCACCACGCAAGTGCCGTTGACGGTGAGCGGCAATGGCCCGTGGTATCGCCTCGACCTGCCGCTGAGCGCGCAATTGCAGGCGCGCCAGACCGATCTCAGCGACCTGCGTGTGTTCAACGCCGCCGGCGAAGCGCAGGCCTACGCCTTGGCTCGCGAGTCGGCGCAGACCCGCGACGACGGCAAGCTGCATGAGGTCAAGTGGTTCCCGCTGTACAACGCTGCCGACGCCAGCGAGCGCGCGCCGAATGTGCGCGTGCAGTCGACCACCAACGGCACCCTGGTCGAAGTGCAACCGTCCTCGCAACTGGAGGCGGGCGAAGAAGTGCTGCGCGGCTGGCTGCTCGATGCCAGTGCGATCAAGGCACCGTTGCAGCAGTTGATCCTCGACTGGACCAGCGAGCGCGACGGTTTCCAGCGTTTCAGCATCGAGGCCAGCGACGATCTGCAGCACTGGCAGTCATGGGGCGAGGGCCAGGTGGCACGGCTGACCTTTTCCGATGAGCGCATCGAACAGCACGAAGTGACCCTGCCGGGGCAGACCGCGCGCTATGTGCGCCTGCTGTGGGAGTCGCCGGGTTCGGCACCCGTCCTGACGTCGGCGCAATTGAAAAGCAGCGACCCGCGCAACCTGCCGCTGCCTTTGGTGTGGTCGCCCAGCGTGGCCGGCAGCAGCAGCAAATCCGGGGAATACATCTGGCAGTTGCCGATGGGGCTGAATGTCGAGCGGGTGCAGATTGAGCTGAAGCAGCCGAACAGTCTGGCGCCGGTCACGTTGGCCGGCCGGCGCGAGAGCAACTTGCCGTGGCAGACGCTGAGCAGCGGTTTGCTGTATCGCCTGAGCCAGAACAATCAGGACGTGGTGCAGAACGAAATCCCGCTGTCCGGGCAGACCGTGCAGCAACTCAAGCTGACCGTGGATGAGCGCGGCGGCGGTCTGGGTGAGCAGGCGCCGGACCTGAAATATGCCGTGCGCGCCACGCAGGTGATTTTCCTCGCCCGGGGCGAAGGGCCGTACAGCCTGGCCTTGGGCAATGCCACCGTGAAAACGGCGAACCTGCCACTGGCAACGTTGATTCCGGACTTCAAGCCCGAAAAGCTGGCTAGCCTGGGCAAGGCGACGGTGCAGGACGAAGCAGTGGCCACGCAAACCTCAACGGCGACGACGGCTGCGGTGGCCGGGACTAATTGGAAGAAGTTCGGGCTGTGGGCGGTGTTGCTGCTCAGTGTGGTGTTTCTCGGGGCGATGGCGTTCAGCCTGTTGCGCAAGCCGCCTGCCAATACCTGAGCATGGCCGGCGCTTTGCGCCGTTCGCGAGCAGGCTCGCTCCCACAGGGCAATGCATTCCATTGTGGGAGCGAGCCTGCTCGCGAAAGCGCCCGGGCAGACACTGAAAATCTTCAATCGCTCATGCCGAACCGAACTACGCTCAATCCCACACCTGAACTCTCCACCGACAATCACGTCTCATACAGGCAAATACACCCAGGCGCACGTTAGCCGGCGTCTTTGCTCGCTAGGTTTTCAGACTCCCTGTAAACTGCGCGGGTTTTCCGCCCCCCATTCCACCGGAGCCGTCCATGTCCCGCGTTACCTTGAGTCGCTATTTGATTGAGCAGACCCGCAGCAACAACACTCCTGCCGATCTGCGCTTTTTGATCGAAGTGGTGGCGCGTGCCTGCAAGGAAATCAGCCACGCCGTGTCCAAAGGCGCCCTGGGTGGTGTTCTGGGCAGCATGGGCACCGAGAACGTGCAAGGCGAAGTGCAGAAGAAGCTCGACGTGCTGTCGAACGAGATCCTCCTCGAAGCCAACGAATGGGGCGGTCACCTGGCCGGCATGGCGTCCGAAGAAATGGACAACGCCTACCAGATCCCGGGCAAATACCCGAAAGGCGCATACCTGCTGGTCTTCGACCCACTGGACGGCTCGTCGAACATCGACATCAACGCCCCGGTCGGCACGATCTTCTCGGTACTGCGTTGCCCGAACGAATACCTGAGCCAGAACGAGCCGCTGAACGAAAAAGCCTTCCTGCAGCCAGGCACCCAGCAAGTGGCCGCCGGCTATGCCATCTACGGCCCGCAGACCATGCTGGTGCTGACCTTGGGCGACGGCGTCAAAGGCTTCACCCTCGATCGCGAAATGGGCAGCTTCGTCCTGACTCACGAAGACATCACTATCCCGGAAACCACCCAGGAATTCGCCATCAACATGTCCAACCAGCGTCACTGGGAAGCCCCGGTGCAGCGCTATGTCGGCGAGCTGCTGGCCGGTGAAGAAGGCCCGTTGAAGAAGAACTACAACATGCGCTGGGTCGCGGCGATGGTTGCCGACGTCCACCGCATCCTGACCCGTGGCGGTCTGTTCATGTACCCGCGCGACAGCCGCGAGCCGTCGAAACCGGGCAAGCTGCGCCTGATGTATGAAGCCAACCCGATGTCGTTCCTCGTCGAACAAGCCGGCGGCGCGTCCACTGACGGTCACCAGCGCATTCTCGACATCCAGCCGGAAGGCCTGCACCAGCGCGTAGCAGTGTTCCTCGGTTCGAAAGAAGAAGTCGCCCGCGCCACGGCGTACCACAAGGAATAAACCATGCACGCGCCCTGGCAGCCGTTGCTCGACTGGTGGTTCGGACACGCCGAATCAGCCAGCGAAGTAGCGGCCGAAAAGGGCAAGTTGTGGTTCGGCAAGCGAAACAGCCAAGACCTCGAAGCGCAGACGCGTTTCGGGGTCTTTGTCGATCAGGCCCTGGCCGGCGAATTGACCGAGTGGACGCAATGTCCCGAAGGCTGGCTGGCGGTGGTGCTGTTGCTCGATCAACTGCCACGCATGATCTATCGCGACACCCCCAAAGCGTTTTCCGGTGATCTGCTCGCACAGAAGCTCGTCGCCCAAGGCATTGCAGCGGATTTCGATCGGCAGTTGAAACCGATTCAGCGGGTATTCATTTATCTGGTATTCGAACACTGCGAAAACCTCGCGGTGCAGAACGAAGCCGTTTCCAGATTTATTGAATTGGTGGCTGAACAGCCAGAGTCGGAGCGGGCGGTGTTTGCCGATAACCTGGACTATGCCGAGCGGCATCGGAAGGTGATTGCGCAGTTTGGAAGATTTCCGCACCGCAATTCGGTGTTGGGGCGGGAGTCTACGGCTGAGGAGTTGGAGTTTCTTGGTCAACCCGGATCCCGGTTCTAAATCAAGGATTGCCTCGTAGAAGCCGCTTCATCAACAGTGCCGGCAGGCTTTTTCGCGTATCGACAATGATATGGACAAAAACCGTTTTTTCTCGCACCTCATAAATAATCCGATTCATACCTGAAATGATTTGCCGATACTGGCCGAGATTGAGCTTTTCGATCTCTTCGGGAATCGATCCTGAATAAGGCAGATCTGCAAGACCAAGAATCGAAATTTTGAGATCGGCATAGGTGTTTTGCCAAATCTGGCTGGAGAATTCTTTGACGAGGTACGTGCGAATTTCTTTGAGATCTGTTTGAGCGGACTGAAGGATAACCACCTTTAAACTCATTGATGATCGGCCTTATCCAGTTCGGCAAAGACATCTTGAGCGTCATTGAACTTGCCTTCCTCAATCTCCCGATTACCCATCGCCAACAATTTGAGCAAGGCCATCGTGCCTTCTTGCTCTTCAAAACTCTTCACATCCATAACGACTAACTTGGCTTCACCGTTTTGGGTAATTACCAGCGGCTCGCGGCTCTCAGTGATTGATTTGACGATCTCGGCCGTATGGCTTTTCAGATAACTGATCGGTTTGATTTGCGAAGAAAGCTTCATGATGAACCCTGCCAAATTGAACAGGGCTGAGTTTAGTCTTAATTTGGTCCATAGTCTGTGCGGGCTGACCAAGCGTATTTCAGTTCGAAACGTTTTCGTCGCTGCTGCCGCCTTCGCGAGCAGGCTCGCTCCCACAGGATTTGGTGGTGCACACAAATTGTGTACCCACCGGAGATACCTGTGGGAGCGAGCCTGCTCGCGAAGAGGCCTGAGCCCGCAGTTTAAATCCTGAAGCTGCCGACCAGATGCTTCAACCGCGCCGCCTGCTGCTCAAGATCCGAACAGGCGCGCAATGTCGCCTGCAAGTTCTCCACGCCTTCCTGATTCAGCGTGTTGATCTCGTTGATATCAACGTTGATCGACTCGACCACGGCTGTCTGTTCTTCGGTCGCGGTGGCCACCGACTGGTTCATGCCGTCGATTTCGCCGATGCGCTGGGTCACGCTGCCCAGACGCTCGCCGGCCTGGTTGGCGATGCCGACGCTGCTTTCGCTCTCGCGCTGGCTCTCGGTCATGATGGTTACTGCCTGACGTGCGCCGACCTGCAACTCTTCGATCATCTTCTGTACTTGCTGCGCCGAATCCTGGGTGCGGTGCGCGAGGTTGCGCACCTCGTCGGCGACCACGGCGAAACCGCGTCCGGCTTCACCGGCGCGCGCGGCTTCGATGGCGGCGTTGAGTGCGAGCAGGTTGGTCTGCTGGGAGATGCTGGTGATCACTTCGAGAATCTGACCGATGTTCACCGTGTTGCTGTTAAGGGTTTCGATGTTGCCGCAGGAATCGCTGATCTTTGCCGACAGCTGTTGCATGGCGTGGATGGTTTTATCCACCACCTGCTGGCCGTCGACCGCGAGGCTGCGCGCATCGCTGGAATGCTGCGAGGCGAGGGCGGCGTTCTGGGCGATTTCCTGAGCGGCGGCGCCGAGCTGATTGATCGCGGCGGCGACGCTGTTGGTGCGGCTGGCCTGCTGGTCGGAGTTGTACATCGACGAGTTCGAGGCAGCGACCACACGCAGGGCGACTTCGTTGACCTGGCCGGTGGCCGAGGACACTTCGCGGATCGACGTATGAATGCGTTCGACGAAGCGGTTGAACGAAGTGCCCAGCGCGCCGAATTCATCGTTGCCGTAAATCACCAGACGCTTGGTCAGGTCGCCTTCGCCTTCAGCGATGTCATGCATCGCGCGGCCCATGGTCAGCAGTGGCTGCATCAGCACGCGAATCAGCATGCCAAGCAGGCCGATGATGATCAGCACGGCGATGACCATGGCGATCAGCGCCGAGGTGCGGAATTCGCTGAGCATCGAGAACGCGGTGTCTTTATCAAGCACCAGCGCCACGTACCAGTCAGCCGATGGCACTCCGTTGACGCGAGTGAAGGAAATCAACTGGGTCTTGCCGTCGAACTCGACTTCTTTCAGGCCCGGGCTGACTTGAGGCGCGCCGTTTGGATAGGCCTCGGCGAGGGTCTTGAGCACCAGCTTGCTGTCCGGGTGAATCAGGATCTTGCCTTCGGCGCTGACGATGAATGCGTGACCGTGGCCGCCGAAGTTCAGCGAGTTGATGATCGCGCTGACGCTGGTCAGATCGATGTCGGCTCCGGCCACGCCGAGCATCTGGCCCTGACGCTGTACCGGGGTGGCGACGGTGATCACCAGCTTGCCCGACGAAGCGGCAATGTACGGTTCGGTGACGATGGTCTGCTGCGCGCTGTTGGCCGCTTTGTACCAGCCGCGCGCCCGTGGATCGTAGTCCGGCGCACGGTTGCCGGCCGGCACCGAGAACATCACGCCGTCGGCACCGCCAAAATAGCTGAGCTGGAAATTGCCGGTGTAGGCGGGCAGGTCAATGATGCGCTTGAGGCTGGCGGGCGCGTTGCCGTCAACGGCGACTTGCTGCGACAGCGATTGCAGCAGCTGAATGCGGCTTTCCAGCCACGTCTGAATGTTGCTGGTGGTCAGGCTGCCCAGCTCCTGCATGGTCGCTTCGGTGCTGCTGCTCAAGGCCTGACGCTGGCGATAGTCGTTGAAGAAGATGAAACAGGCGAACGCTACGGCCACCACAAGGGCAGCAGCCAGCAGAATCTTGTGGCTGAATTTCATGTTTCTGGTCATCGAATGAACTACCGCGAAGGGGCTGGTCAGGAAAGGGCGGCAATTTGCCATATTCGGCAGCGTTGCGCTGCTCTTATTTTCGACCGCGCCGCGCCAAAGATTAGGCGTTTGCAGGGAAAGTCGACGAAATGCTCGACGGCTTCACAAAGTTTTTGATTTACCGGCAAAAGCCGGACGGGCGGGCTGATAAATAGGCGTTCGGTCACGGAACCAGATGACACTTTTCTCTTCTAAGCTTCTGGTTGGCACCATGCCATCCCCCCTCGTTCCAGGAGTTTCACCATGTCGCTGCGATCTATCGCCCTGCTGTCGTTTTGCGTGCTGTTGGCCGCATGCAGCAAGGTCAATCAGGAAAACTACTCCAAGCTCTCGGCCGGCATGGCCAAGTCCGAAGTGGAAACCCTTCTCGGCAAGCCCACTGATTGCTCGGGCGCGCTCGGTATGTCCAGCTGTACCTGGGGCGACAAGAACAGCTTTATCAGCGTGCAATACGCCGGTGACAAAGTGCTGATGTTTTCCGGCCAAGGCCTGAAGTAAACCGGGGCTTCGCGCCCACGGAGAAAAAAATGAAGCGGTTATTGCTGATCCTTTTTGCTGGCCTGGTACTGGCTGGCTGCGCCACTTCCGGCGTCGACCCGTTGGCGCCCAAGACCGTCAACAGCGTCAATCTTAAGCGTTATCAGGGCACCTGGTATGAACTGGCACGCTTGCCGATGTACTTCCAGCGCCACTGCGCGCAATCCGAAGCCCATTACACCCTCAAGCCTGACGGTAATGTCGGCGTGCTCAATCGTTGCCTGACCCCGGAGTGGCAGTGGGAAGAGGCCAAGGGCACGGCTTATCCACAAGTGCCGGGCAAGACCGACAAGCTCTGGGTCGAATTCGATAACTGGTTCTCGCGCCTGGTGCCGGGTGTGGCGAAGGGCGAGTACTGGGTGTTGTACGTCAGCGACGATTACAAGACCGCCATCGTCGGCGATCCGAGTCGCAAGTACCTGTGGCTGCTGTCACGCACACCGACCGTCAACGGTGTAGTGCGTGAAGAATTGCTGAGCAAGGCGCGTCAGCAGGGTTACGACACCACACGCCTGATCTGGCGGGCGTCGGATCGGCAGATGGCCAAGACGTCCAATTAAGCCTCGATACAAACCAACTGTGGGAGCGAGCCTGCTCGCGAAGAGGGTGTATCAGTCGACATGAATATGGACTGATACACCGCTTTCGCGAGCAGGCTCGCTCCCACAGTTTGGTTTTGGGTCAGCCCAAGAGATCGCGCAGGACCTGGGTGAAGGCTCGGGCGCTTTGCTCTTCGTCGGCATGCCGGCCATCGCGCACCACCCACTGACCATTGACCAGCACATCGCGCACCTGGCGATCGCCGCCGGCGAACAGCCAGCGATTGAGAATCCCGTCCCCCGAAGCCGTCGCCAGATACGGATCGTTGCCATCCAGGACAATCCAGTCCGCGCGCTTGCCCACTTCCAACGCGCCAATCGGCTGCCCCAGTGCCTGTGCACCGCCGTCCAGCGCCGCGTCATACAGGGTGCGACCGACCATCGGCTGCTGCGCGCCATACAAGCGATTGCGCCGCTGATCGCGCAGGCGCTGGCCATATTCAAGCCAGCGCAACTCTTCCACCACGCTGAGCGAGACATGGCTGTCGGAGCCAATGCCCATGCGCCCGCCCTGGGCAAGAAAGTCCACCGCCGGGAAAATCCCGTCGCCCAGATTCGCTTCAGTGGTCAGGCACAGCCCGGCGATTGCGCGACTGTTGGCCATCAGCGTGACTTCTTGCGGGTTGGCGTGGGTGGCGTGGACCAGACACCAGCGCTGATCGACTTCAGCGTTCTCGTAGAGCCATTGCAACGGACGGCGACCGCTCCAGCTCAGGCAATCGTCGACTTCTTTCTGCTGCTCGGCGATGTGGATGTGCACCGGGCATTGTTTGTCGCTGGCCGCCAACACTTCGCTGATCTGCTGCGGCGTCACCGCACGCAACGAGTGGAAACACAGGCCCAGCGATTGCGCCTTTTGCTGCGCCAGTAACGGCTGCAACCGCGCTTGCAGATTCAGATAGTTTTCAGTGCTGTTGATAAAGCGACGCTGACCATCGTTGGGCGTCTGGCCGCCGAAACCGGAATGACTGTAGAGGACCGGTAGCAGGGTCAGACCGATGCCGCTTTCGCTGGCGGCCTGGCTGATGCGCAACGCCAGTTCCGCCGGATCGGCGTACGGCTGGCCGTTGCTGTCGTGGTGCACGTAGTGAAATTCGGCAACCGAGGTGTAACCGGCCTTGAGCATTTCGATGTACAGCTGACGGGCGATGATGCCGAGCTGATCGGGGCTGATTTTTCCGACGAGGCGGTACATCAGATCGCGCCAGGTCCAGAAACTGTCGTTGGGGTTGCCGGCCACTTCGGCCAATCCAGCCATGGCGCGCTGGAAGGCGTGAGAGTGCAGGTTGGGCATTCCCGGCAGCAACGGCCCGCGCAGGCGTTCGGCGCCGTCTGCGCTGGAATCGGCCTGGATTCGGGTCAACAAGCCATCGGCGCTGACCTCGAGACGTACATTGTTGGCCCATCCCTCAGGCAGCAGTGCGCGTTCGGCAAAGAAGGCGGACATCGTTCGGCACCCCATCGTGTGTTATTTGTATATACATATACAGACGTTTGCCTGCCCGGTAAACTCCGGCAAGCTAGTCACTTTCATCCAATGAACAGGGATCAACCGTGCCGACTCCGCCTCCAGTTTCTCCGTTGGCCGCGAACATGGGCGACAGTCCGGCGCCTTTGTACGCCCGCGTCAAACAGATGATCACCCAGCAGATCGACAGCGGTAACTGGCCGCCGCACTACCGCGTGCCGTCCGAAAGCGAACTGGTCAGCCAGCTCGGCTTCAGCCGCATGACCATCAACCGCGCCCTGCGCGAGATGACCGCCGACGGCCTGCTGGTGCGCATGCAAGGCGTGGGCACGTTTGTCGCCGAGCCGAAGAGCCAGTCCGCGCTGTTCGAGGTGCACAACATCGCCGATGAAATCGCCTCGCGCGGCCATCGCCATACCTGCCAGGTCATCACCCTCGAAGAAGAGGCCGCCGGTTCCGAACGCGCGCTGGCGCTGGACATGCGCGAAGGCCAGAAGGTCTTCCACTCGCTGATCGTGCACTACGAAAACGGCATTCCGGTGCAAATCGAAGACCGTTTCGTCAACGCCCTGGTCGCGCCGGAATACCTCAAGCAGGACTTCACCCTGCAAACGCCCTACGCCTATCTCAACCAGGTCGCACCGCTGACCGAAGGCGAGCACGTGGTCGAAGCGATTCTGGCCGAGCCGTCGGAGTGCAAGTTGCTGCAGATCGAAAAGGGCGAGCCGTGTCTGCTGATACGCCGGCGAACCTGGTCGGGGCGTCAACCCGTGACGGCGGCGCGTTTGATCCACCCGGGCTCGCGTCATCGTCTGGAAGGGCGCTTTCATAAATGAATTATCAAGTGAAGCTTCTACGCGCCGAAGGCTACCCGCGCATGCCGTGGAAAAACGGCGGCGGCAGCACCGAGGAAATCACCCGTGATGCCGGCGCTGGCCTGGACGGTTTCGGCTGGCGTCTGTCGATTGCCGACATCACCGAATCGGGCGGTTTCTCGACATTCGCCGGTTACCAGCGAGTGATCACCGTGTTGCAGGGCGACGGCATGACCTTGTGCGTCGACGGTGACGATACCCGCCCACTGTTACCGCTGGACCCGTTCGCCTTCAGCGGCGAAAGTCAGGTGTCCTGCACCTTGCTCGGCGGTGCGATTCGCGACTTCAATCTGATCTACGCGCCGCAACGTTACAGCGCGCGATTGCAGTGGCTGGACGGTGAGCAGCGGTTCTTCAGCTCGGCATCGACGGTGCTGGTGTTCAGTGTCAGTGAGCGGATGGACGTGCGTGTTGGCGACGGCGTTTCGCAGCTCGGTCGGCATGATTGTCTGCAACTGGACGGTAACAGTGGGCTGGTCGAAGTCTCCACCAACGCCGCATGCTGCGTGATCGAACTCCTCCAGAACTGAACACACCCCTGTGGCGAGGGGATTTATCCCCGCTGGGTCGCGAAGCGGCCCCATTCCTGATTTAAAAAAGCGGTCTGCTGCGCAGCCCGGCGCGGATAAATCCCCTCGCCACAAAAGCCATCCCCACTCTTGTTTCCCTCCACGCACCAACTTGTTACCGAACGCCCCAGCGTGGCGCAAAACCACGCTCACTTGGCCCAGCCGCATCTCCTCAGAATCTCCTCCCGGAAAATTTCAACCACGCCAGAACCCTCGATTCAGGCGCTCTCCAGCCATGCACGTGATTTTTCCTGAACAGTCTTCCAGCAAGTTGGCCGCTTGATTGCATATGCTTGTATGTACAAGTAAAGACGTATGCGTATGAGTCGGTCGAGACTCTCCGCAGCGTCCACTGATTCGCTTGTCGCGCAGCACAGCGCGCAGGCTGCTGCCCACTGCCAGGGTTGGTTTGAATTGATCGCTGAGGAGTCTTTTTCGTGACTGACAATACCCAGAACAGCAACAAGTTTCGTGACGTGCAGATCCGCGCCGCACGCGGTAACACGCTGACCGCCAAGAGCTGGCTGACTGAAGCGCCGCTGCGCATGTTGATGAACAACCTCGACCCGGAAGTCGCCGAGAACCCGAAAGAATTGGTGGTCTATGGTGGCATCGGCCGCGCTGCGCGGAACTGGGAGTGCTACGACAAGATCGTTGAAAGCCTGACTAATCTGAACGACGACGAAACCCTGCTGGTGCAGTCGGGCAAGCCGGTCGGCGTATTCAAGACTCATAGCAACGCGCCGCGCGTGCTGATCGCCAACTCCAACCTGGTGCCGCACTGGGCGAGCTGGGAACACTTCAACGAACTCGACGCCAAAGGCCTGGCCATGTACGGCCAGATGACCGCCGGCAGCTGGATCTACATCGGCAGCCAGGGCATCGTTCAGGGCACCTACGAAACCTTCGTCGAAGCCGGGCGCCAGCATTACAACGCCGACCTCAAGGGGCGCTGGGTGCTCACCGCCGGCCTCGGTGGCATGGGCGGCGCACAACCGCTGGCCGCCACCCTGGCCGGCGCCTGCTCGCTGAACATCGAATGCCAGCAGGTCAGCATCGATTTCCGCCTGAAAAGCCGTTACGTCGATGAGCAAGCCAAAGACCTCGACGACGCTCTGGCGCGCATCGACAAATACACCAAAGAAGGCAAAGCGATTTCCATCGCCCTGCTCGGCAACGCGGCGGAAATCCTGCCGGAGCTGGTCAAGCGTGGCGTGCGCCCGGACATGGTCACCGACCAGACCAGCGCCCACGATCCGCTCAATGGTTACCTGCCGGCCGGCTGGAGCTGGGACGAGTACCGCGCTCGCGCCAAGACCGAACCGGCCGCTGTGATCAAGGCAGCCAAGCAGTCGATGGCGGTGCATGTGAAAGCCATGCTGGAGTTCCAGAAGCAAGGCATTCCGACCTTCGACTACGGCAACAACATCCGTCAGATGGCTCAGGAAGAAGGCGTCGAAAACGCTTTCGATTTCCCGGGCTTCGTGCCGGCCTACATCCGTCCGTTGTTCTGCCGTGGCATCGGCCCGTTCCGTTGGGCGGCGCTGTCGGGTGATCCACAGGACATCTACAAAACCGACGCCAAGGTCAAAGAGTTGATCCCCGACGACGCGCATTTGCACAACTGGCTGGACATGGCCCGCGAGCGCATCAGCTTCCAGGGTCTGCCGGCGCGTATCTGCTGGGTCGGTCTGGGCCAGCGCGCCAAGCTCGGTCTGGCCTTCAACGAAATGGTCCGTAGCGGTGAGCTGTCGGCACCCGTGGTGATCGGCCGCGACCACCTCGACTCCGGCTCGGTAGCCAGTCCCAACCGCGAAACCGAATCGATGCAGGACGGTTCCGACGCTGTGTCCGATTGGCCGCTGCTCAACGCGCTGCTGAACACCGCCAGCGGCGCGACCTGGGTCTCCTTGCACCACGGCGGCGGTGTCGGCATGGGCTTCTCGCAGCATTCGGGGATGGTGATCGTCTGCGACGGTACCGATGAGGCTGCCGAGCGCATCGCTCGCGTGCTGCATAACGACCCGGCGACTGGCGTCATGCGCCATGCCGATGCCGGTTACCAGATTGCCATCGACTGTGCGAAAGAGCAGGGGCTGAATCTGCCGATGATCACTGGCGGGTAACACGCTCTGGTTTTATGTGGGAGCGAGCCTGCTCTCGAAGGCGTCGTGTCAGTCGCTACTGCTGTGACTGATACACCCGATTCGCGAGCAGGCTCGCTCCCACAGAGGAATTTCAGTGAACCCGAACAGCAATCCACAGAGGTTGAATCATGGCGGTTAACAACGAACGTGCAGGCAGTACTCCGTTGATCGAAAGGCGTTCGATCGACTACATCCCGGAAGCGGAAAGACACGGTCGTCTGTTCAGCCAGTTCACCCTGTGGATGGGCGCCAACCTGCAGATCACCGCGATCGTCACCGGGGCCCTGGCCGTGGTGCTTGGCGGTGATGTGTTCTGGTCGTTGATCGGTCTTTTGATCGGCCAACTGCTCGGCGGTGGCGTGATGGCGCTGCATGCCGCGCAGGGGCCGAAACTGGGCTTGCCGCAGATGATCTCCAGCCGTGTGCAATTCGGCGTTTATGGCGCGGCAATTCCAATCGTGCTGGTATGCCTGATGTACCTGGGTTTCACCGCCACCGGTACGGTGCTGTCCGGGCAGGCGCTGGGGCAGTTGTTCGGTGTCAGCGACAGTGTAGGCATCCTGATTTTCGCCAGTGTCATCGTGCTGGTCACGGTGCTCGGTTATCGGGTAATCCACTGGATCGGCCGCGTCGCCAGCGTGATTGGCGTGATCGCTTTTGTGTTCCTGTTCTGGCGGCTGATGAGCCAGACCGACGTTGGTGCGCTCCTGCAGATTCGTCATTTCAGCTGGAGCAGCTTTCTGCTGGCGGTGTCGCTGGCGGCGTCCTGGCAGATCGCTTTCGGCCCGTATGTAGCGGACTACTCGCGTTACCTGCCGAGCGCCACTTCATCGGTGAAAACCTTTTTCGCCGCTGGCGCAGGCTCGGTGATCGGCGCCCAGGTGGCGATGATCCTCGGCGTGTTTGCCGCCGCTTCGGCCAACGGTCAATTCGCCGGTCACGAAGTCGCTTACATCGTTGGTTTAGGCGGCACCGGCGCCACCGCCGCGCTGCTGTATTTCAGCATCGCGTTCGGCAAGGTGACCATCTCGACGCTGAACTCCTACGGCAGCTTCATGTGCATCGCCACCATCATCAGTGGCTTCAAAGGACACCTGACGGTTACCCGCATGCAGCGCTTGGTGTTCGTGCTGTTCATTGTCGGCGCGGCAACCCTGATTGCCCTGCTCGGGCAGCACTCGTTCCTCGGTGCGTTCAAGTCGTTCATCCTGTTTCTGCTCGCCTTCTTCACCCCGTGGAGCGCGATCAATCTGGTCGACTACTACTGCATCACCCGCGAGCGTTACGACGTGCCGGCGCTGGCCGATCCGAACGGCCGCTACGGCCGCTGGAACCTGCTCGGTATCAGCGTCTATGTGTTCGGCGTGCTGGTGCAGCTGCCATTCATCTCGACCAAGTTCTACACCGGGCCGCTGGTGGCCGCCCTCGGTGATGTGGACATTTCCTGGATCATCGGTCTGGTTCTCCCGGCCGCCGTCTATTACTTCTGCGCGAATAAATGGCACAGCGCAGTGCCCGATCGCCTGATTCTGCCGGTCGAGCAGAACAGCACCCAACAAGCAAAAACGAGCGGGGCCGGTCGCGCTGCGGCGCAGGCCTGATCTGGACGTGGACCAGGCTGGATGCCTCTTGAACTGCCGTAAGCCCATTCATGATTAGGAGCGTCACGACAATGAAATCGAACAAGACCCTGCTGACCACATTGCTGTCCATGGGCCTGTTGGCCAGTGCCGGTGCGACGCAAGCCGCCGGCTGGTGCGAATCGGGCAAACCGGTGAAATTCGCCGGGCTGAACTGGGAAAGCGGCATGCTCCTGACCGACGTTATGCAAGTGGTGCTGGAGAAAGGTTACGGCTGCAAGACCGACAGCCTGCCGGGCAATTCCATCACCATGGAAAACGCCCTGAGCAGTAACGATATTCAAGTGTTCGCCGAAGAGTGGGTCGGCCGTAGCGAGGTCTGGAACAAGGCCGAGAAGGCCGGCAAGGTCATCGGCGTCGGCGCGCCGGTGGTGGGCGCGGTCGAAGGCTGGTATGTGCCGCGTTACGTGATCGAAGGCGACGCCAAGCGCAAGCTCGAGGCGAAAGCCCCGGACCTGAAAAACATCGCTGATCTGGGCAAGTATTCCGCCGTGTTCAAGGACGCCGAAGAGCCGTCCAAGGGCCGCTTCTATAACTGCCCGGCCGGCTGGACCTGCGAGCTCGACAACAGCGAAATGCTCAAGAGTTACGGCCTGGAAAACAGCTACACCAACTTCCGCCCGGGCACAGGCCCCGCGCTGGATGCGGCAGTGCTGTCGAGCTACAAGCGCGGCGAGCCGATCCTCTTCTACTACTGGTCGCCGACGCCGCTGATGGGCCAGATCGACGCGGTCAAACTGGAAGAGAAACCCGGCGTCGACAAGACCGTCAGCATCAAGGTCGGCCTGTCGAAAACCTTCCACGACGAAGCCCCGGAACTGGTCGCCGTGCTGGAAAAGGTCAACCTGCCGATCGACCTGCTCAATCAGAACCTCGGGCGCATGGCCAAGGAACGTATCGAGTCGGCAAAACTGGCGAAAATCTTCCTCAAGGAACATCCTGAAGTCTGGCACGCATGGGTGAGCGACGACGCAGCCAAGAAAATCGACGCGGCCTTGTAGGTCAGGTTTCCCGGCTGCCAGCACGGCAGCCGGACGCTTGATCGCAACCCCTTGATTGAGAGTCCCTTATGTTTCCCGAAAGCTTTACCTTTTCCATCGCCGACTGGGTCAACGGTTGGGTCGATTCGCTGGTGACCAACTACGGCGACGTGTTCCGGCATATCTCCGACACGCTGCTGTGGGCCATCGTCAGTCTCGAAGGTTTGCTGCGTGCGGCGCCGTGGTGGTTGATGCTGGCAATCGTCGGTGTCATCGCCTGGCACGCCACGCGCAAAGTCGTGACCACCGCCGTGATTGTAGGCTTGCTGTTTCTGGTGGGTGCGGTTGGCCTCTGGGACAAGCTCATGCAGACCCTGGCGCTGATGATGGTCGCGACGATCATTTCGGTGCTGATCGGCATCCCGCTGGGGATCCTCTCAGCGCGCAGCAATCGCTTGCGTTCGGTGCTGATGCCGCTGCTCGACATCATGCAGACCATGCCGAGTTTCGTTTACCTGATTCCGGTGCTGATGCTGTTCGGCCTGGGCAAGGTGCCGGCGATTTTCGCCACGGTGATCTACGCCGCGCCACCGCTTATTCGCTTGACTGATCTGGGCATTCGCCAGGTCGACGGTGAAGTGATGGAGGCGATCAACGCCTTCGGCGCCAACCGCTGGCAGCAACTGTTCGGCGTGCAACTGCCGCTGGCGCTGCCAAGCATCATGGCCGGGATCAACCAGACCACGATGATGGCCCTGTCGATGGTGGTGATCGCCTCGATGATCGGCGCCCGCGGCCTCGGTGAAGACGTGCTGGTGGGGATTCAGACCCTCAACGTCGGCCGTGGCCTCGAAGCCGGGCTGGCGATCGTGATTCTCGCGGTGGTCATCGACCGCATCACTCAAGCGTACGGTCGGCCACGCCACGAGGTGAGCAAATGAGCAACGCAAGCGTGAGCAAGATCGAAGTACGCAACGTCTTCAAGATTTTCGGCAACCGCGCCAAGGATGCGCTGGCCATGGTCGGCCAGGGCAAGAGCAAGGATCAGGTGCTCAACGAAACCGGTTGCGTGGTCGGCGTGAACGACTTGTCGCTGAGCATCGGCACCGGCGAAATCTTCGTGATCATGGGCCTGTCCGGCTCGGGCAAATCCACCCTGGTACGGCATTTCAATCGCCTGATCGACCCCACCAGCGGGGCGATTCTGGTCGATGGCGAGGACATCCTGCAGTACGACATGGAAGCCCTGCGCGAATTTCGTCGGCACAAGATCAGCATGGTGTTCCAGAGCTTCGGCCTGCTGCCGCACAAGACCGTGCTCGATAACGTCGCCTACGGTCTGAAAGTGCGCGGCGAGAGCAAGCAGGTCTGCGCCGAACGCGCGCTGCACTGGATCAACACCGTCGGCCTCAAAGGCTACGAAAACAAATACCCGCACCAGCTCTCCGGCGGCATGCGTCAGCGCGTCGGCCTCGCCCGTGCATTGGCGGCGGACACCGACATCATCCTCATGGACGAAGCATTCAGTGCGCTGGATCCGCTGATCCGCGCCGAGATGCAGGACCAGTTGCTGGAGCTGCAAAAGACCCTGCACAAAACCATCGTCTTCATCACCCACGACCTCGACGAAGCAGTGCGCATCGGCAATCGCATCGCGATTCTCAAGGATGGCCGGTTGATCCAGGTGGGTACGCCAAGAGAGATCCTGCATTCGCCGGCTGATGAGTATGTCGACCGGTTCGTACAGCGGCGCGCGGCGGTGGTGTGACGCTGAGTGGCCTATGTGGTGAGGGGATTTATCCCCGTTGGGTGGCGAAGCCGCCCCAAACCATGCCCGCAAATCTGTCAGACAGACCGCGGTGGCCGGTTTTACGACTGCTTCGCAGCCGAACGGGGATAAATCCCCTCACCACAGGGTTACCGGCATCAACAGAATTGGTATGAGGTTAAAGATGTCCCAGGCTGAAAAAATCGTTATCACCGGCAGCCCTCTGCGCTGGCAGGACGTGGTCGCTGTCGCCCGTCACAGTGCGCCGCTGGAACTGTCCAGCGACACCTGGGCGCGCATCGACAACGCTCAGGCCATCGTTCAGCGCATCGTCGCCAGCGGCGAGCGCGCCTATGGCGTCAACACCGGTCTGGGCGGTCTGTCCAACGTCTCGCTGCAAGACGAACAGCTCAGCCAGCTCTCGCGCAACACCCTGCTCAGCCATGCCTGCGGTGTTGGCCCGGTGCTTAGCGACGAGCAGACCCGCGCAATCATCTGCGCCGCGATCCACAACTACAGCCACGGCAAATCCGGCCTGCATCGGCGCGTGGTCGAAGGGCTGCTGGCGCTGCTCAATCGCGGCATCACCCCGCAGGTGCCGTCGCAGGGTTCGGTGGGTTACCTGACGCACATGGCGCACATCGGCATCGCGCTGCTGGGCGTTGGCAATGTCAGCTATCGCGGGCGGATCATTTCGGCGCAACAGGCGCTGGCCGAGGAGGGCCTGCAACCCGTGCAGCTCGGCGCGAAGGATGGCTTGTGTCTGGTCAACGGCACGCCGTGCATGACCGGCCTCAGCTGCCTGGCGATTGCCGATGCTACGCGGCTGCTGCAATGGGCCGATGTCATTGGCGCGATGAGTTTCGAAGCCCAGCGCGGCCAGATCGATGCGTTCGATGCCGAGATCATTGCGCTCAAGCCGCATCCGGGCATGCAGCAGGTCGGCAACAACCTGCGCGCCTTGCTCGATGGCAGCGAAGTGATCGCCGCGAGCAAAGGCATTCGCACTCAGGATGCGCTGAGCATTCGTTCGATCCCGCAGGTTCACGGCGCCGCCCGTGATCAACTGGAGCATGCGATCAAACAGGTCGAAGCCGAACTCAACGGCTGCACCGACAACCCGTTACTGCTGGGCACGCCGGACAATTTCCGGGTGATGTCGCAGGCCAATCCGCACGGTCAATCCGTGGCGATGGCGGCGGATCTGCTGGCGATTGCCATGGCCGAAATCGGCTCGATCGCCGAGCGCCGTCTCGATCGCTTGGTCAACCCGCACGTCAGCGGTTTGCCGGCGTTTCTGGTGGCCAATCCCGGGGTCAACTCGGGGATGATGATCGTGCAATACGTCGCCGCATCGCTGTGTGCGGAAAACCGCCAATTGGCGCAACCGGCGGTGCTCGATAACTACATCACCTCGGGCCTGCAAGAAGATCACCTGAGCATGGGCACCAACGCCGCGCTGAAGCTGCATCGTGCGCTGGAAAACTGCACGCAGATCCTCGCGATTGAATATCTGCTGGCGGCGCAGGCGTTTGAATTCCTCAAGGAACAGCGCTTTGGTGTGGGCACTGACCGCGCGTGGAAACTGCTGCGCGAAACGGTCCCCGCCTACGATCAGGATCGCTGGCTGGCGCCGGATATCGCCGCCGCTGCGACCGTGTTGAAAAACCCGAATCTGCCGCACAACGTCCTACCGAACTTGCACTGACAACTACCCATACCAGCGTGCCAAGGCGTGGATCGTTCACAAGACGAGAAGCGACGGATAACGGAATGCTCCGGAGCGACTGGTAGTTAATAACAATGCCTGACAGGAGCATTTTAATGACTGCGCTGAACCTGATCCCCGGCCAACTGAGCCTGGCCCAACTGCGTGACGTCTATCAGAACCCGGTCACACTGACCCTCGACAACAGCGCCAGCGCGCAGATCGAGGCCAGCGTCGCCTGCGTCGAACAGATCCTCGCCGAGAACCGCACCGCCTACGGCATCAACACCGGTTTCGGCCTGCTGGCCTCGACGCGCATCGCCAGCGAAGACCTGGAAAACCTGCAGCGTTCGCTGGTGCTCTCGCACGCGGCCGGCGTCGGCCAGCCGATCAGCGATGAGCTGGTGCGACTGATCATGGTGCTCAAGGTCAACAGCCTCAGCCGGGGTTTTTCCGGGATCCGTCGGCAGGTGATCGATGCGCTGATCGCGCTGATCAATGCCGAGGTCTATCCGCATATTCCGTTGAAAGGTTCGGTCGGTGCGTCGGGGGATCTGGCGCCGTTGGCCCACATGTCGCTGGTGCTGCTGGGCGAGGGCAAGGCCCGCTACAAGGGCGAATGGCTTGAAGCCACCGAAGCGCTGAAAGTGGCTGGTCTGACGCCGCTGACCCTGGCGGCGAAAGAAGGTCTGGCGCTGCTCAACGGTACTCAGGTTTCCACGGCGTTTGCGCTGCGCGGTTTGTTCGAAGGCGAAGATCTGTTTGCCGGTGCAGTGGCGCTGGGCAGTCTTACTGTTGAAGCCGTGCTCGGTTCGCGCTCGCCGTTCGACGCGCGCATTCACGCTGCACGTGGGCAGAAAGGTCAGATCGATGCCGCTGCCGCGTACCGCGATCTGCTCGGTGAGCGCAGCGAAGTCTCCGCCTCGCACCAGAATTGCGACAAGGTCCAGGACCCGTACTCGCTGCGCTGCCAGCCGCAAGTCATGGGCGCCTGCCTGACCCAGTTCCGTCAGGCCGCTGAAGTGCTGGCGGTCGAAGCCAACGCGGTTTCCGACAACCCGCTGGTATTCGCCGCTGAAGGCGACGTGATTTCCGGCGGCAACTTCCACGCCGAACCGGTGGCCATGGCCGCTGACAACATGGCGCTGGCCATCGCTGAAATCGGCTCGCTGAGCGAGCGGCGCATCTCGCTGATGATGGACAAGCACATGTCGCAACTGCCGCCGTTCCTGGTGGCCAATGGCGGGGTGAACTCCGGTTTCATGATCGCCCAGGTCACCGCTGCGGCGTTGGCCAGCGAAAACAAGGCGTTGTCCCATCCACATTCGGTGGACAGCCTGCCGACCTCGGCCAACCAGGAAGACCACGTATCGATGGCCCCAGCGGCGGGCAAGCGTCTGTGGGAAATGGCCGAGAACACTCGCGGCATTCTCGCCGTGGAATGGCTGGCGGCGGCGCAGGGCCTGGATCTGCGCAACGGTCTGAAGACCTCGCCGAAGCTGGAACAGGCACGGGCGATTTTGCGCAAGGAAGTGCCGTTCTATGAGAAGGACCGCTTCTTTGCACCTGACATCAATGCGGCGACGCAATTGCTGGCGTCGCGGTGTTTGACCGAGCTGGTGCCGGCGAAGCTTTTGCCGAGCCTTTAACCCTACCCACTGATCGTTCCCACGCTCTGCGTGGGAATGCCTCAAGGGACGCTCCGCGTCCAGTGACGCGGAGCGTCACGGGCTGCATTCCTTTGCTGCGCGTGGGAACGATCACTATAAGAGGAACCGGGATGAAAACCCTCTGGCAACACTGCCACGTCGCAACCATGGCCAACGGCGCCTATTCGATCATCGAGGACGCCGCGATCGTGACGTCCGGCACGCTGATCGAGTGGATCGGCCCGCGCACCCAATTGCCGTCCGGCGAATACCCGGCGGTCAATGATTTGCAGGGTGCGTGGGTCACCCCCGGTCTGATCGACTGCCACACCCACACCGTGTTCGGCGGCAACCGCAGCGGCGAGTTCGAGCAGCGTCTGCAAGGCGTCAGCTATGCCGAGATCGCTGCGCAGGGCGGCGGCATCGCCAGCACCGTGCGCGCCACTCGCGACGCCACTGAGGACGAGCTGTTCGCCAGCGCCGCCAAACGCCTGAAAAGCCTGATGCGCGACGGCGTGACCACGGTGGAAATGAAATCGGGCTACGGTCTCGATCTGGCCAACGAGCGCAAGCTGCTGCGGGTCATCCGGCGCCTGGCCGAAGAGCTGCCGATCAGCGTGCGCAGCACTTGCCTGGCGGCGCACGCGTTGCCGCTGGAGTACAAGGATCGCGCCGACGACTACATCGATCTGGTCTGCGAGCAGATGCTCCCGGCCCTTGCCGCCGAAGGTCTGGTCGATGCCGTGGATGCGTTCTGCGAATACCTGGCGTTTTCGCCGGAGCAGGTCGAGCGGGTGTTCGTCGCCGCGCAACAACTCGGTCTGCCGGTGAAACTCCACGCCGAGCAATTGTCCTCGCTACATGGCTCCAGCCTCGCCGCGCGCTACAAAGCCTTGTCCGCCGATCATCTGGAATTCATGGACGAGGACGATGCCATCGCCATGGCCGCCGCCGACACCGTCGCCGTGCTGCTACCGGGCGCGTTCTACTTCCTGCGCGAAACCCAATTGCCGCCGATGGACGCGCTGCGCAAACACAAGGTGAAGATCGCCATCGCCAGCGACCTCAATCCCGGCACCTCGCCGGGGCTGTCGTTGCGCCTGATGCTGAACATGGCCTGCACCTGTTTCCGCATGACCCCGGAAGAAGCTCTGGCCGGAGCGACCATCCATGCCGCGCAGGCGTTGGGCATGGCGCAGACCCATGGCTCGCTGGAAGTTGGCAAGGTCGCCGACTTTGTCGCGTGGGACATCGAGCGTCCGGCGGATCTGGCCTATTGGCTCGGTGGCGATCTGGACAAGCGCGTCGTGCGTCACGGCGTCGAATCGAATCTGTAGGAGAACGGTTGTGGACAAGGTTCTGAGTTTCAAACAAGGCCGCGTGCCGCTGCTGATCAGCATGCCCCATGCGGGTGTGCGTCTGACCCCAACGGTCGAGGCCGGGCTGATCCCCGCTGCGAGAAGCCTGCCGGACACCGACTGGCATATTCCGCAGCTCTACGATTTTGCCGAGGAACTGGGCGCCAGCACCCTGGCTGCCGAGTATTCGCGTTTCGTCATCGACCTCAACCGGCCGTCCGACGACAAGCCGTTGTATGCCGGGGCGACCACCGGGTTGTATCCGGCGACGTTGTTCGACGGCATTCCGTTGTTTGAGGAGGGGCAGGAGCCGTCGAAAGAGGAGCGCGCAACATACCTGGAGCAGATCTGGACGCCGTATCACCGCACCTTGCAGGAGGAACTGGCGCGACTGAAAGCCGAATTCGGCTACGCGCTGTTGTTCGATGCGCACTCGATCCGCTCGATCATCCCGCACCTGTTCGACGGCAAACTGCCAGACTTCAACCTTGGCACCTTCAATGGCGCCAGCTGTGATCCACAATTGGCCAGTCAACTGGAAGCGATCTGCGCGCAGCACGAGCAGTTCACCCATGTGCTCAACGGTCGCTTCAAGGGCGGACACATCACCCGCCAATACGGCGACCCTGCGCAGAACATCCACGCCGTGCAGCTGGAACTGTGCCAGTCCACCTACATGGAAGAGTTCGAACCGTTCCGCTACCGCGCCGACCTCGCGGAGCCGACGCGGGTGGTGCTCAGGGAATTGCTGCAGGGCTACCTGGCCTGGGCAAAATCTCACTACAGCGCCTAACCCCTGTGGGAGCGAGCCTGCTCGCGAAGACGTCCGTTCAGCCGACAACCAGGCCGAATTTGATCGTTCCCACGCTCTGCGTGGGAATGCAGCCCGTGACGCTCCGCGTCACTGGACGCGGAGCGTCCCAAGAGGCGTTCCCACGCAGAGCGTGGGAACGATCAGGCCCCGGAGCATGCTCATTGACGCAAATCGGGTTTATGATGCCCAACGGCAGAATAATACGAGTCCCCCCAGGGATGACCTCGACCCCTTACGGAGCGCGCAATGCAGACTTTGTTTCCGCAGATCAAACCCCACGCCCGGCACGATCTGGCTGTCGATGACACCCATACGCTGTACGTCGATGAAAGCGGCTCGCCGGAGGGTTTACCGGTGGTGTTCATCCACGGTGGCCCCGGCGCCGGCTGTGACGCCCAGAGCCGACGCTATTTCGATCCGAATCTGTATCGCATTGTCACCTTCGACCAGCGCGGCTGCGGTCGCTCCACCCCGCACGCCAGCCTGGAAAACAACACCACCTGGGATCTGGTCGAAGACCTTGAGCGCATCCGCAAACACCTGGGCATTGAAAAATGGGTGCTGTTCGGCGGCTCATGGGGTTCGACCCTGGCGCTGGCCTACGCGCAAACCCACCCGGAGCGGGTGCATGGCCTGATTCTGCGCGGGATCTTTCTCTGCCGTCCGCAGGAAATCGAATGGTTCTATCAGGCCGGCGCCAGCCGTCTGTTCCCCGATTACTGGCAGGACTATATCGCGCCGATCCCGCTGGACGAGCGCGACGACCTGCTCAACGCTTTCCACAAACGCCTGATCGGCAACGATCAGATCGCCCAGATGCATGCGGCGAAGGCTTGGTCGACCTGGGAAGGGCGCACCGCGACCCTGCGCCCGAACCCGCTGGTGGTCGATCGTTTCTCCGAGCCGCAGCGCGCGCTGTCGATTGCGCGGATCGAATGCCACTACTTCACCAACAACGCCTTCCTTGAGCCGAACCAGTTGATCCGCGACATGGGCAAGATCGCTCATCTGCCCGGCGTGATCATCCACGGTCGCTACGACGTGATCTGCCCGCTCGACAACGCCTGGGAATTGCACCAGGCCTGGCCGAACAGTGAATTGCAGGTGATCCGCGACGCCGGCCACGCCGCGTCCGAGCCGGGCATCACCGATGCGCTGGTGCGCGCCGCGAGCAAAATGGCCCAGCGCCTGCTCGACCTGCCACTCGAAGAAGCATGAAGGCGCTGTTGCAACGCGTACGCGGCGCGCGGGTAGAGGTCGCCGGCGAGGTAGTCGGCGCGGTCGATCAGGGTTTGCTGGTGCTGGTTGCGGTAGAACCCGACGACACGCGTACCAGCGCCGACAAACTTCTGCATAAGCTGCTTAACTATCGAGTATTCAGTGACGCCGAGGGCAAGATGAATCTGTCCCTGGCGGATGTGGGTGGCGGGTTGCTGCTGGTCTCTCAGTTCACCCTCGCCGCCGACACCAAAAGCGGCCTGCGTCCGAGCTTTTCCACGGCCGCACCGCCGGCGCTGGGTGAAGAATTGTTCGACTATTTATTGAGTCAGGCGAAACAGGTGCATGGCACTGTGGCATCAGGTAGATTCGGCGCCGATATGCAGGTGCACCTGGTCAACGATGGCCCGGTAACCTTCCTGTTACAGACCTGACAGTGCCTGAAACATGTTTTTCGGCAATTTCGACTGTTTTTAGGCTGTTTTCGCGATAAATACTTTGTTACCCCTGATGCGTTGTCATCCGGGCTACTAGATAATCGCGCGCTGCGGGGATCGACATTCGTTGATCCGTTTTGACTTAGGTAGAGACTTGTCTGGATCCGATTGGGGAATCATTTTGCCCCGGCGGAGTCGGAACAATGCTCGCCAACTTGGCAAGGGTGCCCTGAAAGGTCGGTTTTTTACTTCCGAAAACCCTACAGGCACTTCATCTGGCCGTTGGTTTATTGATCTGTTTTCGGCGAGGGTTGCTCGTGATTGTTAGTCCCTGTAATGCAGCAAAAATGTCTGCCAAACGCATGCGAAGTGCTCTGGTAGCGGGTTCGGCGCTCCTGTGCCTGCTCAGCGCCGGTCAGCTTTGGGCGTTCAATCTTGACGACGTATCGGCCAAGGCCAAAGAGCTGGCCGGGCAGAAGTTCGAAGCCCCGCGCAGCAACCTGCCGAACGAATTCCGCGAAATGAAGTTCGCGGACTACCAGAAGATCCGCTTCCTCACCGAAAAGGCTGAGTGGGCCGATCAGAAGACGCCGTTCAAACTCTCCTTCTATCACCAGGGTATGCATTTCGATACGCCGGTGAAAATCAACGAAATCACCGCAAACACTGTCTCGGAAATCAAATACGATCCGAGCCGCTTCGATTTCGGCGATCTGAAATTCGATCCGAAAGCCACCGAGCAACTGGGCTACGCCGGTTTCCGTGTGCTGTATCCGATCAACAAGGCCGACAAGCAAGACGAGATCATGACCATGCTCGGCGCGAGCTACTTCCGCGTCGTCGGCAAGGGCCACACCTACGGTCTGTCGGCCCGTGGTCTGGCGATCGATACTGCGCTGCCGTCGGGTGAAGAGTTCCCGCGTTTCCGCGAGTTCTGGATTCAGCAGCCCAAGCCGGGCGACAAGCACCTGGTGATCTTTGCTCTGCTCGACTCGCCGCGTGCCACTGGTGCCTACCGTCTGATCCTGCGCCCGGGCAGCGACACCATCGTCGACGTCAAAGCGCAGATGTTCCTGCGTGACAAGGTTGGCAAACTGGGTATCGCGCCGCTGACCAGCATGTTCCTGTTCGGCGCCAACCAGCCGTCGAAAGTGCTCAACTACCGTCGTGAACTGCACGACTCCAGCGGTCTGTCGATCCATGCCGGAAACGGCGAGTGGATCTGGCGCCCTCTGAACAACCCGAAACATCTGGCTGTGAGCAACTTTAGCGTCGAGAACCCGCGTGGTTTCGGTCTGCTGCAGCGTGGCCGTGATTTCAGCCACTACGAAGACCTCGACGACCGCTACGACAAGCGTCCAAGTGCCTGGATCGAGCCGAAGGGCGAGTGGGGCAAGGGTACTGTCGATCTGGTAGAGATTCCGACCGCTGACGAAACCAACGACAACATCGTTGCGTTCTGGAGCCCGGAAAAAATGCCGGAGCCAGGCCAGCCGCTGGACTTCGCCTACCGCATGCACTGGACCATGGACGAAGCAGCACTTCACGCGCCGGACAGCGCCTGGGTGGCACAGACCCTGCGTTCGACCGGTGACGTCAAGCAATCGAACCTGATCCGTCAGCCCGATGGCAGCGTGGCCTATCTGGTCGACTTCGAAGGTCCATCGCTGGCGGCACTGACGCCGGATGCCGACGTGCGCAGTCAGGTCAGCGTCGGTGACAACGCCGAACTGGTCGAGAACAGCGTGCGCTACAACCCGGAAACCAAGGGCTGGCGCTTGACCCTGCGGATGAAGATCAAAGATCCGAGCAAGGCAACCGAAATGCGTGCCGCCCTGGTTCAGCCAGTGGTCACCGCAGATCTGGGCAAATCGGTGCCGGCGTCCAACTCGTCGGTTGCCAAGGCTGACAAGGTTGCCGCCAAGCAACAGGAAAAACTCGACAAGGAAGCCAAGGCCGCCGAAGCCAAACAGGCTGAAGCCAAGCCCGCAGCCGACGCCAAGGACAAGGCCAACAAAGACGCCAAGCAGCCAGTCGCTGCCGACGCGGCCCCAGCCACACCGGAATCGGCGCCGACTGAAGAAGTCCTGACCGAGACCTGGAGCTATCAGTTGCCTGCCGATGAGTAATTCACCAGTACAGCCAGAGACTCTGTCCGAGTATCTGGCGCATCTGCCGATGACCGACGAGCAACGCGCGGAACTCGCGGGTTGCCAGTCGTTCAGCGAGCTGCATGAACGCCTGTCGTCCTCGACATTCGACGCCCCTGCCGAAGCCGCCCAGGCTTCGGTGGGCAAGCGTCTGACCCTGAGCACTGCCGAAGAACTGGCTGAAGCGGAAATGCTGGTGCTCGACGCCAGTGGTCGGGTCAGCCTCAAGGCGACGCCGCCGATCCGCCGCACCAAGGTCGTGCCGGAGCCATGGCGCACCAATATCCTGGTGCGTGGCTGGCGCCGTCTGACCGGTCGCACCAATCCGCCGCAGCCGCCAAAAGACGAAAACGTCCTGCCGGCCGCGCGCTGGCGCACCGTCGGTTCGATCCGCCGCTACATTCTGTTGCTGCTGATGCTCGGCCAGACCATCGTTGCCGGCTGGTACATGAAAGGCATCATGCCGTACCAGGGCTGGTCGTTCGTCGATCTGGAAGAAGTCCTGCATCAGCCGCTGCTGCAAACCGCCACGCAAGTGCTGCCGTACGCACTGCAAACCAGTATCCTGATTCTGTTCGGGATTCTGTTCTGCTGGGTGTCGGCGGGTTTCTGGACCGCGCTGATGGGCTTCCTCGAGTTGCTCACCGGCCACGATAAATACCGTATCTCCGGGAAAAGCGCTGGTAACGAGCCGATTCCGAAAGATGCGCGTACTGCGCTGGTGATGCCGATCTGCAACGAAGACGTGCCGCGTGTATTCGCCGGTCTGCGTGCGACGTTCGAATCGGTAGCGGCCACCGGTGATCTGGATCGCTTCGACTTTTTCGTCCTCAGCGACAGTAACGACAGCGATATCTGCGTCGCCGAGCAACAGGCCTGGCTGGATGTCTGCCGCGAGGCCAAGGGCTTCGGCAAGATCTTCTATCGCCGTCGCCGCCGTCGTGTGAAGCGCAAGAGCGGCAACCTCGACGACTTCTGCCGTCGTTGGGGCGGTGACTACAAGTACATGGTCGTGCTCGACGCCGACTCGGTGATGAGCGGCGAGTGCCTGACCAGTCTGGTGCGCCTGATGGAAGCCACGCCGGACGCCGGGATCATCCAGACCGCGCCGCGTGCGTCGGGCATGGACACCCTGTATGCGCGCATGCAGCAGTTTGCGACCCGCGTGTACGGCCCGCTGTTTACCGCCGGTCTGCACTTCTGGCAGTTGGGTGAATCCCACTACTGGGGTCACAACGCGATCATCCGCATGAAGCCGTTCATCGACCACTGCGCTCTGGCGCCGTTGCCGGGCAAGGGCGCGTTCTCCGGTGCGATCCTGTCCCACGACTTCGTCGAAGCTGCGCTGATGCGTCGTGCCGGCTGGGGCGTGTGGATTGCCTACGACCTGCCGGGCAGTTACGAAGAGTTGCCGCCGAACCTGCTCGACGAGCTCAAGCGTGACCGTCGCTGGTGCCACGGTAACCTGATGAACTTCCGCCTGTTCCTGGTCAAGGGCATGCACCCGGTGCACCGCGCGGTGTTCCTCACCGGCGTGATGTCTTACCTGTCGGCGCCGTTGTGGTTCTTCTTCCTGGTGTTGTCGACCGCGCTGCTGGCGGTGAACACGCTGATGGAGCCGCAGTATTTCCTCGAACCGCGTCAGCTCTATCCGCTGTGGCCACAATGGCACCCGGACAAGGCCATCGCGCTGTTCTCGACGACCATCGTGCTGCTGTTCCTGCCGAAGCTGTTGAGCATCATCCTGATCTGGGCCAAGGGCGCGAAAGAGTTCGGCGGCAAGTTCAAGGTGACCCTGTCGATGCTGCTGGAGATGCTGTTCTCCATGCTGCTGGCGCCGGTGCGGATGATTTTCCACACCCGCTTCGTCCTCGCCGCGTTCCTCGGCTGGGCCGCGACCTGGAACTCGCCGCAGCGTGACGACGACTCGACGCCGTGGAGCGAAGCGGTCAAGCGCCACGGTCCGCAGACGTTGCTGGGTTTCTTGTGGGCGCTGCTGGTGATCTGGCTGAACCCGAGCTTCCTCTGGTGGCTGGTACCGATCGTCGGTTCGCTGATGCTGTCGATCCCGGTATCGGTGATCTCCAGCCGTGTCGGCCTGGGCCTGAAGACCCGTGACGAGAGCCTGTTCCTCATCCCTGAGGAATACAATCCGCCACAGGCCTTGCTGGCAACCGATCAGTACACCCACGAGAACCGCTATCACGCCCTCAACGACGGCTTCGTCCGCGCCGTGGTCGATCCACAGCAGAACGCCCTGGCGTGCTCGCTGGCGACCTCGCGTCACGGCCAGGCCGAGCCGATCGAGTGGCTGCGTCAGGAACGTGTGCGACACGCGATCAAGGTCGGCCCGGCCGGGCTGAACAACCATGATCGTCTGCAACTGCTCAGCGACCCTGTCGCACTGGCACGCCTGCATGAGCAGGTCTGGGCCGAAGGTCACGCTGAGTGGCTGGACGCCTGGCGCGCTTCGGTGAAAGCCGATCCGCATGCGCCGTTGCTGCCGCTGCGACCGGTGAGCCTGCAGGCTCAGCCGGCCTGATAAGAAAAAAACCCCGCTGATTCAGCGGGGTTTTTTATGTCCGCTGTTGATCTGCGAACAAACCCGATCAGACCTAAAACCAGTGCAAAGCATCCGTCGCCAGTTTGGCGCGCCCGTTAACTACGATGCGCAAACCGCGCCGCTGCCTTCGCGAGCAGGCTCGCTCCCACCTTGGAATGCGTTTCCCCTGTGGGAGCGAGCCTGCTCGCGAATGGCATCACCTCGGTTACTGGCGAACCGAGGTTGTGCATCAACTCAGACTTTGAAGCGGCCGACCAGCATCTGCAGATGCGTGCCCAACCGCGCCAGCTCGACGCTGGACGCTGCGGTCTCTTCACTCGCTGCCGAGGTCTGATCGGACACATCGCGCACGTTCAGCACGCTGCGGTTGATCTCTTCGGCCACGGCGCTCTGTTGCTCGGCGGCTGCGGCGATCTGCTGGTTCATCGCCTGGATCGCCGAGACGGTGCGGGTGATGCTCTCCAGTGAGCCACCGGCACGCCGGGTCAGTTCGACGCTGCTGTCGGTCAGGCTGCGGCTGTTGTCCATGATCGTCGCCACTTGCTGAGTGCCGTTTTGCAGACCGACGATCAGCTCTTCGATCTCTTCGGTGGACTTCTGCGTGCGCTGGGCGAGGCTGCGCACTTCATCGGCAACCACGGCGAAACCACGTCCGGCTTCACCGGCGCGGGCCGCTTCGATGGCGGCGTTGAGGGCCAGCAGGTTGGTTTGCTGGGCCACCGACTTGATCACATCGAGGACGCTGCCGATCTTGTCGCTTTCACGCTTGAGCTCGCCCATGGCTTCGGTGGAGTGGCCGACCTCGACCGCCAGACGTTCGATCTGGGCGATGGCTTCGCCGACGACCTTGTCACCTTCGCGGGCCTGTTGATCAGCGGCGACAGCGGCCTCGGAAGCTTCTTCAGCGTTGCGTGCGACTTCCTGCACGGTAGCGGCCATTTCGTTCATGGCGGTGGCGACCTGATCGGTCTCGATCTTCTGATTATTGACCCCGGCGCTGGTCTGCTCGGTCACCGCGGATAGCTCTTCAGCGGCGCTGGCGATCTGCGTGACGCCGTCGCTAATACCGCCGATCAACTCGCGCAGGCCCTGGGTCATGCTTTGCATCGAGCGCTGCAATTGACCGAGTTCATCGCGACGCAGGGAAACCAGGTCGTGGGTCAGGTCGCCGGCGGCCACGCGCTCGGCGACTTTCAGGGTCTGGGTCAGCGGAATGATGATCTGCCGAGTGATGATCCACGCTGCCAGCAAACCGAACACCAGCGCCAGCACGGTGGCGATCAGCAGCATGTTCTTGGCGTGGGCGGCGTCGGTGTCGCGCACCACGGTTTGCGATTCGGTGAGCTTCTTGCTGACCGACATCAGGATCTCGCCCTGAGCCGACATGTTCGCCAGTGCAGCAGTGTTCTTGACCTGCGAATCACGGAATTGAGCGACAGCGGCGCGGTAAGCCTTGAGCGAGTCGGTGGCTTGCTGCAGGTTGGCGATGTGCTGCTCCGGCACGCGGGTCGGCAGGCTTTCGAGGTTTTTCAGGGCGTTGTCGATAGCGGTCAGCGCTGGTTGCTCGGCGTCGGCCTTGCCGCTGTAGGTGTAGCCGCGCACCTGATAGCGCGCCTGCTGCAACAGTTTGCTCAGCTCGATCACCGCGTTGTATTGGGCGACGCTGTCGCCTTGCAGCAGCGCACTTTCGACTTCGCCAACCTTGGCCACGGCATTATCGGCATTGGCGCCAAGCTTGCTCCGCGCGTCTTCACGCTGGACGGTGGCCTGGGTCATTTCGCCGAAAGCGCGTTTGTATTCGGCGACCGCAGCAAGCTGTTGATCGACCATCGCCACATCGGATGGCTGCTCGATCATGCCGCGTGCCGATTGCAGACCGCTTTCGAGTTTGTTGAGCAATTCATTGACCGCACCCGGGCCTTGTTCGCCACGACGCATGTCGTAGTCCATGCGCGCCAGGCGCAGGTCTTTGGTCAGCTCGTTGAGGCTGGAAATGAAGCCGAGCTTGTCGCCACGGCTGATGATGCCGCTCATGCCGGTCCAGCCGGTGAAAGTGATCAACAGCGTCAGCAACAGCACCAGGCCGAAACCGATGCCCAACTTGCGTTTGACGCTGACATTTCCAAGACTCTCGGCTAACCAACGGTACATGCGACCACTCCCTTCGGACCACTTAATTGGACTTATAGGGGCTGTATCGGCTAAGTGATGGCAATCTGTAACGCCACTTGTCTGCGACTGTAGGGGCTTGTAGGAGCTGACGAGTGCAACGAGGCTGCGATCCTTTGATCTTGCTTTTAAAACAAGATCAAAAGATCGCAGCCTTCGGCAGCTCCTACACAGGATCGGTGTTGCGTCAGAACAGGCGTGCAAGCAGGGCGGTGACGGCGGTTTCGACGCGCAGGATGCGCTCGCCCAGTTGCACCGGTTGCAGGCCGGATTTGGCCAGCAGATCGATTTCGGAAGGAATCCAGCCACCCTCGGGGCCGATGGCCAGGGTCACCGGTTCGTTCAGGGCGCGCGGGCAGGGCGGGAAGTTGCCGGGGTGGCCTACCAGGCCGAGGGTGCCCTCGGCGATCGCCAGCAAGCGATCTTCAACGAAAGGCTTGAAGCGCTTTTCGATGACGATCTCTGGCAGCACCGTATCGCGAGCCTGCTCCAGCCCGAGGATCAACTGCTCACGAATCGCTTCCGGCTCCAGAAACGGCGTCTGCCAGAAGCTTTTCTCCACGCGATAACTGTTGACCAGAATCACCTTGGCCACGCCCATGGTCGCGACGGTTTGGAACACGCGGCGGAGCATTTTCGGCCGGGGCAGGGCCAGCACCAGGGTCAGCAGCAGCTTGGCCGGCGGTGGCTGATCAAGGCTGACACGCAACTCTGCTTCGCCCGCTTCCAGACGCAGCAACTCGGCCGAACCCATCAGCCCGTTGATGCGTCCGACGCGCAGGCTGTCGCCGACTTCCGAGCGATGAACTTCCTGCATGTGGGTCAGGCGCCGGTCGCGCAGGATCACGCGGTCGGCCGCAATGAAGTCGGCCTCTTCGAGCAGCAGCAGGTTCATGCCTGAGTCGCTGGCGGCTGGTCGTTGTGGTCGTCGGCCGGCGTTTCGTCCGGGCGTTCGCGCTTGCTGACCAGCGCGCCGAAGAGGATGCCGATCTCGAACAGCATCCACATCGGCACAGCCAGCAGGGTCTGCGAGAAGATGTCCGGCGGGGTCAGGATCATGCCGACCACGAAGCAGCCGATGATCACGTACGGGCGGATCTTCTTCAGGTATTTGACGTCGACCACGCCGATCCACACCAGCAGGACCACGGCCACGGGGATCTCGAACGCCACGCCGAAGGCGAAGAACAGCGTCATGACGAAATCGAGGTAGCTGGCGATGTCGGTCATCATTTCCACGCCGGCCGGGGTGGCAGCGGCGAAAAACTTGAAGATCAGCGGAAAGACGAAGTAATAGGCGAACGCCATGCCGATGTAGAAGAGCAGGATGCTGGAGATCAGCAGCGGTACCGCGACGCGTTTTTCATGCTTGTACAGGCCCGGCGCGATAAAGCCCCAGATCTGATGCAGGATCACTGGAATCGCAAGAAACAGCGAAACCATCATCGTCAGTTTCAGCGGCGTCAGGAACGGCGACGACACGTCGGTGGCGATCATCGTCGCGCCGACCGGCAGATACTGGCGCAGCGGCGTCGAGACGAATGTGTAGATCTGCTGGGTGAACGCGAACAGTCCGGCAAAGATAATGAAGATCGCCGCCACGCAACGCAGCAGGCGGGTGCGCAACTCGGTGAGGTGTGAAACCAGCGGCATGTGCTGGTCGTTTTCCGGAAGATCGCTCATGGGGCTCGCGGCGGCAGTGTAGGGTCTTGAGGCGCTGGTGTAGTCGGCGCGGCGGAGGGCGCTACGTGTTCAACCGATGTGTCTGTGGTAATCGGCGCGGTTCCTGGCGGTGTTACAACAGGTGCAGGAGTCGGAGCGGCAGCGCTGTGAATCGTCTGCTCGCCCACAGGCTCGACCGGCGTCGGCTCCTGCTGGTTCGGATTGAAAATCTTCCGCGCCTCTTGCTCCAGCGACAGAATATGTTCGTTGTGCAGTTGCCGACGGATCTCGTCGGCACCGATTTCACGTTCAACTTCCTGTTTGATCGCGTTGAAGCTGCGCTTCAGGCGGCCGACCCACAGACCGGCGGTGCGCGCAGCGCCCGGCAGACGCTCGGGGCCGAGCACCAGCAGGGCGACGAGGCCGACGAGCAGCAGTTCAGAGAAGCTGATACCAAACATTAGTCAGTGCTCACACGTCTTTGCGGATCGGCTCTTCGACTTTCTGCGCCTGCACGTCGATGGTGTGCGGCGGGTTGGCCTGAGCGGTGGTCTGCGGCTGCACCGGTGGCACTGGCTGGGCCGGCGGGGTCACGTTCGGTTCGGCCGGTTTTTCGTCGTCGTTCATGGCTTTGCGAAAGCCCTTGATCGATTCGCCAACGTCGGTGCCGAGGTTTTTCAGTTTCTTGGTACCGAATACCAGCACCACGACAATCAGAATGACGACCCAATGTTTCCAGTCAAAAATGCCCATGTGGCGATTCCTCTCTAAAAGTTGTTCAGGCGGACGGACGCGAGGCTTTCTCGACGTGTCCGGACAGGCCGAAGCGACGATCCAGTTCATCCAGCACGGCCTGCGGATGCTGCCCCAGTTGGGCGAGCATGACCATGCTGTGGAACCACAGGTCGGCGGTCTCGTAGATCACATCACTGCAATCGCCACTGATCGCGGCATCCTTGGCGGCAATAATGGTTTCGACCGACTCTTCGCCGACTTTCTCCAGAATCTTGTTCAGCCCCTTGTGATACAGGCTGGCGACATACGAACTGTCGGCGGCTGCGCCTTTGCGCTCTTCGAGCACTTCGGCCAGACGGGTGAGTGTGTCACTCATGTGTGTGTCCTGCGGAATAGATAGCGTGCGGTTCTTTCAGAACCGGGTCGACCGTTTTCCAGTCGCCGTTTTCGAAGACCCGGTAAAAGCAGCTTTGACGGCCGGTGTGGCAGGCGATGTCGCCGATCTGTTCAACCATCAGGATGATCACGTCGGCGTCACAGTCCAGGCGCATCTCGTGCAGTTTCTGCACATGGCCGGACTCTTCGCCCTTGCGCCACAGCTTGCCACGGGAACGTGACCAGTAGATTGCACGATTCTCCGCAGCGGTCAGTTCGAGCGCTTCGCGGTTCATCCAGGCCATCATCAATACGCGCCCGGTCTTGTGATCCTGGGCAATCGCCGGCACCAGGCCGTCAGCGTCCCACTTGATCTCGTCCAGCCAGTTTTTCATCTTCAATTCCTGACAGAAGCAGCTTCGAGTTGCGAGCTTCAAGCTGCAAGTAAAAGCAGTTGCGGTGTGCTTGTAGCGTCAAGCTTGAGGCTCGCAGCTTATAACTTGCAGCTGATTCGTGCTATCGGCGAACGACCAGATACAAACCGACCGCGATCATGATTCCGGCGGGCCAGTGCGACCAATCGGTCAACGGACCACCCGCTGCGAGGATCGCGCCGCCGGCCAGATGCGCGCAGCCGAGCAGGCGCAGGAACCAGTCGTCCTTGCGTTTGCGCCACGGCGGCGGTGGGTCTTTGGCGTGGGGTTGCGACATGCGTTCGAGCAGATCGCGGGCCATGTTCGACAGGTGCGGAATCTGCTCCAGCTGGCTCTGCACGTTGCCCAGCAAGGCTTTCGGGCTGACGCGTTCGCGCATCCAGCGCTCGAGAAACGGCTGCGCGGTGTTCCACAGATCCAGATCCGGGTACAGCTGACGACCGAGGCCTTCGATATTCAGCAAGGTCTTCTGCAACAGCACCAGTTGCGGCTGCACTTCCATGTTGAAACGGCGAGCGGTCTGGAACAGGCGCATCAGCACCTGGCCAAATGAAATATCTTTTAACGGTTTTTCGAAGATCGGTTCGCACACCGTACGGATCGCCGCTTCGAATTCGTTGAGTTTGGTTTCCGCCGGCACCCAGCCCGAATCGATGTGCAACTGCGCCACGCGGCGGTAGTCGCGCTTGAAGAACGCGAACAGGTTGCGCGCCAGATAATCCTGGTCTTCCGGGGTCAGGCTGCCGACGATGCCGCAGTCGATCGCGATGTATTGCGGGCTCCACGGATTGACCGTGCTGACAAAGATGTTGCCCGGGTGCATGTCGGCGTGGAAGAAACTGTCGCGGAACACCTGAGTGAAGAAAATCTCCACGCCGCGCTCGGCGAGCATCTTCATGTCGGTGCGCTGGTCGGCAAGGGTCGCCAGATCGGTGACCTGGATGCCGTAGATGCGCTCCATCACCAGCACTTTCGGCCGGCACCAGTCCCAATAGACTTGCGGTACATAAAGCAGCTGCGAACCTTCGAAGTTGCGGCGCAACTGGCTGGCGTTGGCCGCCTCGCGCAACAGATCGAGTTCGTCGTAAATGGTCTTTTCGTAATCCTGCACCACGTCGACCGGGTGCAGCAGGCGCGCGTCAGCAGAGAATTTTTCCGCCGCGCGGGCGAGGATGAACAGCCATGCCAGATCCTGCGCGATGATCGGTTTCAGGCCTGGGCGAATGACCTTGACCACGACTTCTTCGCCGCTTTTGAGCTGCGCCGCGTGCACCTGCGCCACCGAGGCCGAGGCCAGCGGGGCAACGTCGAAACGGCTGAACACTTCGCTGATTTTCTTGCCCAGCTGTTCTTCGATCAGCTTGATCGACACTTGCGAATCGAA
Source organism: Pseudomonas sp. Marseille-Q5117 (assembly GCF_946901175.1). Classification (NCBI taxonomy): domain Bacteria; kingdom Pseudomonadati; phylum Pseudomonadota; class Gammaproteobacteria; order Pseudomonadales; family Pseudomonadaceae; genus Pseudomonas; species Pseudomonas sp. Marseille-Q5117. The sequence goes on along the minus strand of NZ_CAMPPP010000017.1, from coordinate 129,702 downwards.
CGGCGGCACGCGGTCCTGCAGCAGCATCAGCTCATCGGCGATGTCTTCCGGCAACAGGTCGCGGCGGGTCGAAAGAATCTGCCCGAACTTGATGAAGATCGGCCCCAGATCCTGCAACGCCAGACGCAAGCGCGCACCACGATTGAGTTCCAGCGGCTTGCGCGGCAGCCAGCGCCACGGCAGCAAAAAGCGCACGGCCAGAAGGAACCAGGGCAGTGGCAGATCGAACAGCAGGTCATCGAGGCGGTAGCGGATCACGACGCGCTGGATGCGCAACAGACGGCGGACGGCAAGCAGCTTCATGCGTTATCGCTTGGGTCGAGGGATCGGGAAAGGCGCTCGAAACGCGCCTCGAGTCGTTCCAGATCGAGTTTGATCCGGTCCAGTTCGCTGAATCGCGCTTCGGCTTCGCGCTGCCCGACGAGGGTGCGCGATTCTTCGGCGAGGTATTCGGCAAGATTCTGGTTGAGGCTGGCAAATCCTTGTTGATACCAGCGCGCGCGGCTGCGCAGGTGACCACCGAGCAGTTGCGTGGCGACCGGACCGAGCCAGCGCGAGAGTTCGTACTCCCAGTCCAGCTCAAGATCCTGCAGTACGCCGGCCAGCTCCAGCAGCACGCCGCTGTCGCCATCGAGCTCGACTTCCGGTGCGTGCAGCACGGCGGTCTTGTCTTTGCTCAGGGCCAGTTTCACCAGGCTCGAGGCCGGTGCGCGCAACGTGCAATCGACATCCGCTGCCCACTGCGAGGCAAGCATCAAGCCTTCGTCGCTGGGCAGGATGAACAGTTGCAGCGCCGGGCTGCGGCAGTCGACGGCAATCACCTTGCCGGTCAGATGCGCCAGGCGCGGCAGCGCCGTGCTGTCGAGACGCAGCACCCGGTTGAGGCCGAGTTCGACGCTGGCGAGCAGCCCGGTGAGCAACATCAGGGTTTGATGCCGCGGTGCAGGGCGACGATGCCTGCGGTCATGTTGTGATAGGTCACGCGGTCGAAACCGGCCTCGACCATCATTGACTTCAGGGTTTCCTGATTCGGGTGCATGCGGATCGATTCGGCCAGGTAACGATAGCTTTCCGAATCGTTGGTGATCAGCTTGCCCATCAGCGGCATGAAGGCGAACGAGTAGGCGTCGTAGGCTTTCGACATCAGCGCGTTGGTCGGCTTGGAAAACTCCAGCACCAGCAGACGACCGCCGGGCTTGAGTACGCGCAGCATCGAACGCAACGCGTCCTCTTTGTGCGTCACGTTGCGCAGGCCGAAGGCGATGGTCACGCAGTCGAAATGGTTGTCCGGGAATGGCAGTTTTTCCGCATCGGCCTGGACAAATTCGACGTTGCCGGCAACGCCCAGATCGAGCAGACGATCACGGCCGACCTTGAGCATCGACTCGTTGATGTCGGCCAGCACGACCTGGCCGGTCGGGCCGACGAGGTTCGAGAACTTGCGGGTCAGGTCGCCGGTGCCACCGGCGATGTCGAGCACGCGGTTGCCGCTGCGCACGCCGGAAAGCTCGATCGCGAAACGCTTCCACAGACGGTGCATGCCGCCCGACAGAAGGTCGTTCATCAGGTCGTATTTAGCGGCTACGGAATGGAAAACCTCAGCGACTTTTTCCGCTTTCTGGCTTTCCGGAACGTTTTTGAAGCCGAAGTGAGTGGTGGGTTCGGCATCGCTGCCTTTGCGCTGATCAGTCATATCGCTGTCACCAAAAGAGAATGCGCGACATTCTAATCCCCAAGCCATGCTTTGTCTTGGAATGGCTAAAGGTAAGATGGGCAACCTTCGGGACGATTTGCCGCAGATGCGGTCAAGATTCAACGTCAGCCATTCAATCATCAGGAGTCATTCCATGGCCAAAATCAGTGTTGAGCGCGCCCACACTCTGGGCAAGGACGCCGCCCGCGAAAAGGCCGACAAACTGGCCAAAAAGCTCAACGAACAATACGGCCTTGAGCCGCAGTGGTCGGGCGATACCTTGAACCTCAAGCGCTCCGGCGTGAAAGGTGAAGTGCACGTGGCGGACGATTCGATCAGGGTTGACGTCGAGCTGGGCCTGATGATGTCGGCCATGAGCGGCATGATCAAAGCCGAGATCGAGAAAGCCCTCGACAAAGCCCTGGCCTGATTTCCAGGTTGAAATCCAGTCCCCTGTGGGAGCGAGCCTGCTCGCGAAAGCGGTCTTTCAGTCAGATTATCCGTGGCTGACAAACCGCATTCGCGAGCAGGCTCGCTCCCACATTTGTTTAGAGTTGCTCCCGCTGGTTAGGGTGCCCTTTCTAATTTTTCTCCCTACTTTGTGCCTGAGCCCGACACTCGTCCGGCAGTTCCTCAAACCTTCTGCGCGTGAGGTGCACCATGGCCAAAGTCATTTTGAAGAAAAAAATCGACGCTCCGACTTCTACCCTGAGCGACGTCAAATCCTATGCCCGCAAGATCTGGCTGGCAGGCCTGGGCGCCTACACCAAGGTTGGCCAGGAGGGCAGCGAGTACTTTCAGGAGCTCGTGGCCGCCGGTCAAACCGTTGAAAAGAAAGGCAAAAAAGCCGTCAGCGAAAAACTCCTCGCGGCAAACGCCGAGATCGATGACGCGGCCACTCAGGTCAGCTCGTTCAAGGGTCGCGTTGAAGTTCAGCTCGACAAGGTCGAGAAGGCCTTCGACAACCGTGTGGCGAGCGCCTTGAATCGGATCGGCATTCCGTCTAAACATGACGTTGAGGCACTCTCTGCTAAGCTCGATGAGCTGACGGCATTGCTCGAACGCGTCGCGCGAAAATCTTAAGGAGAACGGGATGGCTGGCAAAAAGAACACCGATAAAGAAAGCAGCTCGTGGGTCGGGAAGGTCGAGTCCTACTCCCGCAAAATCTGGCTGGCTGGTTTAGGCGTGTACTCGAAGATCGACACTGACGGCAGCAAACTCTTCGATGCATTGGTCAAAGACGGCGAGAAAGCCGAGAAGCTCACCAAGACTGCCGTCGGCAAGAAAGTCGAGGACTCGACCTCCTCGGCCAAGTCGCGTATCAGCGGCGTGAAAGACCGCGCCATGGGCAAGTGGGACGAGCTGGAAGGCGCGTTCGACAAGCGCCTGAACAGCGCGATTTCGCGCCTGGGTGTGCCGAGCCGCAATGAGGTCAAGGCGCTCAACGCCAAGGTCGACACGCTGACCAAGCAGATCGAAAAACTCACCGGTCTGAAAGCTCAGCCTGTGGCGGCGAAAACCGCTGCGGCGAAACCTGCCACTAAAACTGCGGCGGCCAAACCTGCGGCGAAAACCGCGGCCAAGCCACTGGCCAAAGCGGCGGCAAAACCGGCTGCGAAAGCTGCGGCCAAAACGGCAGCCGCCAAGCCTGCGGCCAAAGCGGCAGCCAAACCGGTTGCCGCCAAGGCCGCTGCCAAACCGGCAACCAAAGCAGCAGCAAAACCTGCGGCTAAAACTGCAGCGAAACCAGCGGCCAAGCCAGCAGCGAAGACCGCTGCCGCCAAACCCGCTGCGAAGCCTGCGGCCAAACCGGCTGCGGCGAAAAAGCCAGCAGTGAAAAAACCGGCCGCGCCGAAAGCCGCTGCGCCGAAACCGGCCGCCGCACCATCGACTGCTCCAACAGCTCCGGCCAACGCGGCAAACTCCGCTGCGGCACCTACGGCAGCCGCTACCCCGACTGCAGCATCGACACCGTCGACGCCATCCAGTCAGTCCTGATTTCAGGGCAAATCAAAAACGCCCGGCCTGTGAAGGTCGGGCGTTTTTGTTTGTGCATTCCAAGCGGCCCCTCACCCCAGCCCTCTCCCCAAGGAGAGGGAGCCGACCGAGGTGTCCTGCGTCATACGTCGACCTGAAAAAATCGAGTCGATTATCGATTCAAAGAAGCTCGCTCAGGTCGGCGTAGCTCGCGAACATCCCCCAATCAGTCCCCTCTCCCACCGGGAGAGGGTCAGGGTGAGGGGCTTTTCGTGTCAGTCGTGATCCTCAAGGTATTGCAGAGCCATCCGCTCTGTCGCCACCTTCACTGGCGGCAGCAAATGCGGCGCCACCAGCATCATGATCTGATAAACCACCAAGCGGACCTCACCCTCGCGATCCAGAATTCGCTGATAATCCAGCGAGAACAGCAACGTCATGGTCACCTGCTCCACCAGTTGCCCCAAGGCCTGGGTATCGCTGACCAGTTGCCCCGAAGCCTTAAGCCGCGCCAACAGAGAGGCCAACGTTCTCTTCAATGCATTGAGCAGATTGCGAATCCCCTTGGCCAGTTTCGGCAGGCGCCCGGCGAGGTTCGACAGGTCCTGGAACAGGAACCGGTATTGCGCCAATCGCTCGACGATCAAATGCAGAAACAGCCAGTAATCCTCCGGTGCAAGCTCCACGTCCGGCGGCGGGTCGAGCAGGGGCGCGAGCTCGTGCTGGAAGCGTTCGAACAGACCGAGAATCAGCGGTTCCTTACCGTGGAAGTGGTAGTAGAGATTGCCCGGGCTGATCCCCATTTCGTTGGCCACCTCCATGGTGGAAACGTTCGGCTCACCCTTTTCGTTGAACAGTTGCAGTGCACATTCGAGGATCCGGTCGCGGGTTTTCATCCAGTCTTCTTAGAAAATTTCGGTTGAGCGTCAGCGCACATGCACATAGGTGCCGGGTGCCGCTTCCATCGGTGGATAGTTCGGATTGCCGAGGGTGGTGCGAGTTTCATTCAGGGCGCCGGAGCGCTGCGCGACCCATTCCAGCCACTGCGGCCACCAGCTGCCGTCGACGTGTTTGGCATCGTAGTACCAGGCACGCGGGTCGCTGCTCAGTTTGGCGTTCTCGACGTAGGCAGCTTTCGGGTTGCTCGGCGGGTTGAGGATGCTCTGCACATGGCCGCTGTTGGACAGCACGAAACGTCGCTCGCCACCGAGCAGCAGGGTCGAGCGATACACCGCGTCCCATGGCGTGATGTGGTCGTTCATGCCGGCGACGCTGAAGCTGTCGACATTGACCTTCTGCAGATCGATCGGCGTACCGCACACCTCGAGACCGCCAGCGTGGATCAGCGGGTTGTGCTTGAAGAAGTCCAGCAGATCGCCGTGCAGCGCCGCCGGCAGCCGGGTGTTGTCGTTGTTCCAGTAGAGAATGTCGAAGGCTGGCGGCTCCTTGCCCAGCAGGTAGTTGTTAACGAAATAGCTCCAGATCAAATCGTTGGGGCGCATCCAGGCGAAGACCTTGGCCATGTCGCGCCCGTCGAGCACGCCTCGTTGGTACGAGCGACGCTTGGCCGCTTCCAGTGTTTGTTCATCGGCAAACAGCGTCGCCGGGGTCTCGATCTGGCTGTCGAGCAGACTGACCAGATACGTCGCGCTGGCGACCCGGCGCAGTTGCCGTTTGGCCTGCAAGTGCCCTTGCAGAGCGGCGATGGTCAGGCCGCCGGCGCAGGCGCCCATCAGGTTCACTTCACGCGCGCCGGTAATCGCCCGGCAGATATTCATCGCTTCTTCGACTGCTTCGACGTAACTCGACAGGCCCCATTCGCGATGGCGCACATCAGGGTTGCGCCAGCTGATCATGAAGGTCTGCAGGCTGTTTTTCAGGGCGTACTGGACGAAGCTGTTCTGCGGGCTCAGGTCGAAGATGTAGTACTTGTTGATTTGCGGCGGCACCACCAGCAGCGGCTTGGCGTACTGCTTTTCGCTCATCGATTTGTACTGGATCAACTCGAACATTTCATTGCGAAACACCACAGCCCCAGTGGTGGTCGCTACGGTTTTGCCGACCTCGAACGCCTGCTTGGTCACTTGCCGTGGCAGGCCGTCGTTATGCAGCAGATCATCGAACAGATGGCTCAGGCCACGCACCAGACTCTGCCCGCCGGAATTGAACAGCTCCTTGACCGCCAGCGGGTTGAGCAGAGTGTTGGACGGCGCTACGGCGTCATTGAGCAGGGTGAAAGCGAAGTGCGCACGGGCACGATCTTCAGGGCTCATGTCGCCTTCATCGATCCAGCTCTTGACCTGTTTCTGCCAGGCCAGATACGCCTGCAGGCTGCGCCGGTAGAACGGGTTTAGGCTCCACGCCGGATCGGCGAAGCGGCTGTCTTGCGGATTGGTCGGGTGCAGGGTTTCGCCGAGCAGCACGCGGCCCAACTGTCCGCCAAGCTTCAGCGCATGCTTTGCGCTGTGCAACGGATTGCGCAAGCCGTGGGCGGCGACGCTGCGCAGTGTCGACAGCAGATCCCTGCCGCGCAGACCGGCGATCGCACTCTGGGCGTTGATAAACACGGCGGGGCTGGGCACCACGCCCGTCGCTGGTTTTTCGCGCATGACTCAACACTCCTTCGTCTCAGGGCAAAAACACACTCACCGAACAGATCACCATAGACGCTGTTACCGGTTGCTGCCTGCGCGGCGTCCTGCCGCGCGCTTGGTTTGAAAAGTGCTGCATAAAGCAGGCCGCCGCGATCAGCCGCCCAGCGGGGTCGGATGCGGGTGCATGACTGCGCGCAGACGCTCCTCTTCGAGAAACTTCATGATGATCGGCGCCACCGCTTCGGCGCGGGTAATCAGGAACAGATGGCCGTCATCGATGATATGCAACTGCGCGTTGGGAATGCGCCAGGCGAGCATGCGCATGTTGATCAGCGGAATCAGTGGGTCGTCATCGCCGGCCAGCACCAGGGTCGGCTGATGGATCTTGTGCAGCCAGTGGATGCTGGTCCAGCCGAGGCCGGCGAACAGCTGCCAGTAGTAACCGAGCTTGCCCGCCGAGCGCACTTTCGCCGCATGGCTGGCCGCCAGCGTCGGATCGCGGCGGAACGAGCCGCCGTAGATCATCGGCGCGATGCGAATCACATGGGATGGCTGAATGTAGCGGCGCGGGCTGGCCATCATCCACAGCACTTTCGGCTTGCCGGGGACCATCACCGCACCGGCTGCAGTGGCCGCCAGCACCAGTTTCTTGCAGCGCTCGGGGTAGTCGTAGGCAAACTGCTGCGCCAGGGCTCCGCCCCACGACACGCCGATCACATTGACCTGACCGTAGTCGAGATAGTCGAGCATCCGCGCCGTCAGTTTGGCCAGGCCGGGGAAGCGATACGGTCGGTTCGGCGTCGACGAGCCGCCGACCCCGGGCACGTCGAAGGCGATCACTTCCAGATCCGGGTCGAGCGCTGCGACGAACGGAAACACCAGCTCCAGGTTGGCGCCGATGCCGTTGAAAATCAGCAGAGGCGTCAAATGAGGCTTGCCGGGACGCACCGCCGTGCGGAGGGTCTGGCCATCCAGATCGACGGTGCGGAATATGAACGGTTGCGGCATGGGTCAAACCCTTCGGGTCAGTTGGGAGCAGCTGCAAGCCGCAAGCTTCAAGCAGAACCCGCTCAGCTTGTCGCTCGCAGCTTGAAACTTGCCGCTATCTCTCATGTACGTAAGTGCCGGGCGAAGCCTCGCCTGCCGGGTACGCTTTGCTGCCCAGTTTCGTCGGGGCCTTTTTCAGGTTGCCCGAGCGCTCGGCCAGCCATGCCTGCCAGTACAGCCACCAGGAATCGGTGTGCTTGGTCGAGTTTTCCTGCCAGTCATCGGCAGTCGCCGCCATCTCTTCGCTGGTCATGTAGCGCGATTTCGGGTTGCCCGGCGGGTTGAGGATGCTCTGGATATGGCCGCTGCTCGACAGCACGAATTCAACTTTGCCGCCGAACAGCTGCGCCGACTTGTAGCAGGACTTCCACGGCGTGATGTGATCGTTGGTGCCGGCCAGCGAGAAGATGTCGGCGGTGACCTGCTTGAGATCGATCGGCGTGCCGCACACTTCCAGTGCATTGGGGCGGATCAGTGGATTGTTTTTGAACATCTCGATCAGGTCGCCGTGGAACGCAGCGGGCAGGCGAGTGGTGTCGTTGTTCCAGAACAGGATGTCGAACACCGGCGGCTCGTTGCCGAGCAGGTAGTTGTTGACCCAGTAGTTCCAGATCAGATCGTTGGGGCGCATCCAGGCGAAGACCTTGGCCATGTCTTTGCCTTCGAGCACGCCGGCCTGGTAGGAGTGGCGCTTGGCGGTTTCCAGGGTCTGCTCATCGACGAACAGGGCGACGTCGCTGTCCAGGGTGGTGTCGAGCACGCTGACCAGCAGGGTAAGGGCGTTGACCTTGTTCTCGCCGAGCGCGGCGTAGTGGCCGAGCAGGGCGGTGCAGGTAATGCCGCCGGAACAGGCGCCGAGCATGTTCACATCTTTGCTGCCGGTTATAGCGGTGACTACGTCGACGGCTTCTTTCAGCGCTTCGATGTAGGTCGACAGACCCCATTCGCGCTGGGCCTTGGTCGGGTTGCGCCAGCTGATGATGAAGGTCGGCACATTGTTGCGCAGGCAGAAGCGCGCCAGGCTCTTGTCCGGGCTCAAGTCGAAAACGTAGAACTTGTTGATCTGCGGCGGCACTACCAGCAGCGGGCGCTCGTGGACCTGCTCGGTGATCGGCCGGTACTGAATCAGCTCCAGCACATCATTGCGAAACACCACCGCGCCTTCGGTGATGCCGAGGCTCTTGCCGACTTCAAACGCGCCCATGTTGACCTGGCTCGGCATGCCGCCGTTGTGCACAAGATCCTTGGCCAGATGCGAGAGGCCATCGAGCAGGCTCTTGCCGCCGGTTTCGAAGAAGCGTTTGACCGCCGCCGGATTGGCCGCCGTATTTGTCGGCGCCATGGCTTCGGTCATCAGGTTGATGACGAAATGGCCGCGAGCGATGTCTTTGGGGGACAGGCTGCTGTCATCGATCCAGGCATGCAGTTCCTTGCGCCAGGCCAGGTAGGTTTGCAGATAACGTTTGTATAGCGGGTTCTGGCTCCACGCCGGGTCGGCGAAACGGCGGTCGTCACCGGCCGGTTGCAGCGCGGATTTGCCCAGCAGGACATTCTTCAGCTCGAGGCCGAAATGAGTCACGTGCCTGACGCTGTGAATCGGTTGTCTGATGGCCTGTTTCAGCACCATTCGAGCAGAGGCCAGCAGATCCTTTCCGCGCAGCCCGACGACGGGGTTAAGCCCCAGAGTGTTTTCCGAGGCTTGGTACTTCAGGTCATCGTTATTCTTGTCACTCATCTACGACGCTCCATTGTCCTGAGACGAGTACCCGGTTTCACGCTGTCGCTTCCACAGCCAATGCCGGGTACTACTGCTCGGGTGACCGTTGATTCTGCATAGCTGCTTTACAGTCGTAGAGCACTGCAGGGAACTTGCCAGCTCCATTGGTTACCCGAGTTTAATTTTTTTCGCAAGCGGCCGATCCGGGGCCGTATGCGCGGAGCATTCAAACAGATGAAGTTAGAAAATGCCCTCTAAAGAGCAAGAGCCACGGCCTAGAGCATCAGCTTGACGAACGACTCGTTCGGATCGCGGGATTTTCCGGCAGCGCGCAGCTCGGCAAGATAATCGTCCCAGAGTTCGTTCTGGCGCTTGCCGAGTTCGTAGAGGTATTCCCAGGTGAACAGGCCGCTGTCGTGACCGTCGTCGAAGGTCAGTTTCAGTGCATAGTTGCCAGCCGGTTCCAGCTTGCTCAGACCCACGTTGAGCTTGCCGAATTGCAGGATCGGTTTGCCGTGGCCCTGGACCTCGGCGGAGGGGGAGTGCACGCGCAGGAACTCGGCGGGCAGGGTGAATTCCTCGCCGGACGCGTAAGTGAGCGTCAGGGTTTTCGAGGCTTTGTGCAGTTTGATGTCGGTGGGGATTCGATTCATGGGCTGGCGTCCGATGTGTGGGCGGCCCTGATTCAAATGTGGGAGCGAGCCTGCTCGCGAAAGCGGCGGGTCAGACGGCATTGATACCGCCTGACACGACCTCTTCGCGAGCAGGCTCGCTCCCACAGGGTCCGCTACCGCTGTAAGTATGGCTTACAGGATATAACGGGACAGATCTTCGTTCTGCGCCAATTCGCCGAGGTGGCTGTTGACGTATTCGGCGTCGATCAGAATCGCCTTGTCATCGTGGGCGCTGGCCAGGTCGCCGGCGCTGAACGACACCTCTTCGAGCAGACGCTCAAGCAGGGTGTGCAGGCGACGGGCACCGATGTTCTCGGTTTTCTCGTTGACCTGCCAGGCGATCTCCGCCAGACGCTTGATGCCTTCGGGCTGGAACTGGATGTTCAGGCCTTCGGTTTTCAGCAGCGCGCAGTATTGCTCGGTGAGCGAGGCGTGCGGTTCGCTGAGGATGCGTTCGAAGTCTTCGGGGCTCAGCGCCTTGAGTTCGACGCGGATCGGCAGACGACCTTGCAGCTCCGGTACCAGATCGCTCGGCTTGCTCAGGTGGAACGCACCGGAAGCGATGAACAGGATGTGGTCAGTCTTGACCATGCCCAGCTTGGTGTTGACGGTGCAGCCTTCGATCAGCGGCAGCAGGTCGCGCTGTACGCCTTCACGGGAGACATCGGCGCCGCCGACATTGCCGCGCTTGGCGACTTTGTCGATTTCGTCGATGAAGACGATGCCGTGCTGCTCGACCGCTTCCAGCGCCTTGGCCTTCAGTTCTTCTTCGTTGACCAGACGCCCGGCTTCTTCATCGCGCACCAGTTTCAGCGCTTCCTTGACCTTGAGCTTGCGCGACTTCTTCTTGCCCTTGCCCATGTTGGCAAACAGCGATTGCAGCTGGTTGGTCATCTCTTCCATGCCCGGCGGCGTGGCGATTTCGATGCCGGAGACTTCGGCGACTTCGATCTCGATTTCCTTGTCGTCCAGCTGACCTTCGCGCAGACGCTTGCGGAACAGCTGACGAGTATTGGAATCGGAGCTCGGCGCTTCTTCGTTGCTGAAGCCCATGCGTGCCGGCGGCAGCAACGCGTCGAGGATGCGGTCCTCGGCGGCGTCTTCGGCGCGGTGGCGTACGCGGGTCATTTCCTGCTCGCGGAGCATCTTGATCGCGGCATCGGCCAGATCACGGATGATCGACTCGACGTCACGGCCGACATAACCGACTTCGGTGAATTTGGTCGCTTCGACCTTGATGAACGGCGCATTGGCCAGTTTCGCCAGGCGACGGGCGATCTCGGTTTTACCGACACCGGTCGGGCCGATCATCAGGATGTTCTTCGGGGTCACCTCAACGCGCAGCTCTTCAGGCAGCTGCATGCGGCGCCAGCGGTTGCGCAGGGCAATCGCGACGGCGCGCTTGGCATCGTCCTGGCCGATGATATGGCGGTTGAGTTCGTGGACGATTTCGCGGGGAGTCATGGACATAGTAATTGACGGTCCTCAAGCAGAAACAAGCCGTGGCACATGGGCCGCAACAGGCTTATTCAGCGAGATCCTGCTCCTCAATGGTCTGGGTGTGGTTGGTGAATACGCAGATGTCGCCAGCGATGCCGAGAGCGGTTTCGACGATCTCGCGCGCTGACAAGTCGGTCTTTTTCAGCAGGGCGCTGGCGGCGGCTTGCGCGTAGGCGCCGCCGGAACCCATGGCGATCAGGCCATCTTCGGGTTCGACCACGTCACCGTTGCCGGTGATGATCAGCGAGGCGTCCTTGTTGGCAACCGCGAGCATCGCCTCGAGGCGGCTCAGGGAGCGGTCGGTGCGCCATTCCTTGGCGAGTTCGACGGCGGCGCGGATCAGGTGACCCTGATGTTTTTCGAGCTGGCCTTCGAAACGTTCGAACAGGGTGAAGGCGTCGGCGGTGGCACCGGCGAAACCGGCGATGACCTGGCCGTGGTACAGGCGACGGACCTTTTTGGCGTTGCCTTTCATCACGGTGTTGCCGAGAGAAACCTGGCCGTCGCCGCCCATGACGACTTTGCCGTGGCGGCGGACTGAAACGATGGTGGTCAAGGGAAGAGTCTCCACGCAGCGGGGCGAAAATGCCTTATGCCCATTCATATGGGGGTGCTGGAGGGGATTTCAACCGGCAGGGGCGATGGGAGACGAATGGTGTGTGTGATGACTGTGGCGAGGGGATTTATCCCCGTTAGGCTGCGAAGCAGTCGCGAGACCATCATTTGCAGTATGCCTGCTGCACCGCAATGGCTGGTTTCAGGGCTGCTTTGCAGCCCCGCGGGGATAAATCCCCTCACCACAAAGTTTGAAGGTCACCTGCAAGTTGCAGCTGACCTCTGAGAGCCTTAGCGGCTCTGACGTTGTTGTAACAACAGGTTGCTGAATCCGGCACCAGCCAGTTGTTTCTGCGCCGTGGTCAGTTGTTCGCGGTTGCTGAACGGCCCGACCAAGACGCGGTACCAGGTTTCATCCTTGACCGTACCGGACTCCACCGCGACGGCCTGGCCGAGCAGAATGATCTGCGCACGTACCTTGTCAGCATCGGTTTCCTTGCGGAACGAACCGGCCTGGAGGAAGAACTTGGTCACTGGGGCGGCTTTGCTCACCGGTGGCGCTGGCGGCGGCGTGATCCCGGCCAGAGCCGCTTGAGCCCGTGCGGTGTCGATCTTCGCCGCTTCGGCCGGGGTTACCGGCGTGGTCGGGATGGCCGGCACTTGCGGCGTCGGCAGGGTCTTCTCCGGTACCGCGTCCGGCGGCACGATCACTTCCGATTCCGGCAGCAGCGTGTAGAAGTCGTATTTCGGCTTCACCGGTTGCGTCGGGCTCGGCGGGGTCTTGTTGGCCTCGGCGATCTTCGACGCTTTCTGCTGCTGTTCGACTTTCTCGCGCTTGACCGTGTCGCTGCCCTTGCCCGGTTCCAGTTTCATCAGAAACACGATGAACGCGCCGACGGTCAGGCCGATGGCCATCCACAGCCAGCCCGGAATCGGTTGTTTCGCCGGGGCCTGATAGCGACTGGCGCCGCGTTTGGGTGCAGGTTTTTTCTTGGCAGCCAACTTACATACGCTCCAGAGTTTCCAGACCCAACAGCTCCAGGCCTTGCTTGAGGGTGCGACCGGTCAGTGCGGCCAGACGCAGACGGCTCTGCATCTGCGCCGGGGTGTCGGCGGCGAGGATCGGGCAGTTCTCGTAGAAGCTGGAGAACAGGCCGGCGACGTCGTACAGGTAGGTGCAGAGAATGTGCGGCGTGCCTTTTTCAGCGACGTTGTTCAGCACTTCGCCGAACTGCGCCAGCTTCGCCGCCAGCTCCTGCTCGTGCGCCGCTTCGAGGACGATCTGGCCGTCGACTTCGCTGAAGTCCTTGCCCAGTTTACGGAACACACCGGCCACGCGGGTGTAGGCGTACAGCAGATACGGCGCGGTGTTGCCTTCGAAATTGAGCATCAGGTCGAAGTTGAAGCTGTAGTCGCTGGTGCGGTGCTTGGACAGGTCGGCGTATTTCACCGCGCCGATGCCAACAACCTTGGCGATGTTGCGCAACTCGTCTTCGGCCAGGGTCGGGTTCTTCTCTTTCACCAGGTTGTAGGCACGTTCCTGGGCTTCGGTCAGCAGGTCGATCAGCTTCACGGTGCCGCCATCACGGGTCTTGAACGGACGGCCATCGGCGCCGTTCATGGTACCGAAACCCATGTGTTCCATTTCCATCGGATGGGTGACGAAACCGGCCTTGCGCGCCACCGCGAAGACCTGCTGGAAGTGCAGGGCCTGGCGCTGGTCGACGAAATACAGCGCGCGATCAGCCTTCAACTTGCCGCTGCGGTAGCGCACGGCGGCGAGGTCAGTGGTGGCGTACAGGTAACCGCCATCGGCCTTGACGATGATCACCGGCAGCGGATCGCCATCGGCGTTCTTGAACTCGTCGAGGAACACGCACTGGGCGCCGTTGCTCTCGACCAGCATGCCCGCTGCTTTCAGGTCGTTGACCACATTGATCAGGTCGTCGTTGTAGGCGCTTTCGCCCATGACATCGGCCATGGTCAGTTTGACGTTGAGCAGTTCGTAGATCTTCTGGCAGTGCGACAGCGAGATGTCCTTGAACTTGGTCCACAGCGCCAGGCATTCGGCATCGCCAGCCTGCAACTTGACCACCAGGCCACGGGCGCGGTCGGCGAATTCTTCGGACTCGTCGAAACGCTGCTTGGCCGCACGGTAGAAGTTTTCCAGGTCGGACAGCTCGTCGCTGGTGATCGGGTTTTCCTGCAGATAAGCCATCAGCATGCCGAACTGAGTGCCCCAGTCGCCGACGTGATTCTGGCGGATCACCTCGTCGCCGAGGAACTCAAGCACCCGGGCCACGCCGTCGCCGATGATGGTCGAGCGCAAGTGGCCGACGTGCATCTCTTTGGCCAGGTTCGGCGCCGACAGATCGACCACGGTGCGCTGCGCCGGGCCGGCTTTGCGCACGCCGACACGGGCGTCGGCCAGTGCGGCGTCGAGGCGCGAGGCCAGTGCCTGGGTGTTCTGGAAGAAATTGATGAAGCCCGGGCCGGCGATTTCGGCCTTGGTGACGTTTTCGTCAGCGGGCAGTGCGGCGATGATTTTCTCCGCCAGATCGCGTGGCTTCATGCCGGCAGGCTTGGCCAGCATCATGGCGATGTTGCTGGCGAAGTCGCCGTGGGTCTTGTCGCGGGCGTTCTCCACCTGGATCGCCGGCGTCAGGCCTTCAGGCAACACACCTTCGTTGACGAGTTGGGTGAGGGCTTGCTGGATCAGCTGGCGAATGGTGTCTTTCATGGTCTTCTCTTTCGACCGCAAGCGCGGCGGGCGCATCGATGCGCGGGTGGAAAAACTGGGCATTATCCGTTGCGAAGACGGGCTTGCCAACCTTAGCAGGCAGGATGTGGATATGTGGTGACAAAAAGTCCGCTTTCGCGAGCAGGCTCGCTCCCACAAGGTTTTGCGCAAGACCCACAAGGTATGTACGGCGCTGATCCACTGTGGGAGCGAGCCTGCTCGCGAAAGGGATCTTCAGCTCAATACAGATCCACCGGATCAACATCCAGCGACCAGCGCACCGCCCGCCCGCTCGGCATCTGCTCCAGCACCAGCATCCAGCTGGCCAGCAAGCGGTGCAACGGCGCCCGGGCGGTCGCCTGCAACAACAGTTGTGCGCGATAACGCCCGGCGCGGCGCTCCATCGGTGCCGGCACCGGCCCGAGCAGCTCGATGCCGCTCAGACTCAATTCGGCCAGCAGGCGTTCGGCCGCGCTGCACGCTTCATCGAGAAAACCTTCCGCCTGCCCCGGCTTGTGCGCTTCGGCGCGCAACAGCGCCAAATGGGCAAACGGCGGCAACCCGGCCGCGCGGCGTTCGCTCAAGGCTTGTTCGGCGAAGGCGAAATAACCCTGCTCGGTCAGTTGCACCAATAAAGGATGGTCGGCGAGGTGCGTCTGGATGATCACCTTGCCCGGTTCCTCAGCCCGCCCGGCGCGCCCGGCGACCTGGACGATCAGTTGCGCCATGCGCTCGCTGGCGCGGAAGTCGCCGGAGAACAGGCCGCCGTCGGCATCCAGAATCGACACCAGCGTCACCCGTGGGAAGTGGTGCCCTTTGGCCAACATCTGCGTGCCGACCAGAATGCACGGCTGGCCTTTCTGGATTGTCGCGAACAGCTGATTCATCGCGTCCTTGCGCGAGGTGCTGTCGCGATCGACGCGCAGTACCGGGTAATCCGGGAACAGAATCGCCAGACGTTCTTCGGCGCGTTCGGTACCGGCGCCGACCGGGCGCAGATCGACCTTGCTGCATTTCGGGCATTGGCGCGGTGTGCGCTCGACGTTGCCGCAGTGGTGACAGCGCAACTCGCCGCAACGTTGATGCACGGTCATGCGCGCATCGCAGCGCGAGCACTCGGACATCCAGCCGCAATCGTGGCAAAGCAAGGTCGGGGCAAAGCCGCGCCGGTTGAGGAACACCAGCACCTGCTGGCCGTTGGCGAGGGTCTGGCCGATGGCTTGCTGCATCGGCCCGGAAATACCGCTGTCGAGCGGACGGCTTTTGACGTCCAGACGCAGGAAGCGCGGTTGCTTGGCGCCGCCGGCGCGCTCGTTCAGGCGCAACAGGCCGTAGCGGCCGGTGTAAGCGTTGTGCAGACTTTCCAGCGACGGCGTGGCGGAGCCGAGCACGATCGGGATGTTTTCCTGCCGCGCGCGTACCAGCGCCAGATCGCGAGCGTGGTAGCGCAGACCTTCCTGCTGTTTATAGGAGCCGTCGTGTTCTTCATCGATGATGATCAGCCCGGGATTTTTCATCGGCGTGAACAGTGCCGAGCGGGTGCCGATAATAATGTCGGCCTCGCCATCACGGGCGGCGAGCCAGGCTTCCAGGCGTTCGCGATCATTTACCGCCGAGTGCAGCAGGGCGATGCGCGCATTGAAGCGCTGTTCGAAACGCGCCAGGGTCTGCGGGCCGAGGTTGATCTCCGGAATCAGTACCAGGGCCTGTTTGCCGGCTTCGAGGGTCTCGCGTATCAGTTGCAGATAGACTTCGGTCTTGCCGCTGCCGGTGACGCCGGCCAACAGGAAGGCGTGATAACTGTCGAAGCCGGCGCGAATCGCTTGATACGCCGCGCGCTGTTCACTGTTGAGCGGCAGCTCCGGTTGCGCCAGCCAGTGTTCATGGCGAACGCCGGGGGCGTGGCGGCGGATTTCGACCTGCACCAGCCCCTTGGCCAGCAGCAGATCGAGGCTGTCCTTGCTCAGCATCAGTTTGCTCAACAACTGATGGGCGACGCCGTGAAGATGCTGGGCCAGCGTGGTCAGCGCCTCGCGCTGGCGTGGCGCACGGGCCACTCGCGGGTCGTCAACGCTCGCACCGGGGGCGATCGACCAGAAGCGTTCCTGCCGGGCCTCGGCCAACTCGCCCTGACGCAGCAATACTGGCAAGGCCCAGTTCAAGGTGTCGCCGAGGCTGTGCTGGTAATACTGGGCGGTCCACAGGCACAGCTTGAACAGCGCTGGCGGCAGCGGCGATGTCGTATCGAGCAGGGCCAGTGCCGGCTTGAGTTTTTCTGCCGGCACCTCGCTGGTGTCGGTGACCTCGACCAGAATCCCGATCATCTCACGCCGACCGAACGGCACCCGCAGGCGCATGCCCGGCTGCAATTGCTCGCGCCGCACCCCGGCCGGCGCCCGGTAATCGAACAGGCGGCGCAAAGGCGAAGGCAGGGCAAGGCGCAGAATGGCGTCGGGCACGCGGGGGGATCTCGATACGCAAAATGATCGGATATGCATGACCTGTGGCAGCGAGCCTGCTCGCGAAGGCGGTGGGTCAGGCAACACATGTGTCGACTGACCTGGCGTCTTCGCGAGCAGGCTCGCTCCCACAGGGAAGTGCGTTCAAGGCCGGGAGCCTAGCAGACGGTCGGTCTCGGTGACAGCTTGCGCGATTGAAAAGGTCTGGTAGAATCCGCGGCCTAATTACGTGCGGTATTCAACAATAGTGTTGGATGGCGGCACGCTAGCCTGAGGAAGACACCATGAAAGCCGAAATCCATCCGAACTACCCGGAAATCGCTGTTACCTGCAGCTGCGGTAACAAGTTCGAAACTCGTTCGACCTACGGCAAAGCCCTGGCGATCGACGTTTGCAACGAATGCCACCCGTTCTACACCGGTAAGCAGAAGACTCTGGACACCGGCGGCCGTGTGCAGAAGTTCGCAGACCGTTTCGCTACTTTCGGCGTCGGCAAAAAAGCCTGAGGCTGATCATTTTGGATGGTCGCTTCGACTTCTCCAGACTGATGAAAAAGGCGTCCCTTGCGGGCGCCTTTTTTGTGTCTGCGATTTGGCTGTCCGCCGCCCAGGCTTTCTGCCCGGCACCCGCAGGGCTGACCAGCGTCAGCGTGCAGCGGGTGGTCGATGGCGACACCCTGCGCCTGAGCGACGGCCGCAGCGTGCGCATGATCGGCCTCAATACGCCGGAGCTGGGCAAGCAGGGCCGCAGCGACGAACCCTTCGCCGTGGCAGCGCGCAAACGCCTGCAAGCGCTGGTCGATGACAGCGGCGGCCGGGTCGGTCTGCGACCCGGCAAGCAGGCGAAAGACCATTACGGCCGTACGCTGGCGCATGTTTACAGTGTCAGCGGTGCCAATCTCGAAGCGCAGATGCTTGCCGCTGGCCTGGGTTTTCAGGTTGCGGTGGCGCCGAACGTCGATCTGGTCGCCTGCCAACAGGCCGCCGAACGCAGCGCGCGACGAGCCGGGCTTGGTCTCTGGCGGCAATCGCCGGTGCAGAAAGCGCAGCAGATCCAGCGTTCGGGCTTCGCCGTAGTCAGCGGTCGGGTGAGCAAGGTGCAGCGCAATCGCGGCGGAATCTGGATCGAGTTGCAGGACACGCTTGTATTGCGGGTTGCACCCAATCTGCTCGGACAATTTGACAGTGCTGGCTTGCAAGCATTGAAAGGCAGGCAGATCGAGGCCCGTGGCTGGGTGGTTGACCGATCCCGGCGCGGTGGTCTGCAAAAAGGTCAGGCGCGCTGGTTGCTGCCGTTGACCGATCCTTCGATGCTGCAGGTATCGCGCTGAAGAAAAATTGTAGACATTTTTACGGTTGATTGTGAACAGTCCAGCCCTTGTGCGCCGTGGCTCTTGGCCCAAAGTCGTAGGGCAGGGCGCTTGACAGCGGTGACTGCCCAGTCTTGTGGGGACTTTGCGAGGCGCGTATCCTCGCTGACCAGTCTGTCCAACAGTAAAAAAGCGGAATGCCAAAATGTCTGATCTGAAAACTGCCGCTCTCGAATACCACGCCAATCCTCGTCCGGGGAAGCTGAGTGTCGAGCTCACCAAGGCCACTGCTACCGCCCGCGACCTGTCGCTGGCCTACAGCCCCGGCGTAGCTGAACCAGTACGCGAGATCGCTCGCGATCCTGAACTGGCCTACAAATACACCGGCAAGGGCAACCTGGTGGCAGTCATTTCCGACGGCACCGCGATTCTCGGCCTGGGCAACCTCGGCCCACTGGCTTCCAAGCCTGTAATGGAAGGCAAGGGCGTACTGTTCAAGCGTTTCGCCGGCATCGACGTATTCGACATCGAAGTCGACTCGGAAAGCCCGCAAGCCTTCATCGACACCGTCAAGCGCATCTCCATCACCTTCGGTGGCATCAACCTGGAAGACATCAAGGCGCCAGAGTGCTTTGAGATCGAACGCGCTCTGATCGAGCAGTGCGATATTCCGGTGTTCCACGATGACCAGCACGGCACCGCGATCGTGACCGCTGCGGGCATGATCAACGCCCTGGAAATCGCTGGCAAAACCCTGCCGGAAGCGAAGATTGTCTGCCTCGGCGCCGGCGCTGCCGCCATCTCCTGCATGAAACTGCTGGTGAGCATGGGCGCTCGCATTGAAAACATCTTCATGGTTGACCGTACCGGCGTGATCCACTCCGGCCGTGACGACCTGAACCAGTACAAAGCTGTGTTCGCCCACGCTACCGAGAAGCGCACCCTGGCAGACGCACTGGCAGGCGCTGACGTATTCGTCGGTCTGTCCGGTCCGAACCTGCTGAGCGCCGAAGGCCTGCTGTCGATGGCGGCCAACCCGATCGTCTTCGCCTGCTCCAACCCGGATCCGGAAATCTCCCCGGAACTGGCGCACGCCACCCGTAGCGACGTGATCATGGCCACCGGCCGTTCGGACTACCCGAACCAGGTCAACAACGTGCTGGGCTTCCCTTTCATCTTCCGTGGTGCCCTGGACGTTCGCGCCAAGCGCATCAACGAAGAAATGAAAGTCGCCGCCGCCAACGCCCTGCGCGAACTGGCCAAACTGCCTGTTCCACAGGACGTGTGCGATGCCTACGGCGGTGCTCCGCTGGAATTCGGCCGTGAGTACATCATTCCGAAACCAATGGACAAGCGCCTGATCACCCTGATCTCCGACGCCGTGGCCAAGGCTGCGATCGAGACCGGCGTGGCCACCCTGCCTTATCCGAAGAACTACCCGCTGAAAAGCGTGGATGACGTGTTCAACGGCTAAGTCGTTGTAGCGCTTCAAACAAAAGCCCCGGCTCGCGAGAGTCGGGGCTTTTTTATGTCTGAAGATCAAGAGCCCCTCACCCTAACCCTCTCCCAGAGGGAGAGGGGACTGATTGGGGGACGCTTGGGAGCTACGCCGACCTGAATGTATGGTTTTGAATCCATAATCGACACCACACTTTCAGGTCGGTGTTTGACCCCAGACAATTCGGTCAGTCCCCTCTCCCTCTGGGAGAGGGCTAGGGTGAGGGGCTTTTGATCTTCGGGTAATAAAAAGCCCCGCACTTCTCACGAAGGCGGGGCTTTTCATTAGCTCAGCATCAGAACAGATCGATCGGCGCCTGCTCATCCGCCGGCAGCGGGCTGCCCGGTACGGCGCCGTTGCCCAGCTCGTTCACCGATGGCGGAGTGTCTTCGGCCTTGAACAGTTCGAAGTACGCCCCCGGCGTGCTCGGCGTCGCGGCGCGGCCGCTGACCGGGTCCACCCGCAGGCTGAGCAGACCTTCTGGCTCAGGCTGCACATGTGGCGGCTTGTCTTTCAGCGCGGCCGACATGTAATTCATCCAGATCGGCAGCGCCACGGTGCCACCGAACTCACGGCGTCCGAGGCTTTCCGGCTGGTCGAAACCGGTCCACACCGTGGTTACGTAATCAGCGTTGTAACCGGAGAACCAGGCATCTTTCGATTCGTTGGTGGTACCGGTCTTGCCGGCGATGTCGCTGCGGCCCATGGCCAGTGCACGGCGGCCGGTGCCGAGTTTGATTACGTCCTGCAGCATGCTGTTGAGGATGTAGGTGGTACGTCCATCGACAATCCGCTCGGCCACGGCCGGCGCTTGCGGCACTGCCGGATTGCCCGACGCTTCACCGGCAACCGGAGCGGCATTGACCGTGAACGACTCGGTAGCCGGCGCAGCGATACCGTCGGTCGCCGCACCTCCCTGTGGCACGGTCGGCGGGTTGGCGACGAACAGCGTGTCGCCGTTACGGCTTTCGATCCTGTCGATGATGTACGGGGTGATCTTGTAGCCGCCGTTGGCGAAAGTGCTCCAGCCAGTGGCGATTTCCATTGGTGTCAGCGTTGCGGTGCCGAGTGCCAGCGACAGGTTCGGCGGCAGGTCCTGCTTGTTGAAGCCGAAGCGGGTGATGTAGTCGATTGTCTTGCCCACGCCCATGGCCTGCAACAGGCGGATCGACACCAGGTTGCGCGACTTGTACAGCGCTTCACGCAGGCGGATCGGGCCGAGGAAGGTGTTGGTGTCGTTCTTCGGTCGCCAGACCTTGTCCAGGTACTCGTCGACGAACACGATCGGCGCATCATTGACCAGACTGGCAGCGGTGTAGCCGTTATCCAGCGCGGCGCTGTAAACGAATGGCTTGAAGCTCGAGCCCGGCTGACGCTTGGCCTGCATGGCGCGGTTGTAGTTGCTCTGCTCGAAAGCGAAGCCACCTACCAGCGAACGGATCGCGCCGTTCTGCGGATCCAGCGACACCAGTGCGCCCTGAGCCTGGGGAATCTGGCTGAATTTCAGCGAATTGTCGGTCTGGCGCTGCACGCGGATCAGATCACCGACCTGCGCGACATCCGACGGCTGGCGCGGGTTGGCGCCCATGCTGTTGGTATTGAGGAATGGTCGCGCCCATTTCATCGTGTCCCAGGCAACGTGCTCTTCACCGGTGCGGGTCAACACTTGCAGGCCGGTTTTATCGACTTGGGTAACGATCGCAGGTTCGAGACTACTGATGGTGCGCTGCTTGGTCAGTTCGCTGGCCCAGGCCTCTCGGGTCTTGCCTGGCAGGCGCGACTCTGGGCCACGGTAGCCGTGGCGCTGGTCGTAGGTCATCAAACCTTCGTGCAGCGCGGTGTTGGCCATCTCCTGCAGATTGCTCGGCACCGTGGTGGTGACGCGGAAGCCTTCGGTGTAGGCCTCGCTGCCATAACGACCGACCATTTCGGCGCGGGCCATTTCGGCGATGTACGGTGCGTTCACTTCCGGGGTCGGCACGTGGTAGCTGGCGTTCAGCGGCTCGTTGATCGCCGCGGTGTAGTCGGCTTCGCTGATCTTGCCAAGCTTGTACATGCGCCCGAGGATCCAGTCGCGGCGTTCTTTGCTGCGTGCCGGGTTGGCCAGCGGGTTGAAGCGCGACGGAGCTTTCGGCAAGCCGGCGATCATCGCCATCTGCGCCAGGCTGATGTCACGGATCGATTTGCCGTAATACACCTGCGCCGCCGCTTCGATGCCGTAGGCACGGTTGCCCAGGTAGATCTTGTTGACGTACAGCTCCAGGATCTCGTCCTTGGTCAGTTGCCGTTCGATCTGCAGGGCCAGCAGGATTTCCGTGGTTTTGCGCGAGAAGCTGCGCTCGCTGGTAAGGAAGAAGTTCTTCGCCACCTGCATGGTGATGGTGCTGCCACCGGACTGAATGTGTCCGCTTTTGACCAATTGCGTTGCCGCGCGCATCAGGCTGCTCGGATCGACGCCATAGTGATTGGCAAAATTGTCGTCTTCAGCACTTAGTAACGCATTGATGAAATTGGGCGGAATGTCGGCGAAACGGATCGGTGTACGGCGCATTTCGCCAAATTCTGCGATCAACTTGTTGTCGCTGCTGTAGACGCGCAGAGGAATCTGCAACTGAATGCTTCTCAGCGCCTCCACAGACGGCAAACCCGGACTAAGGTAAAGAAAGGCGCCGCTGAGACCTAAGAGCAGTCCGCAGAAAACGGCGACGATGGACCAACCGAAAAATTTCAGCAGACGAATCAAGGCTTTTGGACATCCAGGGCAAAGAATGAATTTGGCACGGGGCTGCGGTTACACACAGAGCCATCCGCGCGGGCAGTAAAAAGCGGAAAAAATCGCTGGGCATTATAAGCACTTTTCCGTCGGAGGCGTCATTGGCGCTTCTGTCAAGACGGGGGTGAAGGAACGCAATGCGTATTACAGAGTCCGTAACTCACGGAAAGTCATAGGGAATTGGTAGTGCTGGGACTCTTCAATAAAAAGACCAATGCGTTACTGGGGATCGACATCAGCTCCACGTCGGTGAAGCTGCTGGAGCTGAGCCGTCAGGGCGAGCGCTACCGGGTCGAGGCCTATGCGGTGGAGCCGTTGCCGGCGAACGCTGTGGTCGAAAAGAACATCGCCGAACTCGAGGGCGTTGGGCAGGCACTGAGCCGCCTGCTGGTCAAGGCGCGTACCGGGGTCAAGAGCGTGGCGGTGGCAGTGGCGGGTTCGGCGGTGATCACCAAGGTCATCGAGATGGACGCCGGGCTGTCCGACGACGAACTGGAAAACCAGCTCAAGATCGAGGCCGACCAATACATTCCCTATCCGCTGGACGAAGTCGCCATCGACTTTGAAGTCCAGGGCGTCTCGCCGCGCAACCCGGAACGGGTCAACGTGCTGCTCGCCGCCTGTCGCAAGGAAAACGTCGAGGTGCGTGAAGCGGCGCTGGCGCTCGCCGGTCTGACCGCGCGGGTGGTGGATGTCGAGGCCTACGCGCTGGAGCGCTCGTTCGGCCTGCTGGCAACGCATCTGGCGGCCTCCCAGGAGCGCCTGACCGTGGCAGTGGTCGACATCGGTGCGACCATGACCACTCTCAGCGTCCTGCACAACGGCAAGATCATCTATACCCGCGAGCAATTGTTCGGTGGACGCCAGCTCACCGAGGAGATTCAGCGCCGCTACGGCCTCACGGTCGAACAGGCGGGCCTGGCGAAAAAGCAGGGCGGGCTGCCTGACGATTACGTCAGCGAGGTCTTGCAGCCATTTCGCGAGGCGCTGGTGCAGCAAGTCTCGCGTTCGCTGCAGTTCTTCTTCGCCTCCGGCCAGTACAACGCGGTGGATCATATCCTGCTCGCCGGCGGCACCGCCTCGGTGCCCGGCCTGGACCGTCTGATCGAACAGCGTCTGGACACGCCGACGCAGGTCGCCAACCCGTTCGCCGACATGGCTTTAGGCAGCAAGGTCAATGCTGGGGCGCTGGCCAGTGATGCGCCAGCCTTGATGATTGCCTGCGGGCTCGCGCTCAGGAGTTTCGACTGATGGCGCGGATCAACCTTCTCCCCTGGCGCGAGGAGCGCCGCGAAGAGCGGCGCAAGCGCTTTCTGCTGGTCCTGATCGGCGTGCTGGCCGGCTCGATCGGCGCGGTGCTGATTGCCGACCAGATCATCACCGCGGCCATCGAGCGGCAAATGGCGCGCAACGATTACATCGGCAAACAGATCGCCGTGGTCGACGAACGCATCAAGCAGATCAGCGAGCTCAAGGCGCGCCGCCAGCAACTGGTCGAGCGCATGCGCATCATCCAGGATCTGCAGGGCAACCGGCAGATCAGCGGGCGGGTCTTCGACCAACTGGCGCGTACCCTGCCGGACGGCGTGTATTTCACCGATGTGAAAATGGCCGGCAAGACCTTGTCCATCAGTGGCGCGGCGGAGTCGAACAACCGGGTCTCCGAGCTGATGCGCAATCTCGACGCGTCCGACTGGTTCGATGCGCCGAGCCTGAATGAGGTCAAGGCCACCAGCGCTGATCAGGTCGAACAGGCCAATGTCTTCCAGCTGACCGTTCGTCAGACCCAGCCCAAGGTTGTGGAGGACGAGCAATGAAAGCCTCCGAGTGGCTGCAGGGCCTGCGCAACATCGATTTCAACGACCTCGACACCAGCAACATCGGCTCCTGGCCACCGGCAGTGAAAACCCTGTGCGGTGCGCTGGTGATGGTGTTGATCCTCGCGCTTGGCTATTACTTCTTTATCAGTGATATGGAAAATCAGCTCGACCTCAAGCGCGAAGAAGAAATCACCCTCAAGGAACAATTCGCCAGCAAGGCGCGGCTGTCGGCGAACCTTGAGCTGTATACCCAGCAAATGAAGGAAATGGAAAACACCTTCGGCGTGCTGCTGCGGCAATTGCCCAGCGACACCGAAGTGCCGGGCCTGCTCGAAGACATCACCCGCACCGGTCTGGGCAGCGGCCTGGAATTCGAGGAAATCAAGCTGCTGCCGGAAGTGACCCAGCCGTTCTACATCGAACTGCCGATCCAGATCACCGTGACCGGTGCCTATCACGACCTCGCGACCTTCGTCAGCGGCGTCGCCGGCCTGCCGCGAATTGTGACTCTGCACGATTTCGAACTGGCGCCGGCCAATCCCGAGGGCGGGACGAAGCTGCGCATGAGCATTCTTGCCAAGACGTACCGCTATAACGACAAGGGGCTGGAGAAATGACCCCGATTCGTTATCTCGTCCTGCCCATGGTGCTGGCGTTGAGCGGTTGCGGTGGCGGCGATGACTTCAGCGACCTCGACGCTTACCTCAACGAAGTGCGCCTGCGCCCGGCGGGCAAGATTGAACCAACGCCGACATTCCGGTCTTACCCCACATTCACTTACAGCGCCGCCAACCTGCGCAGCCCGTTTTCGCGGCAGGCGCGGGTCGATCTGGCCGGGCAGAAGCACGGCTCGCGCAACGTCAAACCTGACCCCAACCGGGTCAAGCAATACCTTGAAGGGTTCAACATCGAGCAGTTCGAAATGGTCGGCACGATCGCCAATGCCTCGGGCTCGTTCGCGCTGCTGCGCGGTGCAGGCGGGGTGCATCGTCTCAAGGTCGGCGACTACCTGGGCCGCAACGACGGCCGCATCGTCGCCATCAGCGCCACCCAGGTCGATGTCGTCGAGATCGTGCCCGACGGCGCCGGCGCCTGGCTGGAGCGGCCGCGCACCATTCCTTTGAAAGAGCACTCATAGTGGAAGTCGAACAATGAACAGGATTTTCTCCACCCTCGGTTTTTCGCTATGGATAGCGCTGGTGTCACCGATGGTAATGGCGGCCAGTCTGAAAGCGCTGGATGTTGCCGCGCTGCCGGGTGACCGCGTCGAACTGAAGCTGTCGTTCGACGGCCCGCCACCACAGCCCAAGGGCTACACAACCGAGTCGCCGGCGCGCATTGCACTGGATCTGCCGGGCGTGACCAGCCAGTTGGCCAACAGGAATCTTGATCTGGGCAGCGGCAACGCGCGCACGGCCACGGTGGCCGAAGCCAAGGATCGCACGCGGCTGATTGTCAGCCTGACGCAGCTGGCGCCTTACAGCACGCGGGTCGAGGGCAATAATCTGTTTGTGGTGGTCGGTCAGGGCGCTTCCGCGACTGCGCCGCGCCCGGCTGCCGTTGCACCGCGTGCCGCCACGGCCGCTGCGGCACCTGCCAGACCAGCCGCGCAACGCAGCAGGGCGATTCGCGGTGTCGATTTCCAGCGCGGCACCGAGGGTGAGGGCAACGTAGTCATCGACCTCTCTGATCCGACCATCGCCCCGGATATCCAGGAGCACGATGGCAAGATCATCCTCAGCTTCGCCCGCACGCAATTGCCGGAAAAGCTGCGCGTGCGCCTCGACGTCAAGGACTTCGCCACCCCGGTGCAGTTCGTCAACGCAGCGCTCACCGGCGATCGCACCGTGATCAGTGTCGAGCCCAGCGGCACCTTCGACTACTCCACGTTTCAGACCGACAACAAGCTCACCGTCAGCGTTCGGCCGATGAGCATCGACGACCTGCAAAAGCGCAACGCCGACCGTCAGGCCTATGTCGGCGACAAGCTGTCACTGAATTTTCAGGACATCGACGTGCGCTCGGTGCTGCAACTGATCGCGGACTTCACCAACCTCAACCTCGTAGCAAGCGATACGGTGCAGGGCGGTATCACCTTGCGCCTGCAGAACGTGCCGTGGGATCAGGCGCTGGATCTGGTGTTGAAAACCAAGGGCCTGGACAAGCGCAAGATCGGCAACGTGCTGCTGGTCGCGCCGGCCGATGAAATTGCCGCTCGCGAGCGTCAGGAACTGGAATCGCAGAAGCAGATCGCCGAGCTGGCGCCCCTGCGTCGTGAGCTGCTGCAAGTCAATTACGCCAAGGCAGCGGACATCGCCAAGCTGTTCCAGTCGGTGACCAGTGCCGAGGCCAAGGTCGACGAGCGCGGTTCGATTACCGTCGATGAGCGAACCAACAACATCATTGCCTACCAGACCCAGGATCGCCTCGACGAACTCCGGCGGATCGTCGCGCAGCTGGATATTCCGGTGCGCCAGGTGATGATCGAGGCGCGCATCGTCGAGGCCAACGTCGATTACGACAAGAGCCTGGGCGTGCGCTGGGGCGGTTCGGTGCAGAACAAGGGCAACTGGAACGCCTCCGGGGTCAACGGTTCGTCGAGCACTATCGGTACGCCGGGCAGCACCGGCACCAACTCGCCGTTCGTCGACATGGGCACGGTCAATAATACTTCGGGGATCGGCATCGCGTTCATCACCGACAACGTGCTGCTGGATCTCGAACTGACGGCAATGGAAAAGACCGGCAACGGTGAAATCGTCTCGCAGCCGAAGGTGGTCACCTCGGACAAGGAAACCGCGAAGATCCTCAAAGGCACCGAGATTCCCTATCAGGAGGCCAGCTCCAGCGGCGCGACCTCGGTGTCGTTCAAGGAGGCTTCGCTGTCACTGGAAGTTACTCCGCAGATCACCCCGGACAACCGCATCATCATGGAGGTCAAGGTCACCAAGGATGAGCCGGACTACCTGAACAAAGTGCAGGATGTGCCGCCGATCAAGAAAAACGAGGTCAACGCCAAAGTGCTGGTAAATGACGGCGAGACCATCGTAATCGGCGGTGTTTTTTCAAATACTCAAAGCAAGGTCGTAGATAAGGTGCCATTTCTTGGCGATGTGCCGTATCTTGGCCGCCTTTTCCGGCGTGATGTGGTTTCGGAGAAAAAATCCGAGCTGCTGGTATTTCTCACTCCGCGTATCATGAATAACCAGGCGATTGCTGTGAGTCGTTGATTCTGTGCGAAATTTGATACTTGTAGGACCGATGGGTGCTGGCAAAAGCACCATCGGCCGATTGCTGGCCAAAGAGCTGCGCCTGCCGTTCAAGGATTCCGACAAGGAAATTGAGCTGCGCACGGGTGCCAATATCCCATGGATCTTCGACAAGGAAGGCGAGCCCGGCTTTCGTGACCGTGAGCAGGCGATGATCGCCGAGCTGTGCGCGTTCGATGGCGTGGTGCTGGCGACCGGCGGCGGCGCAGTGATGCGTGATGCCAATCGCAAGGCCCTGCATGAAGGCGGGCGCGTGGTGTATCTGCACGCCTCCGTCGAGCAGCAGGTCGGCCGCACCTCCCGCGATCGCAATCGGCCGCTGCTGCGTACCGCCGATCCGGCGAAAACCTTGCGCGACCTGCTCGAGATCCGTGATCCGCTTTATCGGGAAATTGCCGATCTGGTGGTGGAAACCGACGAGCGGCCGCCACGCATGGTGGTGCTCGACATTCTCGACCGCCTCGCGCAGTTGCCGCCCCGTTAAAGCATCGTCCGAAATGCGCTATCCTCGGCGTCCTGTCAGCGTCCGCCGAGGGTGTGGCGGATGCCGGGCGAGCGGCGTCATACCGCTACAGGCCGCAGAACACCAATAATTTCAGGGCAGGATGCCTGCTTCCATCTTCACTGTGGGGACACATGCAGACACTCAAGGTCGATCTAGGCGAGCGCAGCTACCCGATTCATATTGGCGAAGGTCTGTTGGATCAGCCGGAACTGCTGGCGCCGCATATCCACGGGCGGCAGGTGGCAATCATCTCCAACGAAACCGTCGCGCCGCTCTATCTCGAACGTCTGACCCGCAGCCTTGCGCAGTTCTCGGTGATCTCGGTGGTGTTGCCTGATGGCGAAGCCTTCAAGAACTGGGAAACCCTGCAACTGATTTTCGACGGTCTGTTGACCGCGCGTCACGACCGCCGTACCACCGTGATCGCCTTGGGCGGCGGGGTGATCGGCGACATGGCCGGTTTCGCGGCTGCCTGTTATCAGCGCGGTGTCGATTTCATCCAGATTCCTACCACGCTGTTGTCGCAGGTCGATTCCTCGGTCGGCGGCAAGACCGGCATCAACCATCCGCTGGGCAAGAACATGGTCGGCGCGTTCTATCAGCCGAACGTGGTGCTGATCGATACCGCATCGCTGAAAACCCTGCCGCAGCGCGAGTTGTCGGCGGGCCTGGCGGAAGTCATCAAGTACGGCCTGATCTGCGACGAGCCGTTCCTGACCTGGCTGGAAGAAAACGTTGACGCTCTGCGCGCGCTGGACCAGACCGCGCTGACCTATGCGATCGAGCGTTCCTGCGCGGCCAAGGCTGCGGTGGTCGGTGCCGATGAAAAGGAAACCGGCGTACGCGCCACGCTCAACCTCGGCCACACCTTCGGCCACGCCATCGAAACCCACATGGGCTATGGTGTCTGGCTGCATGGCGAGGCGGTGGCGGCGGGCACGGTGATGGCGCTGGAAATGTCCGCGCGCCTGGGCTGGATCAGCGAGCAGGAGCGTGATCGCGGCATTCGTCTGTTCCAGCGCGCCGGCTTGCCGGTCGTTCCGCCGACAGAAATGACCGAAGCCGATTTTCTCCAACACATGGCAATTGATAAAAAAGTGATCGACGGTCGTCTGCGCCTGGTGCTGCTGCGCCGGATGGGCGAAGCGGTAGTGACCGACGATTATCCGAAAGAGGTTCTACAGGCCACGCTGGGAGCGGATTACCGCGCCCTGGCTCAGCTTAAAGGTTAAAACGATTCCGATGACTAGTTTGCATGCCGACGAGGCGTTTCTCGGCCATTTCCAGTTAAGTCACGACCCGTTCGCGCCACGGGTGCCGGGCTTCAAATTCTTCCCGGCCCAGCGCAAACCGGTGCTGGGTCAACTGCATCACCTGGCGCGTTACAGCCAGTTGCTGCTGGTGGTCACCGGCCCGCAGGGCAGCGGCAAGACCCTGCTGCGGCAGGCGCTGGTGGCCAGCACCAATAAACAATCGGTGCAGAGCGTGGTGGTTTCCGCCCGTGGCGCCGGTGATGCGGCCGGCGTGCTGCGCCAGGTGGCGCAGGCGCTGGATGTCGCTCAGGCCGAAGTCGGCGCGATTCTCGAGCAGGTGGTGCAACTGGGTCTGACCGGGCAGGAAGTCTATCTGCTCGTGGACGATGCCGAGCAGCTCGACGAGTCCGCGCTGGAAGCGTTGATGGCGCTCGGCGCCGGCACGCCGGAAGGTCGTCCGCATGTGTTCCTGTTCGGCGAGTCGTCGCTGATCGCCCAGCTCGAGGCATTGCAGCTCGAAGAAGAGCGTTTTCACGTCATCGAATTGCAGCCGTACACCGAAGAAGAGACCCGCGAATATCTCGACCAGCGGCTGGAAGGCGCGGGCCGGGGTGTCGAACTTTTCACCGCAGATCAGATCTCTGATATTCACGAAAGCTCCGAGGGCTGGCCGGGCAACATCAACCAGGTCGCTCGCGATGCACTGATCGAAGTCATGATTGCCAGCCGCTCCGCGGTCAAGCGTCCAAGTATGGGGTTCAACATGCCGAAGAAACACGTATTGGCGATTTCCGCCGTCGTTGTGGTCGCGGTTGCCGCCGCCTGGCTGATGCCGGGTCGCAGCAAGGCACCGACCACCGGTGCTCCGGCCAATGAACAGGCGCAATTGCCATTGGGTCAGGGCGCAGCGAACGGCGCCAACCCGTCCGTCGAATTCGCCGGCAACACTCAGCCGATGCCGCTGCCATTGGTCGGCAACTCGCAGCCGGTCATGCGTGGCCCGCTGGCGGAAGCCGCCGGTGGCATCACCGAAGGCGACGACGGCGTGTCGCTGGAAGGCTCCAGCGATACGCCGCCGACCGTCACCACCTCCGCGCCGCCCTGCTGGCGTTCCGGCCGGTCCCGCGCCGACACCGGTTCCAACTCCTGCCGCCAAACCGGCACCAACCCCGGCACCGACGCAGATCGCCACGGCCAAGCCTGCTCCGGCCACCCCGGCGCCAGCTGCGAAACCGGCTCCTGCTCCGGCCAAGCCTGCCGACAAGCCCGTTACCGTGGCCAAGGCTGCCGGTGGCAGCTGGTACGCCGTTCAGCCGACCAGCAACTATGTCGTGCAGATTCTCGGCACCAGCTCGGAGACCGCCGCGCAGAACTTCGTCAAGGAGCAGGGCGGCGAGTACCGTTATTTCAAGAAAGTCCTCAATGGCAAGCCGCTTTACGTGATCACCTACGGCAACTTTGCCAATCGTGATGCGGCCGTTTCTGCCATCAAGGCCTTGCCAGCGAAGGTTCAGGCTGGTAAACCTTGGCCTCGCACTGTCGCCAGCGTCCAACAGGAACTGGCAACAACTCGCTGAAGATTCGGCGGCCTTACCCAGGCCGCCTCTCCAAGCACCTCAAAATTTCTACGAGTGCGCGCCGCCTTCACAGGTCGCGTGCCTTGTGGTGTCTGCGTCACAGTAGTCTTTGAGTCGTTGCGGTCAAAATTAAAAAAGTTTTGACTAGCACAGCAGATCGCTTTAAACCTTTCACAAATGCGACATGAATTTGCGACAGTTCGTCGTCAAATTTGTGAGCCTCTGTGTCGCTGTGTACAATGACCACCCTTTTGCCCCCGCTAAGCCGGCGTACGTTCGGCGCGGAACGCAAGTGGTTGAATTGAAAAGAAATTTGCCTCGAGTAGAGGCAGCCTGGTGAGAAAGTGTCTATGAAAGCAGGTCTGTACCAACCAGATGAATTCAAGGATAACTGCGGTTTCGGCCTGATAGCTCATATGCAGGGCGAGCCCAGTCATACCCTTTTGCAAACGGCCATCGAGGCCCTGACCTGCATGACCCACCGCGGTGGGATTAATGCCGACGGCAAGACCGGTGACGGTTGCGGTCTGCTGATTCAAAAACCCGACGCCTTCCTGCGAGCCATTGCCCGGGAAAGCTTCGGCGTCGATATGCCCAAGCAATATGCCGTGGGCATGGTGTTCTTCAATCAGGATCCGGCCAAGGCCGAAGCCGCTCGCGAGAACATGAACCGCGAGATCCTCGCCGAAGGCCTGCAACTGATCGGCTGGCGCAAAGTGCCGATCGACACCAGCGTCCTCGGCCGCCTCGCCCTTGAACGCCTGCCGCAGATTGAGCAGGTCTACATCGGCGGCGAAGGCCTGAGCGATCAGGACATGGCGGTGAAGCTGTTCAGCGCCCGTCGCCGTTCGTCGGTGGCCAACGCCGCTGACAGCGACCACTACATCTGCAGCTTTTCGCACAAGACCATCATCTATAAAGGCCTGATGATGCCGGCCGACCTGGCCGCGTTCTATCCAGACCTGAGTGACGAGCGCCTGCAAACCGCAATCTGCGTGTTCCACCAGCGCTTCTCTACCAACACCCTGCCGAAATGGCCGCTGGCGCAGCCGTTCCGCTTCCTCGCCCACAACGGCGAGATCAACACCATCACCGGTAACCGCAACTGGGCGCAGGCCCGGCGGACCAAGTTCACCAACGATCTGATGGATCTGGAAGAACTCGGCCCGCTGGTCAACCGTGTCGGGTCCGACTCATCGAGCATGGACAACATGCTCGAACTGATGGTCACCGGTGGCATCGACCTGTTCCGTGGCGTGCGCATGATCATTCCGCCTGCGTGGCAGAACGTTGAAACCATGGACCCGGATCTGCGTGCGTTCTACGAGTACAACTCGATGCACATGGAGCCGTGGGACGGCCCGGCCGGCGTGGTAATGACCGACGGTCGTTACGCGGTGTGCCTGCTCGACCGTAACGGTCTGCGTCCGGCGCGCTGGGTCACCACCAAGAATGGTTTCATCACCCTCGCCTCGGAAATCGGCGTGTGGAACTACCAGCCCGAAGACGTGCTCGCCAAGGGCCGTGTCGGCCCTGGCCAGATCTTCGCTGTGGACACCGAGACCGGGCAGATCCTCGATACCGATGCGATCGACAACCGTCTGAAATCCCGTCATCCGTACAAGCAGTGGCTGCGCAAGAATGCCCTGCGCATTCAGGCGACCATGGAAGACAACGACCACGGTTCGGCTTTCTACGACGTCGACCAGCTCAAGCAGTACATGAAGATGTATCAGGTCACGTTCGAAGAGCGTGATCAGGTGCTGCGCCCGCTTGGCGAGCAAGGTTACGAAGCCGTGGGCTCGATGGGCGACGACACGCCGATGGCCGTGCTGTCCCAGCGTGTACGCACGCCGTACGACTATTTCCGTCAGCAGTTTGCGCAGGTCACCAACCCGCCGATCGACCCGCTGCGTGAAGCGATCGTGATGTCGCTGGAAATCTGCCTCGGTGCCGAGCGCAACATTTTCCAGGAGTCGCCGGAACACGCCTCGCGCGTGATCCTCAGCTCGCCAGTGATCTCGCCGGCCAAGTGGCGCTCGCTGATGAACCTCGACCGTCCGGGTTTCGAACGGGCGATCATCGACCTCAACTACGACGAAAGCCTCGGCCTCGAAGCGGCGATCCGCAACGTTGCCGATCAGGCTGAAGAAGCCGTGCGCGCCGGGCGTACCCAGATCGTCCTCAGCGACCGCCATATCGCCCCGGGCAAGCTGCCGATCCACGCTTCGCTGGCGACCGGTGCCGTGCACCACCGCCTGACCGAGAAGGGCCTGCGTTGCGATTCCAACATCCTCGTGGAAACCGCCACTGCACGCGATCCGCACCACTTCGCCGTGCTGATCGGTTTCGGCGCCTCGGCGGTCTATCCGTTCCTGGCCTACGAAGTATTGGGCGATCTGATCCGTACCGGTGAAGTCCTGGGCGACCTCTACGAGGTGTTCAAGAACTACCGCAAGGGCATCACCAAAGGCCTGCTCAAGATCCTGTCGAAGATGGGTATCTCGACCATCGCTTCGTACCGTGGTGCGCAGCTGTTCGAGGCCATTGGTCTGTCTGAAGAAGTCTGCGAGCTGAGCTTCCGTGGCGTGCCGAGCCGGATCAAGGGCGCGCGTTTCGTCGACATCGAAGCCGAGCAGAAAGCGCTCGCCGTCGAAGCCTGGAGTCCGCGCAAGCCGATCCAGCAGGGCGGTCTGCTGAAGTTCGTCCACGGTGGCGAATATCACGCCTACAACCCGGACGTGGTCAACACCCTGCAAGCCGCTGTGCAGCAGGGCGACTACGCCAAGTTCAAGGAATACACCTCGCTGGTGGACAACCGTCCGGTGTCGATGATTCGCGACCTGTTCAAGGTCAAGACCCTCGAAACGCCGCTGGACATCAGTGAAGTCGAGCCGCTGGAGTCGGTGCTCAAGCGCTTCGACTCCGCCGGTATCTCGCTGGGCGCACTGTCGCCGGAAGCTCACGAAGCCCTGGCCGAAGCCATGAACCGCCTCGGCGCGCGTTCCAACTCCGGCGAAGGCGGTGAAGACCCGGCGCGTTACGGCACCATCAAGAGCTCGAAAATCAAGCAGGTTGCGACTGGCCGTTTTGGTGTAACTCCGGAATACCTGGTCAACGCCGAAGTGCTGCAGATCAAGGTCGCCCAAGGCGCCAAGCCGGGCGAGGGCGGGCAACTGCCGGGCGGCAAGGTCAACGGGCTGATCGCCAAGCTGCGTTACGCAGTGCCGGGCGTGACCCTGATTTCGCCACCGCCGCACCACGACATCTATTCGATCGAAGATTTGTCGCAGTTGATCTTTGACTTGAAGCAGGTCAACCCGCAGGCGCTGGTTTCGGTGAAGCTGGTAGCAGAAGCGGGCGTCGGCACCATCGCCGCCGGTGTGGCCAAGGCCTATGCCGACCTGATCACCATTTCCGGCTACGACGGTGGCACCGGTGCTTCGCCGCTGACCTCGATCAAGTACGCCGGCGCACCTTGGGAACTCGGCCTGGCTGAAACCCACCAGACCCTGCGCGGCAACGACCTGCGCGGCAAAGTCCGGGTGCAGACCGACGGTGGCCTGAAAACCGGTCTCGACGTGATCAAAGCCGCGATCCTTGGCGCCGAGAGCTTCGGCTTCGGTACCGCGCCGATGATCGCACTGGGCTGCAAATACCTGCGCATCTGCCATCTGAACAACTGCGCCACTGGCGTCGCGACGCAGAACGAGAAACTGCGCAAGGATCACTACATCGGCACCGTCGACATGGTGGTGAATTTCTTCACCTACGTCGCCGAAGAAACCCGTGAGTGGCTGGCCAAACTGGGTGTGCGCTCCCTCGAAGAGCTGATCGGTCGCACTGATCTGCTGGAAATCCTCGAAGGCCAGACCGCCAAGCAACATCACCTGGACCTGACGCCGCTGTTGGGCAGCGATCACATCCCGGCGGACAAACCGCAGTTCTGCGGCGTTGAGCGCAACCCGCCGTTCGACAAAGGTCTGCTCGCGGAGAAGATGGTCGAGCTGGCCGCGTCGGCGATCAACGACCTCAGCGGTGCAGAGTTCGAGCTGGATATCTGCAACTGCGACCGTTCGATCGGCGCGCGGATCTCCGGCGAAATCGCGCGCAAGCATGGCAACCAAGGGATGGCGAAAGCGCCGATCACGTTCCGTTTCAAAGGCACGGCCGGGCAGAGCTTCGGTGTGTGGAACGCCGGCGGTCTGAACATGTACCTGGAAGGCGACGCCAACGACTACGTCGGCAAAGGCATGACCGGCGGCAAGCTGGTCATCGTGCCGCCGAAGGGCAGCGTCTACAAGACTCAGGAAAGCGCCATCATCGGCAACACCTGCCTGTACGGCGCCACTGGCGGCAAGTTGTTCGCCGCCGGCACCGCAGGCGAGCGTTTCGCCGTGCGTAACTCCGGTGCCCACACCGTCGTGGAAGGCACTGGCGATCACTGCTGCGAGTACATGACTGGTGGTTTCGTCTGCGTGCTGGGCAAGACCGGTTACAACTTCGGTTCTGGCATGACCGGTGGTTTCGCCTACGTGCTCGATCAGGACAACACCTTCGTTGACCGGGTCAATCACGAACTGGTGGAGATCCAGCGGATCAGCGGCGAGGCGATGGAAGCCTATCGCAGCCACCTGCAAAACGTGCTGAACGAGTACGTCGCCGAAACCGACAGCGAGTGGGGTCGTGAACTCGCCGAGAACCTCGACGATTACTTGCGGCGTTTCTGGTTGGTCAAGCCCAAGGCTGCCAGCTTGAAAACCCTGCTTTCCAGCACTCGTGCCAACCCGCAGTGATATGCGCCTGAAGAGTTTGATGAGGTTTTAACAATGGCTGAACGTCTGAATAACGACTTCCAGTTCATCGATGTCGGGCGCAAGGATCCGAAGAAGAAACTGTTGCGTCAACGCAAGAAAGAGTTCGTTGAAATCTACGAACCGTTCAAACCCCAGCAGTCGGCCGATCAGGCCCACCGCTGCCTGGGTTGCGGCAACCCGTATTGCGAATGGAAGTGCCCGGTGCACAACTTCATTCCCAACTGGCTCAAATTGGTCGCCGAGGGCAACATCCTTCAGGCCGCCGAGCTGTCGCACCAGACCAACACCCTGCCGGAAGTCTGCGGCCGGGTGTGCCCGCAGGATCGTCTGTGCGAGGGTGCCTGCACCCTCAACGACGGCTTCGGCGCGGTGACCATCGGTTCGGTCGAGAAGTACATCACCGACACCGCGTTCGCCATGGGCTGGCGCCCGGACATGTCCAAGGTCAAGCCGACCGGCAAACGCGTCGCGATCATCGGCGCAGGCCCGGCGGGTCTTGGTTGTGCCGACGTGCTGGTGCGTGGCGGTGTAACTCCGGTGGTGTTCGACAAGAACCCGGAAATCGGTGGCCTGCTGACCTTCGGCATCCCCGAGTTCAAGCTGGAAAAGACCGTGCTGAGCAATCGTCGCGAAGTCTTCACCGGCATGGGCATCGAGTTCCGCCTCAACACCGAAGTCGGCAAAGACGTGACCATGGAACAACTGCTCGCCGAGTACGATGCGGTGTTCATGGGCATGGGCACCTACACCTACATGAAAGGCGGTTTTGCCGGTGAGGATCTGCCGGGCGTTTACGACGCGCTGGATTTCCTTATTGCCAACGTCAATCGCAACCTGGGCTTTGAAAAGTCGCCGGAAGATTTCGTCGACATGAAAGGCAAGAAGGTCGTGGTACTCGGCGGCGGCGACACGGCGATGGACTGCAACCGCACCTCGATCCGTCAGGGCGCCAAGTCGGTGACCTGCGCTTATCGTCGTGACGAAGCGAACATGCCCGGCTCGCGCAAAGAGGTGAAGAACGCCAAGGAAGAAGGCGTGAAATTCCTCTACAACCGCCAGCCGATCGCCATTGTCGGTGAAGACAAGGTCGAAGGCGTCAAAGTGGTCGAGACCCGTCTCGGCGAACCGGACGCCCGTGGCCGTCGCAGCCCCGAGCCGATCCCGGGCTCCGAAGAGATCATCCCGGCCGACGCCGTGGTCATCGCCTTCGGCTTCCGTCCGAGCCCGGCACCGTGGTTCGAACAGTTCGAGATCCAGACCGACAGCCAGGGCCGCGTTGTTGCGCCTGAGCAAGGTCAGTACAAGCACCAGACCAGCAACCCGAAAATCTTCGCCGGTGGCGACATGGTGCGCGGTTCCGACCTGGTGGTGACGGCGATCTTTGAAGGGCGCAATGCGGCTGAAGGGATCCTCGATTACCTGGGTGTCTAACCCCGGCGCCTGAGCCAAACGCAATACTCCTGTGGGAGCGAGCCTGCTCGCGAAAGCGGTCTGTCAGCCAACTTCAATGTTGGATGTGCCGGCCTCTTCGCGAGCAGGCTCGCTCCCACAGTTGTTTTAGGGTGTTGCGGAAAATCGTGTTCCAGCGCGACAAATTGACCCGATAGACAAAAGGCTGACCCACATCCGTGCCTTTTGCCTCGCGCTCTGAGAAAATGCCCGCACTTTTTTTCCGGATGCCGACATGACTGCCCTGAAGAACGACCGTTTCCTCCGCGCCCTGCTCAAGCAACCCGTTGACGTCACCCCTGTGTGGATGATGCGCCAGGCCGGTCGCTACCTGCCGGAGTACCGCGCCAGCCGCGCACATGCCGGCGACTTCATGAGCCTGTGCATGAATCCGGAGTTCGCCTGCGAAGTCACCCTGCAACCGCTCGACCGCTACCCGCAACTGGACGCGGCGATTCTGTTTTCCGACATCCTCACTATTCCCGATGCCATGGGCCAAGGTCTGTACTTCGAGACCGGTGAAGGCCCGCGCTTCAAGAAAGTCGTCAGCACCCTGGCCGACATCGAAGCCCTGCCGATCCCGGATCCGCACAAAGACCTCGGCTACGTGATGGACGCGGTCAGCACTATCCGCCGTGAACTCAACGGTCGTGTGCCGTTGATCGGTTTCTCCGGCAGCCCATGGACACTGGCGACTTACATGGTTGAAGGCGGCTCGTCGAAAGACTTCCGCAAGACCAAAGCGATGCTTTACGACAACCCGCAAGCCATGCATCTGCTGCTGGATAAACTGGCGCAGTCGGTGACTTCGTACCTCAACGGCCAGATCATGGCCGGTGCGCAAGCGGTGCAGATCTTCGACACCTGGGGCGGCAACCTGTCGGCGGCGGCTTATCAGGAATTCTCCCTGGCCTACATGAAGAAAATCGTCAGCGGCCTGATCCGCGAGAACGACGGACGCAAAGTGCCAGTGATCCTGTTTACCAAGAACGGCGGCCTGTGGCTGGAAAGCATCGCCGAAGCCGGCGCCGACGCCCTCGGCCTGGACTGGACCTGCGACATCGGCAACGCCCGCGCCCGTGTCGGCGACAAGGTCGCGCTGCAAGGCAACATGGACCCGACCGTGCTCTACGCCAAACCGGAAGCGATCCGCACTGAAGTCGGGCGCATCCTCGCCAGCTACGGCAAGGGCAGCGGCCATGTGTTCAACCTTGGCCACGGCATTACGCCGGAAGTCGATCCAGAACATGCCGGCGCGTTCCTGCGTGCGGTGCATGAGCTGTCGGCTCAGTATCACGAGTGATCAGCGCACAATAAAAAACGCCCGGCCAATGCCGGGCGTTTTTTTTTGCACGATCCAATGTCGGACACAGATCAACTGTGGGAGCGAGCCTGCTCGCGAAAGCGGTGTGTCATTCAACACTGATGTTGCCTGACACAGTGCATTCGCGAGCAGGCTCGCTCCCACAGGGTTTTATGTCAGGCTCTGACGCCCTGCAACGGCGGCAACTTCGCCAGCTTCAACGCCACCAGCAGGGCAATCAGCAACAACGCACCAATAAACAAGCCGATCCCGTTCCACCCGCCCAGATGCCAGAACACCCCGCCCGCCGTCCCGGCAATGCTCGACCCGGCGTAATAACTGAACAGATACAGCGACGACGCTTGACCCTTGGCGGTCAGCGCGCGCCGGCCGATCCAGCTGCTCGCCACCGAGTGCGCGGCGAAGAAGCCGAAGGTGAACACCAGCATGCCGACGATCACCAGCAACAACGAAGTGAACATGGTCAGTGCCAGTCCGGCGAACATCAGTGCAATCGTCGCCCAGAGCACTTTGCGCCGCCCCAGTTTGTCCGCCAGCGAGCCGATCTTGGCCGAGCTGTAGATACCGGACAGGTAGACCACCGAGAGCAAACCGACAAACACCTGATCCAGGTTGTAAGGCGCCGCCAGCAAGCGGTAGCCGATATAGTTGAACAGCGTGACAAACGCGCCCATCAGCACAAACGCTTCAAGAAACAGCAGCGGCAGGCCGGCGTCGCGAAAGTGCATGGTGAAGCCGTCGAGCAGGCTGCGCGGGTGCAGCGAGCGGGCGCGGAAGTTGCGCGATTCCGGGAGGATCTTCCAGAACACCGCCGCAGCGACCAGCGCCAGACCGCCTATCACCAGCATCGCCGTGTGCCAGCTGACGAAGTCGATCAGCACGCCGGTTATCAAGCGCCCGCTCATCCCGCCGATCGCGTTGCCGCCGATGTATAAGCCCATCGCCAGGCCGATGTGTTGAGGATGGATTTCTTCGCTCAGATAGGTCATCGCCACCGCTGCCAGACCGCTCAATGACAGGCCGATCAATGCGCGCATGATCAGCACGCCGTGCCAGCTCGGCATCATCGAACTGGCGATGGTGCATAACGCGGCAGCGAACAATGCCGCGACCATCACCGGTTTACGGCCGATGCGGTCGGAAATCGGCCCGGTGATCAGCAGACCGAAGGCCAACATGCCGGTCGCCACCGAAAGGATCAGACTGCTCTGCGCCGCGTTGATCCCGTATTCGTGGGACAGCAGGGGCATCATCGGTTGCACGCAATAGAGCAGGGCAAACGTCGCAAAGCCGCCACAGAACAGCGCCAGCACCGTGCGCATGAACGCCGGCGTGCCTTTTTCGATGTAGATCTCCTGCGGCTCAGCGAGGGCATCGCCGTCGGCAGGGGGCGGGATTTCGTGGGCAAGGGGCGCGACAGCAGTTTTCACTTCAGACCTCAGAGAGCGCAGCCGG
Organism: Pseudomonas sp. Marseille-Q5117; assembly: GCF_946901175.1. Lineage (NCBI taxonomy): Bacteria > Pseudomonadati > Pseudomonadota > Gammaproteobacteria > Pseudomonadales > Pseudomonadaceae > Pseudomonas > Pseudomonas sp. Marseille-Q5117. The sequence continues at coordinate 89,696 of NZ_CAMPPP010000017.1, read as the reverse complement.
GCAGGCAATGAAAAAATCATATAGCTGGCTAATGTTTCTATCCAATATATTGTTCGACCTGTTTGATAGCTTCAGCGACCTAATGGTAATCCTATGGAACTGCGTCATCTGCGTTACTTCATCGCCGTCGCCGAAGAACTTCATTTTGGCCGGGCCGCACAGGTGCTGGGCATCTCCCAGCCACCACTGAGCCAACAGATTCAGGCGCTGGAGCAACAGCTCGGCGCGCGATTGTTCGAGCGCACCAATCGTCGGGTCGAGTTGAGCGAGGCCGGTCGCCTGTTTCTGCAGGAGGCGCGGCTGGTGCTGGCACAAGTCGACAAGGCCGCGGACGTCGCCCGCCGTGCGCAACTTGGCGAGCTGGGTGAGTTGAAGATTGGCTTCACCTCGTCGGCACCGTTCAACTCGACCATTCCGCAGGCGATTTTTTCCTTTCGTCAGCGCTTTCCGGCGGTGCATCTGAATTTGCGCGAAATGAGCAGCACCATGGTCGCCGATGCCTTGGTGGACGAGTCGATCGAAGTCGGCATCATGCGCCCGCTCGGATTGCCGGATTCACTGAGTGTTGTGGAGTTGATGCGCGAGCCATTGGTGGCGGTGCTCAGTTCCAAGCATCCGTTGGCCCAAGGCAGCGACGAAGGCCTGTTTCTCTCGGCGCTGGCGCTGGAGCCATTCGTGTTTTTCCCGCGCAGCTATGGCAGCGGACTCTATGCGCAACTTCTAAATCTGGCCCGTGACGCCGGCTTCAGCCCGCACTTTGCCCAAGAGGCTGGCGAGGCGATGACCATCATCGGTTTGGTGGCGGCGGGCTTGGGTGTATCGGTGCTGCCAGCGTCCTACCAACGCATGCGCATCGCCGGCGTGGTCTACCGTCCGCTGCTCGATCCCGAAGCGATTTCGGCGGTTTGGCTGGTGCAGCGCAAAGATCAGAAATCACCGATGGCCAAGGCGTTTGTCGAACTGCTGACGCGCAAGGTTGAGCCCCTGACGGTGTGAAGGCCGCTGGTGCTTTCGCGAGCAGGCTCGCTCCCACAGTTGATCTCGGGTCAAAACCGAAGTTGCCGATGACCCTATCTCCTGTGGGAGCGAGCCTGCTCGCGAAGACGCCGGAAGCCGCAGCGCAGAAAACCCAGAATGCTGACTAAGGCAACCGCACCAAATCCCCCTTCAAAGCCACCCGGGTAACAAAAACTCCTGCCCTGCACTCGTAGGTATTCAAATCCTTGCGCACATGCTGGTCGTAGTAACTGACGATATTCACAACCGCATTCGCCCCGACCCGCTTGGCATCAGCCTGCAATTTGATCAGATTCGACTGCAGCACCCATTCACAGGAAGCCTGATCGCTCTTGTTGAAGCCGTTGGTTTTCAAATCACTGACCACCCCTTGGCGCAGCAACTGCTGAGTGCCCTGCGGCCCGTTGCCGATCAGGTAGAACTTCACACTGCCATCCAGCCGACCGGCGCGAATCGCGTCCGACAGCACGGTTTCGAAAGGCATGTACATGAGGTTGGTGGCATGGCTGGCACTGGGCAGTAGCGCGAAAAGCGCTGCGGCGATCAGGGCTTTCACTTGCATGGTCATCTCCTTTGACGGTGAAAGAGACTGCGAGGGCAGGTTACGGTGCTGCGACCTGCATCAGCGAGTGTAGATGCTGTTCAATCACCGCAAAAAAAAGGGCGCCAAACGGCGCCCTTTGTCATTTCTGGCGTTTACTGAACCTTCGCCAGATCACCCTTCAGCGCAACGCCCGCCATGATCGCGCCGGCGTGGCATTCGTAGGTTTGCGCGTCCTTGCGCTCGTTGCGCTTGTAGAAGCTGACGATGTTGGTCACGGCGTTGGCGCCGGCGTTTTTCGCGGCCTGGTGCAGGCTGATGATTGCCGATTGGGCGACCCACTCGCAGGCGACTTCATCGGATTTGTTGAAGGCGTTGGTTTTCTTGTTGGTCACGGCGTCGGGGCTGACCACGGTGACTTTGCCCGGCGGGGTGTTGCCGGCCAGATAGAATTTCACGCTGCCATCGATCTTGCCGGAGCGGGTGGCTTCGGCGACGGCTTTGTCGAATGGCAGGTAGACCGCCGTGTCGCGGGCCTGGCTGACCGCTGGCAGGGCGCAGAGCAGCAGGGTGACAGCGGCGAGTTTGTTGAAGTGCATGTAGGTCTCCTTGACCTGAATTGATTCGGTTATGCCCAGCGGCGGAAGATCAACGAGGTGTTGACGCCGCCGAAAGCGAAATTGTTGTTCATCACGTAGTCGTGATGCATCTGACGGAATTCGCCGCGCAGGTAATCGAGCTTGCCGCAGTGCGGGTCGACCTCGTCGAGGTTGAAGGTGTGCACATAGCGGTCGCTGTTGAGCATCTCGATGCTGAACCATGATTCCAGCGCACCGCAGGCACCGAGGGTGTGGCCGAGGAAACTCTTCTGCGAACTGATCGGCATGTGCTCACCGAACAGGCTGCTGGTGGCCAGGGTTTCGGCGATGTCGCCCTGTTCAGTCGCGGTGCCGTGGCCGTTCACATAGCCGATGGCGTCCGGGGTGAGGCCGGCATCTTCCAGGGCCAGCTCCATGGCGCGGCGCATCGTGACCTGTTCCGGGCGGGTGGTGTGCTGGCCGTCGGCGTTGCTGCCGAAACCGACGATTTCCGCGTGAATGTGCGCGCCACGGGCGAGGGCGTGTTCCAGCTCTTCAAGCACCAGCATGCCGCCACCTTCGCCGATCACCAGACCGTCGCGGCCCTTGTCGTACGGGCGAGGGCTGGTCTGTGGTGCATCGTTTTTCAGGCTGGTGGCGTAGAGCGCGTCAAAGACCATGGCTTCGGTCGGGCAGAGTTCTTCCGCGCCGCCGGCGAGCATCAACGGCAGGCGGCCGAACTTGATTGCCTCATAGGCGTAGCCGATGCCCTGGCTGCCGCTGGTGCAGGCGCTGGACGTCGGAATCAGGCGGCCGGTGAGGCCGAAGAAAATGCTGATATTGGCGGCGGTGGTGTGCGGCATCATCCGCACATAGGAGTTAGCGTTCAGGCCCTCGGCCACCGAGTTGAGCAGCATGTTGCCGAACGCTTTGATTTCGTCAGTGCTGCCCGTGGACGAACCACAAGCGACGCCCATGCGCCCGTCCTTGATCGATTCGTCACCGAGCAGGCCAGCGTCAGCCAAGGCTTTTTCCGCCGCGCCGACCGCCAGTCGCGAAACCCGGCCCATGCTGCGCAACTGCTTGCGGGTCCAGTGCGACGGCACGAGAAAGTCATCGATAGGCCCGGCCAGACGCGTGTTCAGCTCAGTGAAGCGATCCCACTCGTCCATGCGACGAATGCCGCTGCGATTGGCCGCGAAATTGCCGGCAATGGTCGGCCAGTCGCTGCCCAGCGAGGTGATGCCGGCCATGCCGGTGACGACGACGCGCTTCATCAGCACAGGCCTCCGTTGACCGCCAGCACCTGGCGGGTGATGTACGAGGCTTCCGCCGACATCAGGAAATTCACCGCAGCGGCCACTTCTTCCGGCGTGCCCATGCGTTGCGCGGGGATCATTTTCATCAGCTCCTCCACCGGCACGTTTTCGTCGAGCATGGCCGTGTCGATCAGGCCAGGGGCGACGCAGTTAACCGTAATTTTGCGCTTGCCCAGCTCGATCGCCAACGCCTTTGCCGCACCGATCACGCCGGCCTTCGAGGCGCTGTAATTGACCTGGCCACGGTTGCCGATCAGGCCCGACACCGAGGTGATGCAGACGATGCGCCCGGCGGCGCGACGACGGATCATCGGCATCATCACCGGGTGCAGAACGTTGTAGAAACCGTCGAGGTTGGTGCGCAGGACCACGTCCCAATCGTCATCGCTCAGCGCCGGAAACGCGCCGTCGCGGGTCAGCCCGGCGTTGAGCACCACGCCGTAATAGGCACCGTGATTTTCGACATCGGCTTCGAGAATGCTTTTGCAGGTTTCACGGTCGGCGACGTCGAATTGCAGGATGCGTGCGCGGCGGCCCAGCGCTTCGATTTCGGCCTGCACCGCTTGGGCTTCGGTCATGCCGCTGCGGCAATGCAGGACGATGTCGTGCCCGGCCTGCGCCAGACGCAAGGCAATGGCGCGGCCGATGCCCCGGCTGGAGCCGGTGACCAGTACGGATTCAGTCATCGTGCGACTCCTTTGTCTGTTGCAGATATTGATTGGCTTGCGGCGGACGGAACACGTTCAGCCGGGCGCTGGCATGAATGCCGTCGCCGTGGATGTGACATTCGAATACGCCCATGCCGTTGTCGTCTTCCAGTGAGCGCAGGCCATGGATGGTCAGCTCGCTGCCGGGCGCAAAGGCTTCGACGTTGCACTCGAATTTGCGCGTGCCGAGGAGAAAGCCGAGCTCCGGCGGATTGCCTTTTTGCCGGGCGTGGCAACCGGCGAAAGCGGCGACGCTCTGCGCCATCAGCTCGACGCCGACCCACGCCGGCAGACTGCCGTCGGGCAGGTTGAACAGGCCGTCGGGCTTGACCGTGAGGCGAGTGAAAATCTGCTCGTCATCGAAGCGCTCGATGGCGTCGATCAGGATCATGTCGCCGGCATGCGGCAGCAGTTCGGCGAGCGGCCAGTGGCTCATGGTGCGTCTCCGATAATCAGGCTGACGTTGTTGCCGCCGAAGGCAAACGAGTTGCTCATCAGGTAGCGCGGTGCAATGGACGTCAGGCGTTCGCTCGCGGTCACCCACTTGAGTGGCGGCAGCGCGGGATCGGCCTGGCCGTCCCAGATGTGTGGCGGCAACGCCTGTTCAGGGTTTTCGGCACTCAGGCTGAGCCAGCAGAACGCCGCTTCCAGCGCGCCGGCCGCGCCGAGGGTGTGACCGGTCAGCGGTTTGGTCGACGAGCAGGCGACGCCTTCGGGAAACAGCGCCGCGACCGCCAGACTTTCCATCGCGTCGTTGTGCTGGGTCGCGGTGCCGTGCAGGTTCAGGTAGTTGATTTGCCCGGCTTGCAGATGCGCGCGGCCAAGGGCTTTCTGCATCGCTTGCAGAGCGCCACGACCGCTCGGCTCCGGCGCGGAAATATGGTGCGCATCGGAGCTCGCGCCCGTCCCCAGCAGGGCGATTCCCGGGCCTTCGCCGCGCTGTTTGCTCATCACGAACAGCACCGCTGCCTCGCCGATATTGATGCCGTTGCGGTTGGCGGAAAACGGATTGCAGCGTTCATCTGAAACGGCTTCCAGCGAAGAGAAACCGTTCAGCGTGAGCTTGCACAGACTGTCGACGCCGCCACACAGCACCGCATCGCACAGGCCCAGATCGAGCAGGCGCTGGGCGCTCATCAGCGCGCGGCCGCTGGAGGTACAGGCAGTGGAAATCACGTAGGCCGGGCCGCTCAGTTGCAGCCATTCGGCGAGAAAATTCGCCGGGGCGCCGAGTTCCTGCTGGCGATAGTCGTACTCGGGAGGAAATTGCTGTTCGCGGATGTAATGCGCCAGACCCCGGCTGGCCTCGTCGATGCCCGAGGTGCTTGTGCCGAGCACCACGCCTATGCGCTCGCGGCCGAAGGTCTGGATCGCACGATCGATGTCGTCTCGAATCTGCAGCGCGGCTTCCAGCAGCAGCTGATTGTTGCGACTGCTGTGCTCGATCAGTTCGGCCGGGATCGGCGCCAATTCACCGTGCACGCCGGCGACAGGCAGCTCACGCTCGGCGACCCAGCCGGACTCGCGGCGCATGCCCGAACAGTCGCCGGCAAACAGATTGCGCGCGACTTCAGACTTGTCGCGGCCCAGGGCGCAGATCACGCCGAGGGCATTCAGGTAAGCGGTCATGGCGTCGATTCACCTAACTGGGAAACGCGATAGTGCGGGCCTTGGGGCAGATTCAATTGGAAGCTCAACGGTTGTGAATAGCGGATGTTCCAGCGCGCCGGCAGTGAACGCTGATCGGCCTGTTGCCGGGCGTCGGGATAGTTGCGCAGCAACTCGGCGGACGGCGTAAGGGCGAACAGCAATGCGGCGAACAATTCCCGCGCTTCCGGGTTCGGCGGCAGCAGACCATCGGCCTGCCAATGCCCGTCGATCAGTTGCTGGCGGGCCTGGGGAATGCCCAGCGGATCCATCATCGACCAGCGCGTGCCGGCGCCTTCACGCTGGATCACCAGCAGCCAGTCCTGACGCTGCCCGGCCTGCTCGCGCTCGATGTGCAGTTGCAGCGGCAGGGGCAGTGTTGGTTCGGCCGCTGGCAGCGGTGGCTGGCCGGCGCAGGCACTCAACAGCAAGGCTGACAAAACGATCGTCAGCCATGCAGCAAACCCTGTGGGAGCGAGCCTGCTCGCGAATGCAATCTGACATTCGCCACCTTTGCTGACTGATACACCGCTTTCGCGAGCAGGCTCGCTCCCACAGGGTTTCAGGTGTTCAGATCGATAGCCGTACATCAGACAGATTCCTGCAATGGCTTGCGCGCGACGACATTCACCAGCGTCTCTTCACGCTCACCGAACTGCTTGGGCTTGCTCAGCCCCAACCGCTCCAGCAAACCAAAATCCTTCGACCGACTCCACCACAGATACGGGTAGGAAACATTGCGCTCGGCAAACTCGAAGCCCTGCTCGCGGATCATCTGCAGATAGCCGGCGGCGCTCTTCTGCACATGCATCGGATGGCGGAACAGCCAGCGAATTACCCAGGTATCAATGTAAGCCTCGGTGGACTCCGCGAACAGCAGATAGCCGCCCGGTTTCAGTACGCGATAGAACTCCGCCAGGGCCTTTTCCTGCTCGACCAAATGATGGAAGGTCTGGTGACAGAACAGCAGGTCGACGCTGGCATCGGCGACGTTGAGCGTGGCGCAATCGCTGCCGATCAACTCGACTGGCATGCCCAGGCGCGTGGCCTCTTCGGCGCTGAGTTGCAGGCTGTGCGGGTCGGCGTCGACGCCGATCAGGCGCTGCGGGGCAAAGGTCTGGCGCAGGTGGCCGAACGACTTGCCCTGACCGCAACCGGCGTCCAGCAGCACCGGGTGTTCCGGCAGCGCTTCACTGAACAAACCACGCAGGTCGTTGATCGCCACACGCAGCACATGGTGCTGCCAGGTGTGGCTGCGCAGGAACCAGAGACCGAAGCGGGTTTCCTCGACGTAGCTGTCGCTCAGGTAATTCATGGGGTGTCCTGCGCGCAGAGTTGGGAAATCATCTTCAGCCGGCGCCGCGCTTCGCTGACAAACGGGTTGCGCTCGTCCCAGGCGTAACCGGCGAGGATCGAGCAGATCATCCGGCGAATCTCCGCCTGGCTGTCCTCATAGAAAATCACGTCCTGGAAAGTGCCGGCGTACCAGCCTTCGACGTAGCAGCGGAACGTGTCGACGCCGCGTTTCAACGGCTCGGCAAATTCGCTTTGCCAGTCCACCGTTTCACCCTGCAACTGACGGTGCAGCACGCCGGCGGCCATGCTTGCCGAACGCATGGCAATGGTCACGCCGGAGGAGAACACCGGGTCGAGGAATTCTGCGGCGTTGCCCAGCAGCGCAAAGCCCGGGCCGTGCAGGGTTTTCACGTTGGCCGCGTAGCCGCCGAGGGTGCGCGCCGGGGTGTCCCAGACCGCGTTGTTCAGAACCCCGGCGAGGCTTGGCGTCTCGGCGATAAAACTGCGCAGGCAGACATCGAGATCGGCATCGCGACCGGCGAAGTGCTCGGCGGCAGCCACCACGCCCACCGAGCAGCGGCCGTTGCTGAACGGGATGGTCCAGAACCATACATCGCGATGCTCGGGATGGGTGGTGACAAGGATCTTTTCGCGGTCGAACGCCGGATTGTCGATGTGATCTTCAACATGGGTGAACACCGCCTGGCGCACCGGGAAATTCGACGGTGCTTCCAGATCCAGCAGACGCGACAACACGCGGCCGTAGCCGCTGGCATCGAGCACGAAATCGGCTTCGACGCGGTACTCGCTGCCATCTTCGCGGCGTACATCAAGGAGTGGCTTCGCCTGATCGAAATCGACGCTGACGATCGCATCGCCATAGCGGATTTCCGCGCCTTGCAGTGCCGCTTGATCGGCCAGCAACTTGTCGAAATCGGCGCGCTGCACCTGGAACGTGGTCGGCTTGCCGGCGGTGAAAGTGTCGCCAAAATCGAAAGCGCTGTAGCGCTCGCCCCAGGCAAACGCCGCGCCGGTCTTGCGCTGGAAACCGGCGGCGTTGACGGCGTCGAGCATGCCGGCTTCTTCGACGAAATCCAGGCAATGGCTGAGCAGGCTTTCACCGATAGAGAAGCGCGGGAAGTGCTGGCGCTCGAGCACCAGCACATCGTGGCCCTTGCGCTTGAGCAGGGCAGCGGCTATAGCACCGGACGGGCCGGCACCGATGATCACGACCTGACGGGATTCCATTTCAACGATTGGCACGTGAGCTCCGGGGCAAGGGACTGTTCAGATTCAGGGGCGCGCGATGCAGGCCGATCAGGGCCGGCAGCAGCGTCGCGATCAGGCCCATCAGCATCAGCGCGAAATACAGCGCCGGGGTGATGAGCTGTTGTTGCAACAACAGATTGAGAAAGACGATTTCGCTCAGGCCGCGAATGTTCAGCAGTACGCTTTCGCGCCAGCGGCTGGCACCCGCGAACGAGGCGCCAGCCCAACCGAGGCCGAGCCAGTTGCCCAGCAGTTTACTGGCAATCGGCAACAGCAGCAGCGCCGCCCACTGCCCGGCGCCAAGGCTGGCGAGGGCGCTGTGCACGTCGATCTGGACGATGCCGAAGGTGAGGATCAGCGGGATCGCGATCCACGTCTGCAAGCGGCTCATCCAGCGTGCCGGCAACGGCAGTACCAACGGCACTTTCAGCAGCGCCATGCACAGCAGATAGCCGATGCCGAAAATCAGCGCGTTGAGTTTGTAATGCTCGGCCATGACCAGCAGGGCGAAGAAGCCGAGGCTGTAGGTCAGAGGGCGACGCACGCGCAGCAGGCGCAAAAGCAGCGGCACGCCGGCCATGGCCACAGGCAGCAACAGGCTGCTCAAGTGCAGACTGCCTTGGGCGAGGCCGAACAGCGTCCAGCAGGTCAGATCGATAAGGATCGCGGTTTGCACCAGACGCCGGGTGGCAGCGGGCGGGTAATCGATGTGGCGCAAATACAGGTACAACACCGGGATCGCCGTAATCGCGAAGACCAGTCCGATGGCCAGTGCGTTGAGCCACGGCTGCGACGGCAGCAACCAATACGCGACCGCCAACCCGCAAGCGAACGGCACGGCAAAACTCGGCACAGCGATTTTTACGCTCTGGCGATCCAGACGCAGATCGATGACATCGCTGAGGATGTGCCCGAGCAGCAAGGCGAAGCTCAGGCTGTAGAGATCTTTCAGCCAGTGCGGCGCGATCAGTTGCGCGCCGCTGAGCTGCCAGCCCGGTTCGATCCAGAAGTACATCAGCAACGGCAAGCCGAAGCTCGCCAGCAGCAACTGGCTGACGATCGGAATCAGGCCGAAGTGACGGCCGACCCGGGTCGCCAGGGCAAACAGCGCCATGGTTAGCAACCAGAAGCCGAAAACCATCATGCCGCTGGCTCCGCAACCGGTTCATGGCGCCCGGCCCACGGTGCGAGCATGAAGCTGAACGCCAGGCCGAGGCTTACCGACAAGCCGAAATTGCTCACCGCCGGCGTACTGGAGACCGCCAGCAGGCCGAACGATAGCCACGTGGTGACGGCGGCGAGCAAGGTGCCGAGCAGACTTACCGCTGCGCCGCCGACCTGTTCGCGCATGAGGATTGCGTAATCGACGCTGATCGCCGTCACCAGCAACAGGCCGAAAAGACTGAACAAGGTCAGTGGCTGACCGAGCCAGCCGAGGCTGGCCAGACTGCACAGCGCCGCCAGCAGTGGCAGGGCGACGATGCGCAGTGCGCCAGTCAGGCCGAACGGCAGCATCAGTACCAGCACGATCAACACGCAGGAGGCCAGTTTCAGTTCGGCGGCGCTGATCTGCGTGGCGGCGAACACCTTGTTCAGATCACCGAGGCGATCGACCAGCACCACCCCCGGCAAATCGAGCGCCTGCACGCGCAACAACGACGGATTGTTCAAGCCCTGCAAACTGGTCATCGCTGCGACGCCGTCTTCAGTCGGTCCAAGCCACAGTGTCCGATACGGCTCACCGAGCGGGCCGGCCAGCGCGGCGTCGATGTCTTCGGCGGGCAGGGTCTGCAACTGCTGCAATTCATTTTGCAACGCAGCCACCGGCACGCCGAGATCGAGCAGCGGTTGCCAGAATGACGGCAGCTTGTTCAGTGATTCGCGCACTTGCTGTTGCTGGCTCGGCGCGCTGACCAGTTGATCGAGGGCCAGATAGCCTTGCAGTTTGTCGAGGTTGACCAGTTGCTGCAGGCGCTCGCTCAGCGCTGCCTGGCGCTCGAGCAATTGCTCCTGATTGGCCGCACGGATCAGGAAGAACTGGCTGGTCGGTTGATACCCGGTGATGCGCGCGATGGTCTGCGCTTCGTCGGTCAGATGCTGCGGCGCGCCGACCCATTGGCGGATATCGTTTTTGCTCTGCAACTGCATCAGACCGCCGACGCAGAAGGCGATCAGCAGGGCCAGCAGCGCGGGCGTGCGAATGCAACCGAGCAGCGCCTCACGCAGATGAATCAGGCGTTCGGCCAGGCGCAGCGGCCATTGCGCCGGGCGCAGTTGGACATTTTTCAGCAGCGCCGGCAGCAGGCAGACCGCCGACAGATAGGCACCGAGCAAACCGGCAGCGGAGAACACGGCGATCTGCGTCAGCGCCGGGAACGGTGTCCAGGCCAGCGCCAGGTAGCCGATAACGCTGGTGATCAGGCTCAGGGTCAGCCCCGGCAAGGTCAGGCGCAGGGCCGGCCAGCTGCGCCAGGGCTTGAGGCTCCAGCTCTTGGATAGATAGTGCAGTGGGTAATCGACGGCAACGCCGATCAGACTCGAGCCGAGCACCAGCGTCATCACATGCATGTGACCGAACAGCGCCACGCAGGCCACCGCGCCGAACAGCATGCCGACCAGCACCGGCACAAATGCCAGCAGCACGCCCCAGCGGCGAAACGCCAACAGCAGCAACAGCAGAATGCCGACCGTCGCGCCACCGCCGACCCAGGTCATTTCGCGGGTGGCTTGTTGCTGGCCGTTGGCGGCATAGAGCAGGCCACTGGCGGCGAGCAACTGCACGCCGCTTTGCGCCGCTTGCTCGCGGCTGTGCTGGAGCAGCTCTGCCACTTGTAGCGGCAGGTTCATGTCGAAAGCATTGCCGGTGGTGCGCGCACGCAGCATCACCCAGCTCTTGCCGTCGGCCTCGGCGACCAGTGCGCCGCTGCCAATGTCCAGTTGCACTGCGCCATGTTTCGGCTGGCTGTTCTGGATGCGCCCGGTCAGGCCCCGCCAGTCGTCCTGGCTCGGCACCAGGGTGAAGCCGTTGAACGGATCGAACAGCGCCTGCACCCGCTGCTGGATGAACGCGTCGGGGTGCTCGCTGAGTAGCTGCCGATCATCCGCCGAGAGCATCGCCAAACGCCCTTGCAGCAATTGCTTGCGCAGCGCCGGCAAGTCGGCTTGCAGGTTCCACTGCACGGTTTCGAACAGACCGCTGGCCTGCCATTGTTCGCCCAGTTGCTGGGCCATGGTCAGCGCTTGCTGGCGATCGGCGTGGCCGACCAGCACCAGCATTTCGCGATTGAGCGGTTCTTGCATGCGCTGTTCGGCGCGCACTTCCAGCGCGTCTGGACTGGTGCCGGGTACCAGCTCCATGAGATTGGCCGACAGCGGCGCACCGTCGCGCCACTGCCAGGCAGCCAGCGCGACGACGGCCAGCAGCAGGCTCAGAAACAGCCAGGGCAGCTTGCGTTCACTCGGCAAAGTCATGTTGCTCCGCTTCGCTCAAGGGTTGCTCGGGCGTACTGTCGTGCATGCGCAGCAGGGTGCTGTCGCCCTGGGTTTCCAGCAGCTCGATGGTTTGCACAAGGGCGCCGCCATCGATATTGATCTGCTTGAACACTTGCTTGAGCAGCATCGAACGCGGCGTCAGAGTCAGTTGCCACTGCTGCGCCGTGCCGCTCAGGGCCAGTTCGAAATCCCGCTGCAAACCGCTGCTGTCACCTTGCAGTACGGCGAGGAACAAACGGTTCTGCTCGGCGCCGGCGCTCTTGTTCGGCAGCAGTTGCCAGCCGTTGGTGTCACGGCGGGCGATGCCATTGGCGGTGATGCGGTAATCCTGTTGCAGCGGAGTTTTCAACAGCCACAGCAGGCCATGATTTTTGGCGAGGACGAAGCTGCCCTTGCTGATCAGCGGCTGCGGCAGGGCGCGCAGGTGTTTTTCCTGAATGAACTGGCCGTGGATAACATCCGGTTTCGCCAGTTGTTCACTCAGTTGTTGCAGGTCGAAGGCATTGGCCCATGACGACACGGCCAGCAGCGTCAACGCGCCGAGGCTTCTGAAAAACACATTCATCGCAGCATCCTTTCCACGGCATCGGTGAAGACTTTGGGTGAAGCCAGTTGCATCTCGCGGCTGCTGACTTCGACGGCGACCTGCACGGAGCTTGCGCGGGTCAGGCGTTCGCCGGTCTGCAGGTCGGTGATCAGGTAATTGATCTTCAGACGGTTTTCCCACTCGACCAGACTGGCGCGCACGTTCAGCCGCTGGCCGAACACCGCGCCGCGCACGTAGCGCAGTTGCAGGTCGATGATCGGCCAGGCGTAACCCGACTCGACCATGTGCGTGTAGTTATGGCCGATCTTGTCCAGCAGCGCACAGCGCGCCACTTCGAGGTATTTGACGTAATGGCCGTGCCAGACCACGTGCATGGTGTCGACGTCGAAAAACGGCACCAGAATCTCGGTATCGGCGTGAAGCACTCCGGCACTACGCATGCAGCCTCCAGTGTTGCGCGGCGATGCGTTGCAGGCACAGGCGCAGTTCGCCTTCCAGCGCGCGGTCTTCGATGACCGGCGGGAAGTCCTTGCCCAGCTCTTCGTGCATCGCTGCCAGTGCCGGCGGCAGCGGGCGCGCATCGGCGGCTTGAGCGCGCAGCCACACGCCCTGATTGGCGGCGAGCAGCGTGGCGGCGGCGACCTGTTCGGTCAGCTCCAGCACGCGAATCGCATCACGGGCGGCGATGGTGCCCATGCTCACCTTGTCCTGGTTGTGGCACTCGGTGGAGCGCGAGAACACGCTGGCCGGCATGGTGTTCTTCAACGCTTCGGCGGTCCAGGCGCTGGTGCCGATCTGCACAGCCTTGAAGCCGTGATTGATCATCGCCCGATCGGCGGGGGCGCCGGAGAGGTTGCTCGGCAAGCCGTGGTTGTAGCGCTCGTCGACCAGCAACGCCAATTGCCGATCGAGCAGATCGGCGACGTTGGCCACGAGGTTTTTCAGGCTGTCCATGGCGAACGCAATGTGCCCGCCGTAGAAGTGCCCGCCATGCAGAACACGCTCGGCTTCGGCATCGATGATCGGGTTGTCGTTGGCGCTGTTCAGCTCGGTTTCGATGAAGCCGCGCAGCCAGTTCAGGCTGTCGGCCAGCACGCCGAGCACATGCGGCGCGCAACGCAGCGAATAACGATCCTGCAGACGATGCAGTGGGGCGGTCGGCGCGTCGATCGCCAGATCCTTGCGCAGCCACGCGGCGACCTGCATCTGCCCCGGATGCGGCTTGGCGGCGAACAGGCGTTCGTCGAAGTGCTCCGGATTGCCTTGCAGCGCGACGACGTTGAGCGCGGTGATGCGCGTGGCCAGTTGCAGCAAATAATCGGCGCGGGCGAAGGCGAGGCAGGCGAGGCCGGTCATCACCGCCGTGCCGTTCATCAGCGCCAGCGCCTCTTTCGGGCGCAGCACCAGCGGCGCCCAGCCGAGCTCGCGATGCACGTCGGCAGCCTGACGACGTTCGCCACGGAACAGCACTTCACGCTCGCCGGACAGGGTTGCGGCGACATAGGACAGCGGCGTCAGATCGCCGCTGGCGCCGACCGAGCCTTCTTCGGGAATCAGCGGCAGGATGTCGTATTCAAGAAAAGCATGCAGACGCTCGAGCAGTTCGACGCGCACCCCGGAAACGCCGTGACACAACGACTGCAAACGCGCCGCCAGCACCGCGCGGGTTGCCTGCGCGTCGAGCAGTTTGCCCAGGCCGCAACCATGAAAGGTGTAGAGATGACGCGGCAGCGCCTCGACGTGATGCAGCGGCACCGCGACCACGCAGGAATCGCCGTAACCGGTAGTGACGCCGTAGATCACGCCTTCCTTGTCCAGCAGCGAATCGAGAAACCGCGCGCCCCTGGCGATGCGCTCGCGATAGTCGGCGTCAGCCTGCAACTGCACCGGCGCCTGACGGTTGGCCAGGGCCAGCACGTCTTCGATGCGCAAAGGGCGTTCGCCGAAGGTTACCGGCTCATGGGTTGGCGTCGTCATCGGTCTTCCAGAAAGGGTAAAAGTTGAACCATTGCTGCGGGGCTTCGAGGCAATAGTGACTCAGGCGCTGCGCGTAGCGAGTGGCCCACTGATGAATGACCTGCTCGCGCTCGCGGCGTGTCCACACCACCGCGTCGGCGAACGGTTCGAGGGTCAGGCGATAGTGGCCGTCGGGTTGCTTGAGACACATCAGCAGATTGACCGGACACTTGAGCAGGCCGGCCAGCAACCACGGGCCTTGCGGAAATGGCGCCGGATGGCCGAGAAAGTCCACCGTCACGCTGCGCCCGCCGTGCAGCGGCACGCGGTCGCCAGCAATCGCCAGCCACTCGCCGCGTTCCAGCCGTTCGTGCAGTTGCAGCATGATCACCGGGTCGAGTTCGCTGACCTGGATCAGGCGCAGATTGGTCGCCCCGGCCTCGCCAAGCAAGCGGTTGAATTGTTCGGCGTGCTTGGTGTGCACCAACACATTCATGGTGACCTTTTCGCCGATCTCCGCCAGCGCCCGGCACACTTCGAGATTGCCCAGATGCGCGCCGACCAGCAGTTGCCCGCGACTGCCGCGCAACTGCTTGCGCAGCAGCGCCGGATCGATGATTTCGATCTGCTCGATGCTCAGCTTGCCGTTCCACACGTCGAGCTTGTCGAGCAGCGAATCGGCGAAAGTCATGAACTGGCCGAACACCCGCCAGTGGCTCGGACGCAGGTCGTCGCGCTGGCTCCACTCGGCCAGCCGCTGCTGGTACTGCCAGGCACTGCGCCGGGCGACGCGGCCGAAGAGGAAAAAATACAGCACGATGCCGTACAGCAACGGACTGAGCAGGCGGCGGCCGAGGACTTTGGCGGCGAACGCGGTGAATTTCATCAGCAGGAAACTGCCGCGCTCTTCGCGGTCGGCCCAGTGCTTCTTGTCGACTTCTTCGCTCATGGTTTCCACCGCCGCCAGAGAATCAGCGGCCAACGCAGCAACATGCCGAAGAACAGCCGCGTGTGCATGCTGGAAATCAGCGCGTTGTCGTGGAACAGGCGAAAGTGCGATACACCGTCCAACGGGTAATGCACGCTGGTCTGCAGCCAGCGCATCGGCTGATTGCGCCAGGCCAGACGCACGAGAATGTCCGAGTCGAAATCCATGCGTTTGCCGACTTTCGCCGAGTCAATCACCGCCAGAGTCGGCGCCAGCGGATAGACACGGAAGCCGCACATCGAATCGCGAATCTGCAACGACAGGGTGTTGATCCACACCATCACGTGGGTCAGGTAGCGTGCGTACAAACGCCCTTTCGGCACGCTCTCGTCGAACAGCGGATAGCCGCAGATCATCGCCTCGGGATGGGCGCGGGATTCGCCGACGAAGCGCGCGACGTCGTGCAAATCGTGCTGGCCGTCGGCATCGACCTGCAAAGCATGGCTGTAACCCAGACGCGAGGCTTCGCGCAGACCGGTCATCACCGCGCCGCCCTTGCCCTGATTGGCCGTCAGGCGCACCAGAAAAACCCTGTCGCGCTCGGCCAGAGTGTCGAGCACCCGCGCGCAGGACAGCTCGCTGGCGTCGTCCACCAGAATGCACGGCAGACCTTGTGCAAGCAGGGCATCGACCACGGTGGTAATTGCGGTTTCGTGGTTGTACACCGGGATTACGGCGCAGGGGTTATGCATGGGCAGTCCCCAGGAGAATGCGTCCGCTGGAACACGTCGCCGTGTCATTGCGATAAGCGAAATACAACTTGCCGCGCTCGGCATCGAAACGCAGATGCAGCTGGATTTCATCACCCGGGCGCACCAGTTGCTGGAATTTCAGCACTTCCATTCCGGCAAACGCGCCGTCCAGCTTCAACAACTGCCGACCCAGATTCAGCGCCCACTCCACCTGCACCACCCCGGGCAACACCGGTGCCTTGGGAAAGTGTCCGCTGAAGTAGGCCAGATCCGGCGGCACGCTGAGTTGCAGGCTCCATTCGCCGTCGCTTGCGCTCTGCTCCAGCACTTCGGGGGCTTTCGGCCGTGCGGCCAGCAGCAGCGCTTCGACGTCGGCTTGCGCCAGTTTGCCCTGGCTGTTCAACGGCATTTGCCGCAGCAGGCGCCAGCGTCGGGGCAGGGCGAGGGCTTCGCAATGTTGGCTCAGATGTTTGCGCAGGGTCTCGGTCAGGCCACGGCGGCCGTGCTCGCGCAGGGCGAACAGGCCCGTTTCGCTGAGCACCAGCAGCGCACCGAGCGAGGCGCGGTTTTCCTGCACGACACCGAGGCGCGCTTCGGCGACCCAGTCATGGGCTGCCAAGGCCTGCTCAAGCATCGGCAACGAGATGCGTTTTTCTTCCAGTTTGACGATGCGGTCCAGTCGGCCCAACAGTTCAAAACGACCATCGGCGGCAATGCGCGCGGCGTCGGCGCTGTGTTCGACATGGCCGGCAGGCAGATAAGGCGAAGAAATAAGCAGGGCGCCGTCGCTGTCCTGGCTCAGTTCGACGCCAGCGAACGCTTGCCACAACGACTCGCCTTGTCGCCAGGCAATGCCGCCGGTTTCCGAGCTGCCGAGGATTTCCGTCGGCCATTGCTGCAAGCGCTGGTGCAGGCTTTGCGCCGCTTCTGGTGGCAACGCACCACCGGAGGAAAACACCCGGCGCACTGCGCTCAGGGCCGGCCAGTCGAGGTTGTCGCCCATGCGCTTGAGCAGCGCCGGGCTGGCGACCCAGGCGAAGGCCGGGTATTCGCGGCTGGCGCGTTGCAGGTCTTCGGAAAAGGCCAGTTGCCGGCGCACGAACGGACGCCCGGCGCACAATGGCCACAACACGCGAAACAGCAGGCCATAGATGTGTTGCGTGGCGACGCTGCCGATGATGCAGGCTTGACCGAGGTCTGCGCCCCACAACTGCTCCAGCGCTTCGACCTCGTTGGCCAACTGGCGCAAGGTCTTGTCGATGCGCTTGGGTTCGCCGCTGGAACCGGAAGTGCACAGGCTCAGGCGGCATTGATCGAGATCCAGTTCTGCACCGGCCAGGCCGGGCTGAGTGAAGTCGTGCAACTGGACGTCGCCGGGTTGGTCGGTCAGCCATAGATCGACTTCCTGCGACCAGCGCTGACGCGTCTGCGCTTGCAGATCCGCCGGCAGCAACACGCTGACGCCGGCACGCCAGGCACCGAGCAGGGCGATGGCGAGGTCGGCGGCATCTTCCAGATGCACGGCCAGCCTGTTCACGCCTCGGCTTTGCAGACCCGCGGCGACGCTCAAGGCCTGCGCTCGCAGTTGCGTGTGATCGAGTGCCGGCGCCTGGCAGATCGCCCGTGCCGGCAGTGCCTTGAGCAACAGCTGCTCAAGTTTTATCCAATTCATGTACGGCCTCTTACCCGTTGTCGTATCAGCCATTCAATGGCAAACATCAGGCCGATCAATCCATAGGAGATCAGGCCGGTGTACAACATCCACCAATCCAGCGGCGCCCACAGGGTGAGGAGGGCAGCGCACAAACCGTTGCAGAAGAAAAACACGCTCCAGGCCAGCGTCACCTTGCGCGTATAGCGAATGGCAACCTGCGGCAGTTCCGGCTCGCGCAAGCGCGCCAGACGCTCGACCATTGGCGGGCCGTATTTCAGGCTGGCGCCGAACAGCACCAGCATGAATGCGCTGATCAGCACCGGGTACCAGCGCAGCAGCTGCGGGCTGTCGAACACCGCCAGCAGCAGGCAGAACCCGATCGCAACGCATGCCATCCACAGGCTGCCGGGCTTGCGTTCGCCAGTCAGGGCACGCGCCAGCCAAAGGCCTCCCAGCAGCAGCGCAAATTGCCACGGGGCGAAATGCTCCATGCCGAAATACACCGCAAAGGGGTACAGCAGACCGGCCAGCAGCAGGCCCAGGCCGATCAGTCGGCTCATGCGGCCGGTTGAACCAGACGGAACACCGCCTCGACCACGTCACCGACGGTGCGCACCGATTTGAACTCTTCGGCGGCGATTTTCTTGCCGGTCTGGCGTTTGATGTGATCGATCAGGTCGACCGCATCGATGCTGTCGATTTCCAGATCCTGATACAGATTGGCGTCCATGCTTACACGAGCCGGATCCAGTTCGAACAGCTCGACCAGGGCATCGCGCAGGGTGTTGAAGATATCGTCACGAGTTTGCATGGTCCGGTCTCAAGCTGCCTGTTTTGCCGTGACGAATGCCGCAAGGCTGGCCACGTTGGTGAAATGGTTGCGGGTGTCTTTGGCATCGGCGTCGATCTTGATGCCGTATTTTTTCTGGATCGCCAGACCCAGTTCCAGCGCGTCCACGGAGTCCAGGCCGAGGCCTTCGCCGAACAATGTCTGCTCGTCGCCGATGTCCTCGGGGCTGATGTCTTCGAGGCCCAAGGCGTCGATGATCAGCAGTTTGATGTCACGCACCAGGCTAGCGGTGTTCAGTTCGCTCATCTGCGGCGAGCTCCTTAATGAAATAGTCATGCAAATAATCGTTGAGCTTGCGCGAGGCCTGCGGTGCGGGGCCTTGCGCGGCGAAGGTCTGTGGGTCTATATCGGCCCCCACGCGAAAACTGAAGTGCACGCGGCGATGGGGGATGCGATACCACGGCTCGGCTTTGGTCAGGGTGGTCGGGCTGACCTTGATGATCACCGGGGTAACGATTTTCGCACCGCGCAGGGCAATTGCCGCCGCCCCCCGATGAAAGGCCGGCGCCTGCCCCGGCTGGGTGCGCGTGCCTTCGGGAAAGATGATCAGGGTCTGGCCGTCCTGCAACGACTGCGCGGCGGCGTCGAGCATATCCATGCTGCCGTCGTTGCTGATGTACTCGGTGCGGCGCAGCGGGCCACGGGTGAACGGGTTTTCCCAGAGGGTTTTCTTCACTACGCAATTGGCGTGGCGCACCAGGCCGATGAGAAACACCACATCGATCAGCGACGGGTGGTTGGCGATGATCATCTGCCCCGGTCGGCCAAGCCGCTCGGCCCCCTCGATGTCATAAGTCAGCACCCCGGTGCGAGCCATGAAACGCACGAAAAACCAGAACAAGCGACTGACCGTACGCCGCGCGCGCAGGCGATGGACCAGCGCGTCACCGGGCAGGCAGCCGAGCAGCGGAAATACCAGCAGGCGCAGACACAGCCCGCCGAGCCCGAACAAGGCGAAGCTCGCAGCAGTGGCCAGCAGGCGCCAGTAGTAGGCGTCGCGGTGTTTAGCGGTCACGGGTTGCGATGCCAGGTCCATACACGATTTTTCCACGCATGTTGGCAGTCAGTTTGCTGGCCGAGCAGGGTTCGCAGCAGGTTGAGCGCGTGCGGCCAGTGCGCCTTGGACCGGGTTTCGGTGCTGCTGTTCAGGGTCAGCCGCCAGTCGGTACCGGGCGTGAGCAATAAACCCAGCGCATAAGGGAACGGCACATCATCGACCCACTGCGAATACGCCTCCGGCGGCTGCTCTTCGGTGATTACCAACAGCACGGCCGGGGCGCCTTCATCAAGCAGTGCCGCTGCTTCGAGCATGCCGTGTTCAAGGCCATCGCCAGCCGCCGCGAGGGCGGTCATTTCGCTGGTTTCACCGCGCATGATCGACCACAAACCGATGATCGCGTTATGCACTGAAAGGCTGAATTGGGTGGGCGACAAGGGCTGTTCGGTGGCCAGATCGCGGAGGATTTCGAATGTGCGTGGGGTTTCGCCGTGCCGCGAGACGAACACCAGTGGCAGATGGTCCCGGCCTTCGGCCAGCGGCCAGCCAACGCTGAAGGCCATCCGCGCCAGGCGGCTGAGGCGACGGCGTTGCATGGCCGGCAGAAACGACACATCGGGCGCGGCATCACTGCTCTGCAGCACGACCGGTTGTCGGCTCCAGGCCTGCCAGGCGTCCACGCTGTCGAGCCCCGGGGCCCACGCGCGCCATTGGGCGATGTTGAAGTTGATCACGGACATTCATCCCGCCCCTGCGGGCTTTCGTTGACGCGTTGAGTCGCCAGCGCCGCAGCAGGCTTGGCTTGGCGCAGGGCGCCGGGTGGCGCGCATTATCCCGGTGCGACGGGTGTGTAGCAAATGTTGGTTACATTTTGCCCAACAAAATGTACCGAGCGGTTCGCTGCATGGCTATCACTTGGCCATTATCCAGATTTGACGCGGCGTGTCTGTCAGGTGTCTCTGGGATGGCTGGCGGTTTTTTCCATGCCTGGGCGTCGATTTTTACACCTGACGACGTAGTCCATGTCGGTGAAGGTAGCGAAGCGCGGTCACCGCCAACTACACTCGGTCATTCTTTGATACACGGAGGTTTGGTCATGCGGCGCGTGGTGTTCAATCAGAAAGGTGGCGTGGGCAAATCCAGCATCGCCTGCAATCTGGCGGCGGTCAGCGCCAGCGAGGGTTATCGCACGTTGTTGGTCGACCTCGATGCCCAGGCCAATTCCACTCAGTATCTGACCGGGCTCACCGGCGATGACATTCCGATGGGCATCGCCGATTTCTTCAAACAGAGCCTGTCTTCAGGGCCGTTCTCGAAAAAGAATCAGGCGGACATCTACGAAACCCCTTTCGACAACCTGCACATCATCACCGCCACCGCCGAACTGGCCGACCTGCAGCCCAAGCTCGAGGCCAAGCACAAGATCAACAAGCTGCGTAAGTTGCTCGATGAGCTATCGGAAGACTACGACCGGATCTATCTCGATACCCCGCCAGCACTGAATTTCTACGCGGTATCGGCGCTGATTGCCGCGGATCGAGTGTTGATCCCCTTTGACTGCGACAGCTTTTCACGTCAGGCCCTGTACGGACTGATCGCCGAGATCGAGGAATTGAAGGACGACCATAACGAAGGCCTGGAAGTCGAAGGCATCGTGGTCAATCAGTTTCAGGCGCGGGCCAGCCTGCCACAGCAGATTCTCGATGAGCTGATTGCCGAAGGCTTGCCGGTGTTGCCGGTGTATTTGAGCAGTTCGGTGCGCATGCGCGAGTCGCACCAGGCCAGCATGCCGCTGATCCACCTCGATCCACGGCACAAGCTGACCCAGCAGTTTGTGGAACTGCACAATCTGCTGGAAGACCACTGATTCCCCGACTCACACGCAAATCCTGTGGGAGCGAGCCTGCTCGCGAAGAGGCCGGCACATTCAACATCGGCGCTGAATGATCGACCGCCTTCGCCAGCAGGCTCGCTCCCACAGGGTGGTCTGTGTTGGGTCAGATGCCTTGGCTACGCAGCCATGCCATCAACTGCGGCAATGGCAACGCACCGCTCTGCCGCGCCACTTCCCTGCCGTTTTTAAACAGAATCAGACTCGGAATCGAGCGAATCCCCAACTGCGCCGACAACTGCTGGTTCGCTTCGCTGTCGAGCTTGGCCAGCCGACACTTGCCCGCCAACTGCGCCGCAGCCTGTTCGAACACCGGCGCGAACGACTTGCACGGCCCGCACCATTCCGCCCAGACATCCACCAGTAACGGCAGATCGCCCTTGATCTGACTGGCGTAATCGCCTTGCTTGAGTTCGAAAGGCTTGCTCAGCAGTACCGCAGATTTGCAGCGTCCGCACTTGGGTTGATCGGCGAGACGCTCGGCTGGAATGCGGTTGACGCCGTTGCAGGAGGGGCAGGGGATGAGGAGTGGGGTGGTCATGATTGGTTCTCTGATAGGCAGTCTATAGAACTGAGTTGGAGTCGATCTGCCAACTTATCAATGTCGCAACTGCTCACATTTTTCTCAAAACAGTTCCGGGATCGATGGCTAGTCTGAAGACCAATTCGGCGTTTTACGCTTGTCGTGAGGAGATCGCTTTGTCTTTATCTGCGTGCTACTTTTGTTGCACTAGTCCAGGAATCGATGATTCCTATGCATCAAATCGGAGCGACATAATGTCCGTAACTTCCAAGATACGCCGCCAAGGCGGCGCTGCCGTCATTACGATTCCGCCCACGCTTTTAAAGTTGTTGCATCTGGAGGTTGGCGCACAGCTAGAGCTGAATGTGGTCGATGGCGAACTGATTGCTCGTCCAGCCGTAGCCGCTACGCGTAAGCGTTATAGTTTGTCAGAGCTACTCGAAGGCGCAGAAGAATTGCAGAAACTTAACGCCCAGACTAGCGAGACCCTTGAAGGTGATTCTGTCGGCCGGGAGCTGGGTTGATGGTGCGCCGACAGCCCCCTCAGCGGGGTGACGTTTACTGGATTGATCCAAACCCAGTGGCGGGGCGGGAGATGATGAACAGACATCGCTTTGTGGTGATCACGCCCAGAGAGATCAACGCATTGGGCGTGAGCATGACGGTGCCTGTTACTAGCGGTGGGAATTTCAGCCGGAATATGGGTTTGGCGGTCGCCATTACTGGCCACGAAACCAATGGTGTAGCGGTGTGTAATCAGGTTCGCAGTTTTGACATAGAACAACGGGTACGAGACGGCACGGCCAAATTCATCGAGCGACTGGATGACGTGACAATGTCTGACATCGTCGACCGTGTAATCAGTGCAATCGACCCGCTAAGCTGAAGCGCCTACGAAGAACAACTGATCTCCAAATGCTTTCCCCACTCCGGTGGCCGCTCGGCGTAACCCTCCATCCCCGGCTGCTCCTCAAACGGTTTGCTCAGCACCGCATGCAGTCGGCGTACCTCGGCATAATCCCCTTGTTCCGCCGCATCAATAGCCTTTTGCGCCAGATAATTGCGCAGGATGTACAGCGGATTGACTGCATGCATCCGTGCGCGGCGTTGTGCCTGATCGGCATTGCCGTCGCGGCCGACCCGGGCGACGTAGCGTTCGCCCCAGGCATCGAAACCTTTGATATCGACAAAATCGTCGCGCAGGCGGGCGATGGCCTGTTCGGCTGACTCTTCACCGAGGCGGCGGAAGAACAGCGTGTAGTCGACGCCGCTGTTCTGCATCAGTTGCAGCAGGTTTTCCAGCAGTTGCTGATCGTCGTCCTCGGCGGTGGTGAAGCCGAAGCGGCGGCGCATCAGGTCGAGGTAGTGCGCCTGGAACAGCGGCAGGTACAAGCCGAGGGTTTCGCGCAGGGCCTCGACGCTGATGAACGGCGTCAGCGCCTGGGCGAGCGCGCTGAGGTTCCACTGGCCCACCGGCACCTGATTGCTGAACGAGTAGCGGCCCTGATCATCGGAGTGATTGCAGATGAAATGCGCGTCGAAGTCATCGAGGAAGGCGAACGGGCCGAAGTCGAAGGTGATGCCGAGGATCGACATGTTGTCGGTGTTCATCACGCCGTGGCAGAAGCCATAAGCCTGCCACTTGGCGATCAGTTCGGCGTTGCGTTCGACGATCTCGCGAAACATTGCCAGATACGGTTCCGGTTGCTCCAGGCATTCGGGGAAGTGCATCGCCAGCACATGCTCGCCAAGCTGTTTCTGCTGCTCGGGGCGCTTGGTGTAGTAGAAGTATTCGAAATGGCCGAAGCGGATATGGCTCGGTGCCAGACGCAGCACCATCGCCGCGCGTTCCTGCTTTTCCCGCCAGACCGGCGTGTCGGAGCCGATAACGCAGGCGGCCCGCGAAGACGGGATGTTCAGCGCGTACAGCGCTTCGGAAGCGAGGAATTCGCGAATCGACGAGCGCAGCACCGCGCGGCCATCGCCCATGCGCGAAAACGGCGTCTGCCCGGCGCCCTTGAGGTGCAGGTCCCAATGCTCGCCGACGTTGTTGTACACCTCGCCCAGCAGCAGGCCGCGCCCGTCGCCCAGTTGCGGGGTATAACCGCCGAACTGATGCCCGGAATAGACCATCGCCCGTGGCTCGGCGTCGGCCCACAGCTTGTGGCCGCCGAACAGCTGCGCGAATTCTTCGGTGTCGGCGCTGGCCGCATCGAGATCGAGCAAGGCCAGAGCGGCCGGGCTGGCGACCACCAGCCGCGGATTGTCGATCGGCTCGGGCAGCACGTGCGCGGAGAACGCGTCGCCCAGGCGGGCGAAGCGGTTGTCGAAAGTCAGTTCGTCGAGGGCTTTCACGGGCCGGCTCCAGCAGAATGTCCGAGCATTCTGCTGGGACCATGTCGGTTAGTCGAGTTTGCTCGGTGGCGGTTCCGGCAACGGTTTCTGCCCGTCGACGATCGGCACGATGGTTTTGTTCTCGGGTTCCACAGGCACCATCTTGTATTCCTGGCCGTGCAGGTTCTTCAGATAAACCTCCATCTGCCGGAACGAGATGTTGATGTGCTGCTTCTTGAACTCGCGATTGATGAAGCGGTTGACCTCATCCAGCACCGGGTTGCGGTCACCGAGATCGCGCACATGCATGCGCAGTTCGTGGTCGAGGGTGCTTTCGCCGAAGTTGAGGAAGTACACGTGTGGCTCAGGTTCTTTGAGCACACGCGGGTTCTCCCGGGCCGCTTTGAGCAGCAGTTCCTTGACCAGGTCCAGATCCGAACCGTAATCGACGCCGAGTTTCAGCGTGACGCGGGTGATGGTGTCGGTCAGCGACCAGTTGATCAGTTGCCCGGTGATGAACGTTTTGTTCGGGACAATGATGTCCTTGCGGTCGAAGTCGGTGATGGTTGTGGCGCGGATGCGGATCTTGCTCACCGTGCCCGACAGGTTGCCGATGGTGATGGTGTCACCGATCCGCACCGGGCGTTCGAAGAGGATCATGATGCCGGAGATGAAGTTGGCGAAGATCTCCTGCATACCGAAACCGAGGCCCACCGACAGCGCTGCCACCAGCCACTGCAACTTGTCCCAGCTGACGCCGAGGGTCGACAGGGTGGTGACAAAACCGACGCCGGCAATCACGTAGGACAGCAGCGTGGTTGTCGCATAAGCGCTGCCCTGGGCCAGATTGAGTTTGGACAGCACGAACACTTCGAGCAGCCCGGGCAAGTTGCGCGCCAGCGCGAAGGTGATGCCGATGATGATCAGCGCGCCGAGCATGTCGCCGATGCTGATCGGCACCATGCTCATGTTGGCGCCGGTGCCGCTGGTGTATTCGTAGAGGGTGATGTTGTCCAGATACGAGAACACCGAAATCAGGTCCGACCAGACCCAGTACAGCGCCGCGATGAAACCGCCGAGCAGGGCCAGACGGATCAGGCGCAGGGACTGTTCGTTGACCTTTTCGATGTCCAGCGTCGGCTCTTCGATCACCGCTTCGCCGTCGCCGGCCTCTTTTGCCGCCTGCCGTTTGGCCAGTGCGCGCTGATAAGCCAAACGCCGCGCGGCAACGCTCAAGCCACGCACGAAGGTCGCCTCGATCACCAGCCAGAACATCAGCAGGTACAGGGTGTTGATCAAGCGGTCGCTGAGTTTCAGCGCGGTGTAGTAGTAGCCGAAGCACACCGCGACAAACAGGGCGATCGGCAGCAGCGTGAACATCACTCCGACGGCTTTGCGGAACAGCGAGGCATTCTGGTGCGTCGGGCTGCTGATCAGCAGGCGACTGAGCAGCCACGCCATCAAGGCGTAGCAGGTCAGCACCACCGGCATGCCGAGCACGTCATCGGCCAGCGCCGCTGGTTGCAATTCGGCGACGGCCACCACGGCCACCAGCGCCATGACCACAAGGCCCAATCGACGCACCCAGCCCTGAAGGAACTCGACCTGCGGTTTTTCCCAGCGGAAGTGCAATTCCGCCACGCCACCCGGCGCAAGAATCCGGTATGCGGTGTAGAACACCAGCCAGGCCTGGCCCATCTGCAACAGCGCCGCGCCCATATTGGCGTTCTGCCCGCGCGCGTCGATCTGCAAGGCCAGACCGCATAGCGCCAGACCCAGCGCCACCGGCATCGCCAACAGGATGTTGATCAGAATCGCCTGCGGCGTGTGCCACTGGCTGTCGCGCTTGAAGTGGCCGATGTCCTGGTGAACTTTGTTGAGGCGTCCGTACAGCGCCTTGCGGCGCCACAACAGGGCGCCAATCAGCAGCGCCAGAGGCAAGAACAGCAATGGCCGCTGGGTCAGGCCGTCAGCCAGCTCGCTCAGGCTCGACGCCCAGGGCAAGGTATTGACCTGCCGCTCCAGGCGCTCGGGCACACCGCGCATCCATTCCACGTCCAGCGGCTTGTTGCTGGGGATCCAGAACATCTGTTCGTCGAGGGTCGCGCGCAGGCTTTGCGCGGTGCTCAGCAATTGTTTCTGGTTGAGCTGCAGGGTGATCGATTCGTTGAGCATCGCGCTCAACTCGCGGTTCAGCCGCTCGAGCAGATCAGCGCGGGTGTTGGCCAGATCGAGCAGGCTCTTGCGCAATTGCGGGGTGACCTGCTCAGGCGGCTGGGTGGCCAGCAAATTGTCGACGTAGGTCGCCGGATTGCTCAGCAGCTCCCGCTGCTGGCTGACATCGAACTGATACAGGCGAATATCGGCAATCTGGTCGGCGAGGTCGCGGTCGACCTTCAAGTGCGGCAGCGCCTGCTTCTGTTTGTAGAGGATTTTCGACAGCAGCAGGCTGCCCTTGAGCACGTTGATTTGCTCGTCCAGCGCCGAATCGCTCTGGGTCAGGGTGTCGAGTTGCTGTTTGGTCTGCAGGTTCTGCTGCGTGACTTCGTTGAGACGGTCGGTGCTCTTGAGCAAATAGTCGGAAAGCTTGAGGTTGGTCGCGCTCTCACTCGCCAGCAGGCTGCTGCCGCCGGCCTTCTGCGCTTCGATCGATTGCTGGGTAACGGTTTCCTGCGACTGCGCCAGACGCTTCTGGTTGATCAGGGTTTGCAGTTCCTGGATCTCGCGGTCGAGACGATCGGATTTTTCCGAGAGCAAATCGTGCTGGGCATTGCCCAGATCCTGCAACTGGGTGTTGCCGGCCAGTTCCTGGCGGCGCAGCGGAATCAGTGCATTGAGTGCGGCGAGTTCGGCGTTCAACTGGTCGCGCTGTTCGGCGGTGACCGTTTTGCCGGTGTCCTTGCCGGATTTGAGGATGGTGTTGATCTGCTGGATGCGCGTCTGGCTGGCGGAAATCTCCGCCTGAGCGCGCTCGGGGCGAGTCTGTGCAGTGATGATCAGGCTGTTGGCTTCGGCCAGGGCTTTTTGCAGATCGCTCTGCTGCGTCGAGCGATCGGTAAGGATCTGCTCCAGTTGCTGGATCGACTCTTTCGGAAAGCGCTGCGCTACCGGCACCGGTGCGGTGGCCTTGAGGCGGCTGAGTTCGCGGGTATTTTCAATCGTCTGCTTCGGCGCGTTGGCCAGCTGACGCTTGAGATCGATCAGCTTCTGCTCGTAATCACGCTGGTTGTTCAGTTGATTGAGGGTGTTCTGCAGGACGGTCTGCAGGGTCTTCTTGTCGGCGTCCGGCAGTTTGCTGTCGGCCAGCTTGTCGAGGCTGGCCTGCACGGCATCGCTGGACGGTGGTTCGGCAGCATGCAGCGGGCCGACGACAAGACTGAGGCCCAGCAGGGCCGCGGCGAAAAAGGAGCGCAGGGTAGGCATAGAGACCGGTCAAGCAAGTGAGAGTGGGAGCAGTTTAGAGGAAGAGTCCGGGGCCCGGGCGACTTCCTTCGGGGAATCTGACGCCCACTTTGCCGATCTTGTTCCCGTCCATGACCGCCACCGTCCAATGGGTGTTGTTCCACTCCACCTGGTCGCCGACGATGGGGGCACCCCCGACTTTTTGCGCAATGAACGCGCCCAGAGTCATGTCCGGATCGATGCCTTCGGCCGGCAAGCCATACAGCGCTGCAACCGCTTTAAGCTGGGCGTCTCCTTCGAGCACGAAGTCGCCGAAGAAACGCAGATCGAGGCCGCGTTGCGGTGCCTGGCTGAACAGTTTGCCGAGGGCCGGCAAGTTGTGTTCATGGCCAATAACACACAGCAAATCATCGACTTCCAGCACCGTACTACCCGACGGATGGAGCAGTTGCTGGCCACGAAACAGCGCCGCGATGCGTGTGCCTTCGGGCATTTTCAGCTCACGCAGGGGCGAGCCGATGCACCATTTCTCCGCGCCGAGCTTGTAAACGAACAGTTCCCACTCGCTGGTGACGTGCACTTCCAGTGCCGCTCGGGATATCGGCGCGGGTTCTGGCGGAACGGTCACCTTGAGCAGCTTGGCCACCCACGGCAGGCTCGTGCCCTGCACCAGCAACGAAACCAACACGATGAAGAACGCCAGATTGAAGTAGAGCTGCGCTTGCGGCAGGCCGGCCATCAGCGGGAACACCGCGAGAATGATCGGCACCGCGCCGCGCAGGCCGACCCAGGAAATAAAGGCTTTTTCACGACCATGGAAGGCCTTGAACGGCAGCAGGCCGACCATCACCGACAGCGGCCGCGCGAACAGGATCATCCACAATGCCAGACCGAGGGCGGGCAGGGCGATCGGCAGCAGATCGTGGGGCGTGACCAGCAGGCCCAGCACGAGGAACATGCCGATCTGCGCCAGCCAGGCCATGCCGTCGAGCATGTGCAGAATGCCGTGGCGGCTGCGCACCGGGCGGTTGCCGATCACCAGACCGCACAGATAGACAGCGAGGAAGCCGCTGCCATGCAAGGCGTTGGTCAGCGCGAACACCACCAGACCGCCAGCAATGATCAGGATCGGATAGAGCCCAGCGGCGAGATTGATGCGATTGACCAGTTGCAGCATCACCCAACCGCCGCCCAGACCGATCACACCACCGATGCCGAACTCGCGGATCAGGTGGGTCAGCAGGCTCCAGTGCAGGCCGGTTTCGCCGCTGGCGAGCATGTCGATCAGGGTCACGGTGAGAAACACCGCCATCGGGTCGTTGCTGCCGGATTCGATTTCCAGACTGGCGCTGACTCGTTCGTTGAGGCCTTTACCGCCGAGCAGCGAGAACACCGCAGCGGCGTCGGTCGAGCCGACGATGGCGCCGATCAGCAGGCCCTGAATCAGATTGAGGTCGAACAGCCACGCAGCGGCCATGCCGGTCAGCCCGGTGGTAATCAACACCCCGACCGTGGCCAGCGACAGCGCCGGCCACAAGGCCACGCGGAAACTCGACACCCGCGTACGCAAGCCGCCGTCGAGCAGGATCACTGCCAGGGCGAGGTTGCCGACCAGATAGGCCGTCGGGTAGTTATCGAAAATGATCCCGCCACCATCGACTCCGGCCGCCATGCCGACCGCGAGAATGATGACCAGAATCGGAATGCCGAGACGTGAAGAAAGAGAACTGACAAGAATGCTTGCGCCTACCAGCAACGCGCCGATCAAGAACAGGCTGTTGATGGTCGTCGCATTCAAAGGCAGTACTCCAGAAGCATAAAGACGAGGCACAAACTGACCATGCAGTCTGCGTGCCAGCGATTCTAACCTGTTGAAATGTGATGCTGTCAAAAAGCTTTTCTGCAGAATCACCCTGAAAATGCGGCGAATGATGACTGTGGCGAGGGGATTCATCCCCGTTCGGCGGCGCAGCCGTCGTAAAACCGCCGTACGCGGATCCTTAAAGGGAACCGCATACGCTGCTTTTGGGGCGGCTTCGCCACCCAACGGGGATAAATCCCCTCACCACAGGGGAAGCTCAAGCGAGGTGTGTTACAGGCTGAACCGCCCAACCATGTTGTTAAGGTCCAGCGCCAAGCGCGACAGCTCATTGCTTGCTGCGCTGGTCTGATTGGCGCCGGTCGCCGACTGCACCGACAGATCGCGGATGTTGACCAGATTGCGATCGACTTCCCGCGCCACCTGCGCCTGCTCTTCGGCGGCGCTGGCGATAACCAGGTTGCGCTCGTTGATTTCGACGATGGCGCTGTTGATGGTGTCCAGCGACATCCCGGCGCCACGGGCGATATTCAAGGTCGATTCGGCGCGCTCGGTGCTGTTGCGCATCGAATCCACGGCGTGTTCGGTGCCGCTCTGGATGCTGCCGATCATGCGTTCGATTTCGCTGGTCGACTGCTGGGTGCGATGGGCCAGTGCGCGCACTTCGTCCGCCACTACGGCGAAACCACGACCGGCCTCACCGGCACGGGCCGCTTCGATGGCTGCGTTCAATGCCAGCAGGTTGGTCTGGTCGGCGAGGCCACGAATCACGTCGAGCACCTTGCCGATGTCGCGGGATTCATTGGCCAGGTCGCCGATCAGCGACGCGGTGCTCTGCACATCGGCGCTCATGCGTTCGATGGCGCTGACGGTTTCTTGCACCAGATCACGACCGTCGCCCGCCGAAGTGGTGGCGTTTTTCGAGGCTTCCGAAGTGCTGACCGCGTTGCGCGCGACTTCCTCGACGGCGCTGGTCATCTCATTGACCGCAGTGGCGGCCTGCTCGATTTCGTTGTTCTGCTGGGTCAGGCCGCGCGCACTTTCGTCGGTGACGCTGTTCAGCTCTTCCGCAGCAGACGCAAGCTGTGTGGCCGAACCGGAGATGCGCTGCAGGGTGTCGCGCAGCTTCGATTGCATCTTCGCCATCGCCGCCAGCAGGCGCCCGGCTTCATCTTCGCCATCGACATGGATCGGCTGGGTGAGGTTGCCTTCGGCGATGGTTTCCGCCGCCTCGAGTGCCTTGGAAATCGGCTTGGTAATGCTCACGGTCAGCAACCAGGCGAACAGCAGGGTCAGGCCGCTGGCGATCACCAGCAGGGTCACCACCAGATCGAACGACAGCGAATACTGATCCTTCGCGCCCTGATCAGTCTCGGCAATCTGCTGGGTGTTGATCTCCAGCAAGCGCGCCAGCGCGGTATTCACCGCTTCCGAATTGCTCAGCAAATCGCTGTTGAGCATCTGTTGCAACTCGGCGATCTGGTTGTTGCGCGACAGGGTTTTCATGCGTTCTTCAAGCTGACGGTACTGCGCCAGCAATTGCACGTACTGATCGTACGCCGCACGCTCCTGCGGGCCTTCGATCAGTGGCTCGTATGCGCGTTGCGCATCGGCGATCTGGCGATTGCGCAGGTCGAACAGCTCGATGGTTTTCTGCTGCACGTCGGGTTCGCGGTTGATCAGCAGGCGATACGAGAGCACGCGCAGGCGCAGGGTCAGTTGAGTGAATTCATCGAGGGCCTTGATCGATGGCACGCTGGCGGTGGCGATGTCTTCGCCGGCCGCGCGGATCTTGCTCATCTGGTTCAGCGCAAACACGCCGAGGATCAACATCAGGCCGCCGATCAGGGCGAAGCCGGTGAACGCCCGTGGGGCGATATTCATATTGCGAAGGGACATGGGCGGATACCGAAAAGGGCCGCATCCATGCGGGCTGAGACTGCTGTATGGGTGACTTATCGGTCATACGACTAAAGTCTTGAGGTGGTGTGCGTATTTGTCGCAGACAGGCTTGAGCGACGAAGTGCAGGAACCAGATCGACCAATCACAGTCTTTTAAACTCGCGAGAACGCTTGCCCCCAGGAAAATCAAGGCCTTGCGCCGGTTTAACCCTGGCATCCGTGGTGACTTTTCTTTATCGTACGCGCCCTTTGAAAAACGCTTGGAAGATCAAAATGTTGGAAGCATCCCTCAGCCAATTGGAACAGCTCGTCAGCGACCTGGTGCAACAGAACCAGACCTTGCTGCAGACCAACCAGACCCTGTCCACGGAACTGGCCCAGGCCAAGGATGAAAATGAAAACCTGCAACTGAACCTGATGGAGCAGGAAGAAAAACACGGCGCCACCGCCGCGCGCATTCAGGCGCTGGTTGATCGCGTCAATGCCGGTCCTGTCAGCGCATGAACCACGGCACAGCAGGGGTAAAAGTCATCTCCATTCTCGGCGAGGACTATTCGATCAAGGCACCGGCCGGGGAAGAACAGACCCTGCTGGATGCGGCGATGATGCTCAAGGCAGCGCTGGAAGACACCAAACGCAAATACCCGACGCTGATCGGCGACCGTTTGCTGGTGCTGGCGGCGATGAATCTGTGCTCGCAGCAGATCGAAATGAAGAAGCAGCACAAAGAAGAACTCGAGCGTTATCAAGAGCAAGTCAGCGCCACGGTCGAGACCATTGCCAAGACCATCAGTCAGGGCTGATGAAGTTGCGCACAACCAGGGAATAGATTGTCGGTTGGCTTGTATACAATCGGCACGGCTGTTGCAGTGTTTCGGCCACTTATTCCTTGGGGGTGCTCCATGCAGTGGTGGCGACGCAGTATTCAGTGGCAGTTGATTCTCGGCATGGGCGCGGCCCTGCTGATCAGCATCGTGATTGTGGTTGGCATTTATACCCTGGTGGTCAACCGCCTCGCCCAGAGCTATCTGGTCGAACAAGCGCTGCCGTCGAGCATTGAAGCGACGCGCAACGATATCGAACGCATCCTGGTGCAACCGCTCACCGCCGCCAAGGACATCGCCAGTAACACCATGGTGCGTGACTGGCTGGCGACAGGCGAGGACAGCAGCAAAACTGCGCTCTTCGCGCAGTATCTGGAAGGCATCCGCGCCGAACACAAGGCCTTCACTGCGCTGATCATCGGCACCGAATCCAATCACTACATCACCGAAAAAGGCCTGGACCGCACCCTCAGTCGCGCCAAACCGGCCGACGCCTGGTTCTATTCCTTTCTCGACAGCAATCAGCCGCGCACCCTCAATATCGACAACGACGGCGCCACTGGCGAGCTGGCCCTGTTCATCGATCTGAAGGTCGAGCAGGCCGGCAAAGTTGTCGGGGTCGCCGGGCTCGGGCTGAGCATGAAAGAGCTGTCGGAGCTGATTCACAACTTCAGTTTCGGCGAGCGCGGCAAAGTCTATCTCGTGCGTTCCGATGGTTTGATTCAGGTCCATCCTGAGGCGCAGTTCAGCGGCAAACGCACCTTGACCGAGCAGATCGGTGCCAATGCGGCACAAGCGCTGATGGGGCACAAGGATGCGGTCAACAGCAGCTTCCAGCGCGACGGTGAAGACTTCCTCGCCTTCAGCCTGCCGCTGCGCGATCTCGGCTGGACCCTGGTGGCCGAAGTGCCGCAGTCGCAGATCTACGCCGAAGCACGGAAAGCGATGTGGATGAGTGGCGGCATCGGTCTGGTGGTGGCGTTGGTCTGCCTGGCGTTGGTGGTGTGGCTGGCGCAGGGGCTGGTGCGACCGATTCGACAAGTAACACGGGCACTGGTGGCCATCGGTAGCGGTGGTGGAGATTTGACTCACCGGTTAGATTCCAGCCGTGCCGATGAGTTGGGTGACCTGGCGCGCGGCTTCAACCGTTTCCTCGACAGCCAGCGCGCGATGATCGGCGAAGTGCTGACCACCAGCGAGCGCCTGCGCACGGCCGTAGGGCAAGTGGCGACGGTGGTGGACAACACCGCCGAGCGTTCCGGCCGGCAGCAGGAAATGACCGACATGGTAGCCACCGCCGTCCACGAAATGGGCCTGACCGTGCAGGAAATCGCGCAGAACGCTGGCAACGCCGCGCTTGCCTCGCAAACCGCGCGCGATGAGGCGTTGCAGGCACGGGAAGTGGTCGGTGGCTCGATCCGTCATATCGAAAGCATGTCCGATGAGATCGGCTTAGCGGCGGGCGCAGTGGGTGAGCTGGCGCAGCAAGTGGCGTCGATCGATTCGGTGCTGGCGGTGATTCGTGGCGTTTCCGAACAGACCAATCTGCTCGCACTCAACGCCGCCATCGAAGCTGCCCGCGCTGGCGACATGGGCCGTGGCTTCGCGGTGGTCGCCGATGAAGTGCGCACCCTCGCGCGCAGGACCCAGGCCTCGACCGACGAAATTCACCTGATGATCGGCAGCCTCAAGCAAGGCGCGGAGAACGCCGTGTCTTCGATGCGCACCGGCCAGGCCGCGACGGGTACCGGGGTTGAATCGAGCCAGCGTACCGGCGCGTCGCTGACGGCGATCACCGGCCAGGTTGAGCGCATCAGCGATATGAACCATCAGGTGGCGACGGCAACCGAAGAGCAGTCGGCGGTGACTGAAGAGATCAACCGCAACGTGCAGGGGATTTCCGATCTGGCACGGGCGACGGCGGGGGAGGTTCGTGCGTGTCGTGAGGATTGTCAGATGTTGCAGCGGCTGGCGGATGATCTGGCGCCGCAGATGGGTGGGTTCAAGTTGAGTTGATGCTCCGTCAGCTCGTGCCTCTTCGCGGGCAAGCCCGCTCCCACAGGGTTCTGGGGTGTTCACGCATCATGAACACGCCGCAATACCTGCGGGAGCGGGCTCGCCCGCGAAGACGGCATCAGCCACTACGCATAATCCGGATCAGAACCACTCCTCCCGCATCCCCAGACACGTATCGTCCCGCGCCTCCAGCAAGTCCAGCTCATGCTGGCAACCCGGCACTTCCCACGTGAGGAAATACCGCGCCGCCTGCAACTTGCCCTTATAGAAGTCGACATCCGCCGAATTGCCTTTGGCCAGGCCTTCCTCGGCGCGGATCGCCTGCTCCAGCCAGCGCCAGCCGATCACTGCGTGGCCGAACACTTTCAGGTACAGCGCCGAGTTCGCCAGGCTGCTGTTGACCTTGCCTTGGGCCAGATCGGTGAGCAGGCCGATGGTCACGGTTTGCAGGCGGGCCACGAGTTTTTCCAGCGGTTCGCGCAGGGTGGTCAACGAGTCGTAGGCAGTGGCACGTTCGGCCGTGTTGGCGATCAATCGAATCAGTTGCTTGAGACCGGCGCCACCGTTCTGCGCCAGTTTGCGCCCAAGCAGATCCAGCGACTGGATGCCGTGAGTGCCTTCGTGGATCGGGTTCAGGCGGTTGTCGCGGTAGTACTGCTCCACCGGGTACTCACGGGTGTAGCCGTGGCCGCCAAGAATCTGGATCGCCAGTTCGTTGGCTTTGAGGCAGAACTCCGAAGGCCAGGATTTGACGATCGGCGTCAGCAGATCCAGCAGCTCATGAGCCTGTTTGCGTTCGGCTTCGGTTTCCAGCGTGGTGGTGTCATCGAACAAGCGCGCGGCATACAGGCCGAGGTCAAAAGCCCCTTCGACGTAGGATTTCTGCGTCAGCAACATGCGTCTGACATCTGCGTGCTGAATGATCGCCACCGGCGCTGTGCTCGGATCCTTGCTGTCCGGCACCCGACCCTGCGGCCGCTCGCGGGCGTATTCCAGCGAATACAGGTAACCGGCATAGCCGAGCATGACCGCGCCCATGCCGACGCCGATCCGCGCTTCGTTCATCATCTGGAACATGTAGCTCAAACCATGGTGCGGCTTGCCTACCAGATAGCCGACGCACTCGCCGTTATCGCCGAAGTTCAGCGCCGTCGATGTGGTGCCGCGCCAGCCCATCTTGTGGAACAAGCCGGCGAGCAGCACGTCGTTGCGCTGGCCGAGGCTGCCGTCGTCGTTGACTAGAAACTTCGGCACGATAAACAGCGAAATACCTTTCACCCCCGGTGGGGCGTCGGGCAGTTTGGCCAGAACCATGTGCACGATGTTTTCCGACAGCGGGTGATCGCCGCCGGAAATGAAAATCTTGTTGCCCTTCAGGCGATAGGTGCCGTCGGATGCAGGTTCGGCGCGGGTACGAATGTCCGACAGCGATGAACCGGCATGGGGCTCGGTTAGGGCCATGGTGCCGAAGAAACGTCCGTCGATCATCGGTTGCAGGAAGCGCTGTTTCTGCTCTTCGCTGCCAAAGCTCTCGATCAGATTGGCCGCGCCCATGGTCAGGAACGGGTACGAGGTCGACGCTGCGTTGGCGGACTGAAAGTGCGCGAAGCAGGCCTGCGACAGCAGGGTCGGTAATTGCATGCCGCCCGCTTCAAAACTGCGTGCGGCGTTAAGAAATCCGGCCTCGAGAAAGGCATCCACCGCTGGTTTCACTTCGGGAATCAGAATGGCCTGGCCGTCTTCATAGCGCGGCTCGTTTTCATCGCCCTTGCGGTTGTGCGGGGCGAAAAACTTTTCGGCGATATTGCGCGCGGTGCCAATGGCGGCGTCGAAGGTTTCGCGGTTGTGCTCGGCAAAGCGCTCACGCCGGGTCAGGCCCTCGGCATCGAGGACTTCGTACAGCTCGAAAGCCAGATTGCGGGAACTGAGCAGCGTCTCGGACATGGCGGCCTACCTGGAAATTGGGGTTGGGCCGAGTCTAGGCGTGCTGATAAAGACTGAACAGGATGATTGATAAGCGTGATGTTGGAGCCGCGCGCGGACTTAACAGGCGCCGAAAACAACTGTGGGAGCTGGCTTGCCAGCGATGGCGGCAGTTCATTCAACATTGATGGTTGACTGAAAAATCGCTATCGCTGGCAAGCCAGCTCCCACAGGGATTGTTGCTATGCCGGGCACCTATGCAGGTGCCCGGTTTATCGGTTTTAACCGATCGTCATCAAGCTGGCATTACCCCCCGCCGCAGCGGTGTTGACGCTCAATGCCCGTTCGATCACCAGACGCTCCAGGGCAATGTTGGTCTCGCCCTGGGACAGGCCCTGCACGCCAACGATCGCGCCGCCACGCTGGGCGATCTGCTGGCAGACGCCGCGCAACTGGTCGGAGTGGCCGTGATGCAGCACGGCATCGAACACCACTTCGTCCTTGTTCCAGTCGGCAACGCGTTTGATCCGCGCCTGCACTTCCTTCGGCAGGCGGGCAAACAACGCCTTGGTCAGCTCGGTTTCCGGCCAAACCGCCGAACCGCCCACTGCCAGCACCGCCGCCAGTTGCGTCAGCAGATCACCTTCAACTTCCGCCAGGCACAGCACGTGTTCGCGCGGCAGGATCGCGTAGCTGTTTTTCTCGCCGGTCGGGCCGGCCAGCACGCGGGTGATGCCGCTCTGCGATTGCGCTGCGTATTGCCCGCACAGGGTGCTCAGGTCGGCGAACTTGTTGTTGTCGGCCCAGGCTTTCAGCGCGTTCAACGATTGGCTCATGGCATCGCGCAAGCGCACGTCCGGGGCGACGATGGCGTCACCGCGGGCGAAGGATTGTTCGATGGCGTCGGCAGGACGCGTCGACAGCAGGCGGTACAGATACAGCGGGCCACCGGCTTTCGGGCCAGTACCCGACAGGCCTTCGCCGCCGAATGGCTGCACGCCGACCACGGCACCAACGATGTTGCGGTTGACGTAGACGTTACCGGCGTTGACGTTGTCGATCACCTTGGCGATGGTCTCGTCGATGCGCGTGTGCACGCCCAGCGTCAGGCCGTAACCGGAGGCGTTGATCTGGCCGATCAGTTGATCCAGCTCTTTGCGCTTGTAGCGCACCACGTGCAGTACCGGGCCGAAGATTTCGCGTTGCAGTTCGTCGAAGCTTTCCAGCTCGATCAGGGTCGGCATGACGAAGGTGCCGCGCTTGACCTCTTCACTGTCGGCAATCGCCACCTGGTAAACATTGCGACCTTTATCGCGCATGCCCTGGATGTGCTTGTCGATGCCCGCCTTGGCTTCGGCGTCGATCACCGGGCCGATGTCCACGGACAGACGCTCCGGGTTGCCGAGACGGCTTTCGGCCATGGCACCTTTGAGCATTTCGATGACGCGATCGGCGGAATCTTCCTGCAGGCACAGCACGCGCAGTGCCGAGCAGCGCTGACCGGCGCTGTCGAAGGCCGACGACACCACGTCGATCACCACTTGTTCAGTCAAAGCCGAGGAATCGACGATCATCGCGTTCTGGCCACCGGTTTCGGCGATCAGCGGAATCGGACGGCCCTGGCTGTCGAGACGGCCAGCGATGTTGCGTTGCAGCAAGCGCGCAACTTCGGTGGAACCAGTGAACATCACGCCTTTGACGCGCTCATCGCCAACCAGACCGGCGCCGACGGTTTCACCGCGCCCCGGCAGCAGTTGCAGCACGCCTTCCGGGATGCCGGCTTCGAGCATCAGGCGCACGGCTTGAGCGGCGACCAGCGGAGTCTGCTCAGCCGGTTTGGCCAGTACCGGGTTACCGGCAGCCAATGCCGCAGCGACCTGGCCGCTGAAGATTGCCAGCGGGAAGTTCCACGGGCTGATGCACACCACCGGACCGAGTGGGCGGTGGGCGTCATTGCTGAAATCGTTGCGCGCCTGCACTGCGTAGTAACGCAGGAAGTCGACCGCTTCGCGGACTTCGGCGATGGCGTTGGCGTAGGTCTTGCCGGCTTCGCGAGCCAACAGGCCCATCAGCGGCTGAATCTCGCCTTCCATCAAGTCAGCGGCACGTTCCAGGATCGCCGCACGTTCGGCCGGCGGGGTGGCCTGCCAGATCGGCGCGGCGTTCAGCGCGCATTGAATGGCGTTGTCGACGTCTTCGACGGTCGCTTCTTGAACGTGACCGACCACATCGCGGTGATCGGACGGGTTCAGCACCGCGACCGGCGTTTCGTTGCTGGAGGCGCAACCGAGCATCGGCGCGGCTTTCCAGTCGTAGTGCGCGGTGGCGAGCAGGGCGCAGGACAACGAGGCCAGACGATGTTCGTTGGCCATGTCGATGCCGCTGGAGTTGGCGCGCTCGGCACCGTACAGGTCACGCGGCAGCGGAATGCGCGGGTGCGGCAGGCCGAAACCGCCTTCCACGGTGGCCATCTGCTCGATCTGTGCCACCGGATCGGCCACCAGTTCCTGGATCGAAATCGACTGGTCGGCGATACGGTTGACGAACGAGGTGTTAGCACCGTTTTCCAGCAGACGACGCACGAGGTACGCCAGCAGGGTTTCGTGGGTGCCGACCGGTGCGTACACACGGCACGGACGGTTCAGCTTGCCTTCGGCAACCTTGCCTACAACTTGTTCGTAGAGCGGTTCACCCATGCCGTGCAGGCACTGGAACTCGTACTGGCCCGGGTAATAGTTCTGACCGGCGATGTGGTAGATCGCCGACAGGGTGTGGGCGTTGTGCGTGGCGAACTGCGGGTAGATGACTTCCGGTACCGACAGCAGTTTGCGTGCGCAAGCAATGTAGGAAACGTCGGTGTACACCTTGCGGGTGTAGACCGGATAGCCTTCCAGACCTTCGACCTGAGCGCGTTTGATTTCGCTGTCCCAGTACGCACCTTTCACCAGGCGGATCATCAGGCGATGACGGCTGCGGCGGGCCAGATCGATCACGTAGTCGATCACGTACGGGCAACGCTTCTGATAAGCCTGGATAACGAAACCGATGCCGTTCCAGCCAGTCAGCTGCGGCTCGAAGCACAGGCGCTCGAGCAGATCCAGCGACAGCTCGAGGCGGTCGGCTTCTTCGGCGTCGATGTTCAGGCCGATGTCGTATTGCTTGGCCAGCAGGGTCAGCGACAGCAGGCGCGGGTACAGCTCGTCCATCACCCGCTCGTACTGCGCACGGCTGTAACGCGGGTGCAGTGCCGAAAGCTTGATGGAAATGCCAGGGCCTTCATAAATCCCACGGCCGTGAGAGGCTTTGCCGATCGAATGGATCGCTTGTTCGTACGACGCCAGGTATTTCTGCGCGTCGACTTCGGTGAGTGCCGCTTCACCGAGCATGTCGTAGGAGTAACGGAAGCCCTTGGCTTCGAACTTGCTCGCATTGGCCAGCGCTTCGGCGATGGTTTCGCCGGTAACGAACTGCTCGCCCATCAGGCGCATGGCCATGTCGACGCCCTTGCGGATCATCGGCTCGCCGCTCTTGCCGATGATGCGGCTCAGCGACGAAGTCAGGCCGGCTTCGTTGTGGGTGGAGACCAGTTTGCCAGTCAGCAGCAGGCCCCAAGTGGCGGCATTGACGAACAGCGAAGGGCTGTTGCCCAGGTGCGGATGCCAGTTGCCGGTGCTGATCTTGTCGCGGATCAGCGCATCGCGGGTGCCTTTGTCCGGGATGCGCAGCAGCGCTTCGGCCAGGCACATCAGCGCCACGCCTTCCTGGGACGACAGGGAGAATTCCTGCAACAGACCCTGAACAATGCCCGCACGACCGCCGGCACTTTTCTGGTTACGCAGTTTTTCGGCGATGGTCGCCGCGAGTTTGTTGGTGGCTTCGGCCATCGGTGCCGGCAGGCGCGCCTGCTCGATCAGCATCGGCACCACTTCCGGCTCAGGGCGGCGGTAGGCGGCGGTGATCGAAGCACGCAGAACCGATTGCGGCAGGATGCTTTCAGCGAATTCGAGGAAGCATTGGTGAGCGTGATCGGTCTGCACTTCGCCTGCGTCATCGGCGTCTTTGGCGGTCAAACCGTTCAACTCGGTCAGGGTTGCACCACCCTCGAGTTTTTCCAGGTAATTGAAAATTGCCTGCTTGATCAGCCAGTGCGGCGTGCGATCAATCGAGGTTGCGGCAGCCTTCAGGCGCTCGCGGGTCGGGTCATCGAGTTTGACCCCAAGGGTGGTGGTAGCCATATTTTTATCCTCATGGTTGCCACAGTTGCGTGGCATCAGCTGGCCGCAAGATTAGCCGTGCGTTGAATGAGGTGCAACCGGGTGCAACCCTTTTTTTGCCGGAATAATACGCAGCTCGTCAGGAAATATTTTCTGGTACGAAAGTGCTGTTCCTGCTTGGTGCTTTTGCTTCTAGCAAAGAGCCATGACTGCGACAAAAGGGAGCAAAAACGGGGCGATCGTCGATTAATCCGGATGGGTGCAACTAATTCTCGCGAAACTGGTTGCACCTTATTTGCTTTGTTGCATAGCATTCGCCGCCAAGGTGCAACCGGGAATAACCCGGTGCATCGGCTGATGGCTTTCCTGGGGAAACATCAGTCTTAAATGCGCGGGATCCCGGATCGTCTGCCAAACGTCGTCGTTTGCGAGCGGTTCACCACCGCCGCTACATAAAAACAAAGCCAGGGCGTAACTCAATGAGCGTAAGCAATCCAACCCTGATCACGTTCGTGATCTACATCGCAGCAATGGTGCTGATCGGCTTGATGGCCTATCGCTCCACCAACAACCTTTCCGATTATATTCTCGGTGGTCGCAGCCTCGGCAGCGTCGTCACCGCGCTGTCTGCCGGTGCCTCCGACATGAGCGGCTGGTTGCTGATGGGCCTGCCGGGCGCCATCTACATGTCCGGTCTGTCCGAAAGCTGGATCGCCATCGGCCTGATCGTCGGTGCCTACCTGAACTGGCTGTTTGTCGCCGGCCGTTTGCGTGTGCAGACCGAGCACAACGGCGATGCCCTGACTCTGCCGGATTACTTTTCCAGCCGTTTCGAAGATAAAAGCGGCTTGCTGCGGATCATCTCGGCGGTCGTGATTCTGGTGTTCTTTACCATCTACTGCGCTTCCGGCATCGTCGCCGGTGCCCGTCTGTTCGAAAGCACGTTCGGCATGACCTACGAAACGGCGCTGTGGGCCGGTGCTGCGGCGACGATTGCCTACACCTTCATCGGCGGTTTCCTCGCGGTGAGCTGGACCGACACCGTACAAGCCACGCTGATGATCTTCGCGCTGATCCTTACGCCGATCATCGTCCTGCTGGCCACAGGCGGCGTTGATACCACGTTCCTCGCCATCGAAGCGCAAGATCCAAGCAACTTCGACATGCTCAAAGGCACCACCTTCATCGGCATCATCTCGCTGATGGGTTGG
Source organism: Pseudomonas sp. Marseille-Q5117 (assembly GCF_946901175.1). Taxonomy (NCBI): domain Bacteria; kingdom Pseudomonadati; phylum Pseudomonadota; class Gammaproteobacteria; order Pseudomonadales; family Pseudomonadaceae; genus Pseudomonas; species Pseudomonas sp. Marseille-Q5117. The sequence goes on along the minus strand of NZ_CAMPPP010000017.1, from coordinate 48,087 downwards.
GGTCTGGGCTACTTCGGCCAGCCGCACATCCTCGCGCGTTTCATGGCGGCGGATTCGGTGAAGTCGATCGCCAAGGCGCGTCGCATTTCCATGGCCTGGATGATCCTCTGCCTGGGCGGCACCGTTGCGGTGGGCTTCTTCGGTATCGCCTATTTCTCGGCGCACCCGGAAGTGGCCGGTCCTGTGACCGAGAACCCGGAGCGCGTGTTCATTGAACTGGCGAAAATCCTCTTCAACCCATGGGTTGCCGGTGTACTGCTGTCGGCCATTCTGGCGGCGGTGATGAGCACCCTGAGCTGCCAGTTGCTGGTGTGCTCCAGCGCCCTGACCGAAGACTTCTATAAAGCCTTCCTGCGCAAGTCCGCTTCGCAACTGGAGCTGGTCTGGGTCGGTCGTGCCATGGTGCTGCTGGTAGCCCTGATCGCTATCGCGCTGGCTGCCAACCCGGAAAACCGCGTACTGGGCCTGGTGTCCTACGCCTGGGCCGGTTTCGGTGCTGCATTCGGTCCTGTGGTGCTGATTTCGGTGGTCTGGAAAGACATGACCCGCAATGGCGCATTGGCCGGTATTCTGGTCGGCGCAATCACCGTGGTGGTCTGGAAGCATTTCGAACTGCTGGGTCTGTACGAAATCATTCCGGGCTTCATCTTCGCCAGCCTGGCCATCTACTTTGTCAGCAAGGCGGGTGAGCCGACTCGCGGCATGGTTGAGCGTTTCGAGGCAGCGGAAAAAGACTTCCATCTGAACAAGTGATCGACTGAGCTTCGGCTCACATGAAAACGGCCCGTTTCCTAGAGGAAGCGGGCCGTTTTTTTGTGCCTTAGATTTCTCGAATCCGGTGGAAATCCATTGTGGGAGCGAGCCTGCTCGCGAATGCGATTGATCATTCAATGAATGTGTTGACTCACATGCCGCTTTCGCGAGCAGGCTCGCTCCCACAGGGTGGGTGGCAGGTTTGATTGAATTGTCTGTAGTCGAACGGCCGAATTAACAAGGTCGTTTCAGCAACCCACGTAGGGCAAATCTGAATTTCCCGTCACCTGTTCAGCACCCCTTGCCCCTCATGCAGAATCGCCCGCCCTCACACTGCAGAGAGACATCGGATGTTCGCGCCTGCCAATCAACCGCGTTTCACGTTGACCCTCGAAGGCGCCCGGCATGACCTCAAAGTCCTTGAGTTCACGGGCAGGGAAGCCATCAGCCAACCCTTTCGCTTCGAGCTGGAACTGGTCAGCGAGCGGCCGGACCTGGATCTGGAAAGCCTGCTGCATGGTCAGGCGTTTCTGAGTTTCGATGCTCAGGGTTGCGGTATTCATGGTCAGATTTATCAGGTCGGACAGGGTGATTCCGGGAAACGTCTGACACGCTATCACCTCAGCCTTGTCCCGCGTCTGACGTATCTGGGGCATCGCATCAACCAGCGTGTTTTTCAGCATCAGAGCGTGCCGCAAATTGTCACGCAGATCCTCAAAGACCATTCGATCCTGCGCGATGCCTTTGAATTTCGCCTGGGCAGCGAATATCCGGAGCGCGAATACTGCGTGCAATACGCCGAAAGCGATCTGGCCTTTATCCAGCGCCTGTGTGCCGAAGTCGGCATTCATTACCATTTTCAACACAGCCCCGAAGGCCATTTGCTGGTATTCGGCGACGACCAGACCGTGTTCCCCAAGCTGCCCGCGCCAACGCTGTATTTGCCGGGTAGCGGCATGTCGGCGGGCGCGCCGGCGATTCAGCGTTTCAATGTGCGCGTGGAAACCCGTACCAGCGTCGTCACCCGGCGCGACTACAACTTCGAAAAACCACGCCTGTCTCTGGAAAGTCGCAGTGACGGCGAGCAGCGTCCGGTGCTGGAGGACTATCTCTTCCCCGGCCAATTCAGTGATCGTGAAACCGGCAAACAGCTGACTCGGCGAGCGTTGGAACGGCACGTCGCCGATTACCGTCAGGCCGAGGGCAGCAGCGACGAATCCTCACTCGTCTGCGGGCATTTTCTGCAACTCACCGAGCACCCGCGCAGCGACTGGAATGATCTGTGGTTGCTCACCTGTGTCGAGCATCGCGGCCGTCAGCCGCAGGTGCTGGAGGAATCGGTGACCAGCGATGGCGAATCCTTCCAGGGCTACCGCAATACTTTCGTCGCCACGCCGTGGGACGTGGTCTTTCGTCCGGCACTGTGCCCGGAAAAACCGCGCATGTCGGGCTACCAACCTGCCGTGGTCACCGGCCCGAAAGATCTGGAAATCCATTGCGATGAATATGGCCGGGTCAAAGTGCAACTGGCCTGGGACCGTGATGGCGAATTGAACGAGCACTCCAGTTGCTGGCTGCGCGTCGCGACCGGTTGGGCTCACGATCACTATGGCAGCGTGTTGATTCCGCGCGTCGGCATGGAAGTGCTGGTCGGCTTCATTGATGGCGATGCCGACAAGCCGCTGGTCATGGGTTGTTTGCCAAATGCGGCGACCCCTGTGCCGCTGGATCTGCCGGCAGACAAGACCCGAAGCGTGTTCCGCAGCCAGAGCAGTCCCGGCGGTGGCGGTTATAACGAACTGCGCATCGAGGATAAAAAAGGCGCCGAGGAAATCTACCTGCGTGCCCAGCGCAACTGGACCCAGCATGTGCTCAACGACCAGCAGCTGCAGGTCGATAATCAGCGCAGTGTGCTCGTCACCGGCACCGCCCGGCATGAACTCAAGGCCGACGAGCAACGCATCACCCACGGCCAGCGCCAGACCGAAGTCAGGCAGGATGATCATTTGTCCGTGCTCGGCGACCGGCAGGTTCGGGTGAACAGCCAGGCCACCAGCGCCTCGGCGCAGATCCATATCAGCGCAGGCCAGCAAGTGGTCATTGATGGCGGCGCGAGCGCGACGATTCAGGCCGGCGGACAGTGGATCAACATCGGCCCCGGCGGCATTTTCAGCAGCGTGCCGATTGTTGTGGGTGGCGCGCCGATGGCGGCGACCAGCGCTGCGCCTTTGGTGCCGGGCTTGCCAGAGAAACTGGTCGCTGCACCGGCGGCGGTTCTCACCGCCGCACAGATCATGAGTCTCAAAGGTGATGCGCCTTTCTGCGAAGAGTGTGAGCGGTGCAAGGACGGTGTCTGTGCAGCCTGAACAAATGACGCCCGAACAATGGCTGGCGCGGCAACCGCTGCATGCGTCGGAGCAATTGTTCGCAATTTTCAGCCGCGCCAGCGATGCCGATGCTTTCAAAGCCTGGCAGGGCACGGCGAATCCGGTCTGGGCCGAGACCATTTATGCCGAGTGGGACGCGGTGATGCCCTATGTGGGAATTGTCGCTGCGGACAGTGAGTTTTTACGTTGGGTGGCGGAAACGGAATCGCGGGACTGGGGGTGGCTGGCGGTGTCTTCGGCGGATCTTGACGTGCTGGTCGAACATTTCCGCAGCCTGACTCAAGTGCTGATGCCGGACGGTAAAGCGGTGTTTTTTCGCTTTTGGGATGGTCGGTTTCTGCTGCCTCTTTTGCACTCTGACGAGGTCATTCCCGCGCAATGGCTGCCAGTCGTTTCACGAGCCTTGATCAATGGCCAGGCCATTGAAATCGGGGGCCGTGCGCTGGTTTCGGGGCGGGTCTTTCCGTGGTGGAGCGTGCCGCAATCGCTGTTGGCGCAGACTGATGCAAGCGTACGCATCGCCAATGCTTTGCAATGGCTGAGCGAGGAGCAACCGGCCGTGTTCGAGGCGTTTCCCGAGGCTGTTTTGCGCTGCAAGGTCGGGCAGTTTTTCAAATTATCGATGTCGGAAGATTCGTCACGATCGGCGCTTCTGGAGTTTTTGCTGGCAGAGGCAGAGTGAAATTTCGGGGCAAACGCTTCGGACGTTTCCTTCGAATCGCGGCGGCTTTCATGAACTGGTGCGTGGTGAGTTGCAGGGATAGTCTTTTCGTTGTTGCCGCGAGAGCGGTGGCAGGGGGTAGGATCCCGAACTCTGAAGTGCATAAGTGCCGCAGGCTGAATACAAGGGTCAAAGCGTATTCATGACAAGTTGACGGCGGCTTTGTGCGGGACACGTTTCGACGTGGCTGATTTGGAGTTCTCAGTTCCTACTCCCGCACATGGCTGCCACCCAAACCCGTAGGAAGGTCAATGGCGGCTCCACTCAGAACTTCAGGGATGCCAAGAATGACAACGACAAAACATGATCCGCCCTACAAGAAAATCACGCCTCACCCCGACAACCGCTTCATGGCCCTCACCGGCAATTGCAGCGACATGCCCAGCCTGTTCGTCGACACCCACGTGCCCCTCGACATCCTCATGGACGCTGCCAACCACCGCATCCGCGCCGTGGTCCAGGTCCTGGAAAACATGTGCATGCGCGGCTCGATCGAATGCGACTCCGTGATCCTCAGCGACTTCGCCCTGCTGTGCGCCATCCCATTGCGCGATGGCTGTGATGTGCTCGATGTCATCGGCAAGCGCTTGCGCAGCTTGCCCGCCTGAAGATCGAAAGGCCGCAGCCTTCGTCAGAGTGAGCGCCTATCCCATGTAGGAGCCGCCGAAGGCTGCGATCTTTTGATTGATTGAAATCGGGGGGTCAGTCAGAGATGTAGGCATCTTGGGTTTTGATAAAGCGGTTGAACGCTTCGGAGTTGTAGATCTTCAGGCACGCAAGGAACACCACTTTTTCATTTGAGTGTTTGCTGCGTGAAGGGGTCTGCTGGTAAGCCGCCGATATGTAGCTCAGTGTTTCTTTATAGGGATCGTGCAGCACTTGCAGCGTGTCTTCATCTTGCAGGATGGAATGTAGGCCGTTGCCCATGAATGAATAGGCATTGGCGGACAGCGCAATGTCTTTTTCCAGCGCTGAGCGTTCGTTGAATGGCTTCAGAATGCAGTGGCCCAGCCCGTAGTTCTTTAGTGTCTGGCGTGCCTGTTCAATGTGGGTTTCGTCGGCAAGGGCGAGGTATGGGCCAAGAAGGCTGAGTAAACAGATGATCAGATATCGCATGAGTTTTTGACTTCCTGTCGTTCATGGTTAGCCAGTTTAACGCCATAAAAGCAAAGCCCCTCACCCTAGCCCTCTCCCAGAGGGAGAGGGGACTGACCGAGTTGTCTGGGTGATGTACGCCGACCTGCGACTTCAGTGGTGAACTTCGCTTGGCCAAGCCTGGATGGTGGTGTTCTTTCTGGGGACTGGTCGTGTGACGACTTGCGACTTGGGCGCTTATCTACGCTTGGCCAAGCCTGAGATCACGTGGATCATTCAGGTCGATGTAACTCGCAAGATCGCCACCGTCAGTCCCCTCTCCCTCCGGGAGAGGGCTAGGGTGAGGGCAGGCTTTTTGTCCGCTCGGCCGCCAACCCCTGACTTGCCGTCCGGTAAAAGGTAAACTTTGCGGCCCTCGCAGGAGCAGCCATGAATTATCGTCACGCCTTCCATGCCGGCAATCACGCCGATGTGTTCAAACACCTGACCTTGACCCGCCTCATCGCCCTGATGTCGCGCAAGGAGCAGCCGTTTGCCTATCTCGACACGCACGCCGGCATCGGTCTGTATGACTTGCAGGGCGATCAGGCCAATCGCACCGGCGAGTACCTGGAAGGCATTGCGCGGTTGTGGGATCAGCCGGACCTGCCGGCGCTGACTGCCGACTATATGAAGGTGCTGCACGAGATGAACCCGGATGGCCAGTTGCGCTACTACCCGGGTTCGCCGGAGCTGGCGCGGCGGCTGACGCGGCCGCAGGATCGGGTGATGCTCAACGAGAAGCATCCCGAAGATGGCGTGTTGCTCAAGGACAACATGGCCGGCGACCGTCGGGTGAAAGTGCATCTGGGCGAGGGTTGGCATGTGGCGCGGGCGATGTTGCCGGTGCAGGAAAAACGGGCGGTGATGCTGATCGATCCGCCGTTCGAGCAACTGGACGAGATGCAGCGTTGCGCGGCGTCGATGAAAGAAGCCATCGGCCGCATGCGCCAGACTGTGGCTGCGATCTGGTATCCGGTGAAGGATCAGCGTGCATTGCGGCGTTTCTATCAGGACCTGGCAGGCACGGGTGCACCGAAGTTGCTGCGTGTGGAGCTGCTGGTGCATCCGCTGGACACGCCGAACAGCCTGAACGGTTCCGGGCTGGCGATCGCCAATCCGCCGTGGGGGCTGGAAGAAGAATTGCGTGAGTTGCTGCCGTGGTTGGCGAAGAAGCTGGGGCAGACTCAGGGTGGCTGGCAGATGGATTGGCTGATTGCCGAGAGTTGATCGCCGAGCGATCGTTCCCACGCTCCGCGTGGGAATGCCTCAATGGACGCTCTGCGTCCGCTGTCAGGACGCGGAGCGTCCCGGGCTGCATTCCCACGCAGAGCGTGGGAACGATCAGGCGGGGTTAGTTGCCCGCAAGGCTCGCAGGCATGCAAACGCCGGTGCCGCCAATCCCGCAGTAACCTTCAGGGTTCTTCGCCAGATACTGCTGGTGATACGCCTCGGCAAAGTACACGGTCGGCGCCTGTTCAATCTCGGTGCTGATTTCACCCAGACCGGCCTTGGCCAGTTCCGCCTGATACACGTCTTTGCTTTTCAGCGCGGCATCCAGTTGCTCCGGGGTGGTGGCGTAGATCACTGAGCGGTACTGAGTGCCGATGTCGTTGCCCTGACGCATGCCCTGAGTCGGGTTGTGCAGTTCCCAGAACATCGCCAGCAGTTCTTCGTAACTGACTTGAGCCTTGTCATATACCACCAGCACAACTTCGGCGTGGCCGGTCAGGCCCGAGCAGACTTCTTCGTACGTCGGGTTCGGCGTGAAGCCGCCGGCGTAACCAACCACGGTGCTGACCACGCCTTCGCGCTGCCAGAAACGTCGTTCCGCGCCCCAGAAGCAACCCAGACCGAAAATCGCAAAGTCGACGTCCTGAAAGAATGGACCGAGCAGCGGGGTGTCTTCGAAGACGAAGTGTTTTTCCGGCAGGGTCATCGGGGTTTCGCGGCCGGGCAGGGCTTGTTCTTTGGTTGGAAGCACGTTTTTGTTCACCAGAATTTCCGAGCGCAGAACCATGAGCGTTCCTCTCAGTCAGGTTGGAGGTAAAAAGTCAGACCGCCAGTGTGCCGAATGATGCCGGAATTCGCACCATCAAAACTGTGGGAGCGAGCCTGCTCGCGAAAGCGGGGTGTCAGGCGACGAAGATGCCAACGGATTTATCGCCTTCGCGAGCAGGCTCGCTCCCACAAAGGATCTGCATAGAGGTCCGCGTTAGAGGCACAGCGGTCCGCGCGGGTAACGCTTGAGCGCTTTGATCAGTTCGTCACCCGGAATCGGTCGGTCGAACAGATAACCCTGGCCGACGTCGCAGCGATGTCGGCGCAGGAACGCCAGTTGCTCGGCGGTTTCGATGCCTTCGGCGACGACCTTGAGTTTGAGGTTGTGGGCCATGGCGATCACGGCGGAGGTGATTTCCATGTCGTCCTGGTTGTCGGGGATTTCATGGATGAAGCTGCGATCGATTTTGATGATGTCGATCGGGAATTTCTTCAGATAGCTCAGCGACGAGTATCCGGTGCCGAAGTCATCCATGGCCAGGGTCAGGCCCAGGCGCTTGAGTTGGTCGAGCTGCAGATGCGTGTCTTCGGTAGCTTCCAGCAGCAGGCCTTCGGTCAGCTCGAGTTCGAGCAGATTGGCCGGCAGCGCTTCTTCCCTGAGGATGTTGGCGATCGAGGCGACCAGATCCGGATCGGAGAACTGTTTCGGTGACAGATTGATTGCCACCTGCAGATTGCCCAGGCCGGCAGCGGTCAGGGATTTGCTCATGCGACACGCCTGACGCGCGATCCATTTGCCGATCGGAATGATCAGGCCGGTTTCCTCGGCGACGCTGATGAACTGGTCCGGGCGAATCATGCCGCGTTCCGGGTGGTTCCAGCGCAACAGCGCTTCCATGCCCAGCAGGCGACCGCTGCGCAGGCACAGCTTGGGCTGGTAGAACACGTCCAGTTCGTTCTGCGTGAGGGCGCGGCGCAGGTTGTTCTCGACGAACAGTTTGTAACTGGCTTCAGCGTTCAGCGCTTCAGTGAACACCTGCAACTGGTGTTTACCGTTGGCCTTGGCCTTGTGCAGTGCCAGACCGGCGTTGCGCATCAGGGTTTGCGGATCGCGCCCGTGCAGCGGCGCGCAGGCCAGGCCGACGGAGCCGGTGACACTGATCAGCTGATTGTCGACGAACATCGGCTTGTCGAGGGTCATCAGCAACTGACTGGCAATCTGCTGCCCGGCTTCAAGGTCGGTGTCGTCGAGCAACACGGCGAATTCGTTACTGGCAAAACGCGCCAGGCTGCCACTCGGGCTGAGGCTGTTGCGCAGGCGCCGGGCGAGGCTGATCAACAGTTTGTCGCCGGTCTGGTGGCCGAGGCTGTCGTTGATCCGCTTGAAATTGTCGATGTCCACCAGCAACAGGCTGATCGGCGTATCGCTGTCGCGGGCGAAGCGCTCATCGAGATTGCGGATGAATGCCGGACGGTTGCCGAGGTTGGTCAGGTTGTCGGTATAGGCCAGGCGCTCGATACGTTGCTGCGCGAGTTTGGTCTGGGTGATGTCTTCGTAGATGCCGATGTAATGCGTCAGCTCACGGTTATCGCCATAGACCTTGGAAATCGACAGCTGGCCCCAGTACGGTTCGAGGTTCTTGCGGCGGCTTTTGAATTCGCCCTGCCAGCTGTTGCTCTGGGCCAGCGCCGAAGGTGCGTCGAACAGCAGTTCGCTGAGATTTTCCAGCGCCGGCAATTCCGACAGGCGCTGACCGTGGACTTCCTCGGTGGTGTACTGGGTGATCGCGGTGAAGCTCGGGTTGACGTACTCGACCACGCCGTCGCAGTTGACCAGCAAAAAGGCGTTGGCGCTCTGCTCGACCGCGCGTTGAAACAGGTGCAGGGCGCTGGTGGCGGTGCGCCGGTTGTGGTTGTTGATCACCTGCGCGAACTGGTCGGCCAGTTCGCCGGCAAAGGCGATTTCGTCGGACTGCCAGGCGCGAGTGACGCCGGTCTGTTCCAGACACAACACGCCGACAACCTGGCCGTCGACGCGGATGCTGGCGTCGAGCATGGCGTTGACGTCACGCGGACGCATCGCCTCGGCCATCTCGCGGGTGCGCGGGTCGTGCATGGCGTTGTGGGCATCGATGGCGCGGCTGCTGTGCAGCGCTTCCATGTAGTCGGGGAAGCCGCTGATATCGATCGGCTCCGGCAGGATGTATTCCTGAGTTGCGCGGTGGTAGGCGGAGATCGGCAGCAAGCGCTGGCCTTCGAGGTTCCACAGGCTGGCGCAGTCGATTTCGTAGATATCGCAGGCGCAGCGGGTGATCAGCTCGGCGGCTTCCTGCAGCGAGTTGTGCGTGCTGTAGCGCTGGCGTGCGAGTAGCAGAATCAGATCCTGCTGGGCGCGCACGCGTTCCAGATGCTGCAGTTGTTCCTGCTGGGCACGCTGGTTCAGCTCAAGGGCGATTTGCAGGCGCGAGTTCTGGGTTTCCAGATCCACCGAAGGCAGCGCCTGGGTTTCGTCGAACACCTCGTCGACGGCCAGCAGGTAGCCGCGCAGCAAATGCCGGTTGTGCTGTTTGTAGGCTTCGCCCAGTTCAAGGATGTTCAACGCGCCGGCGGCAGTGTGCAGGGTGTAGCGCACCACGTAATGCGCGCTTTTGCTCAACTGCTGCTGGATCGCGTCATGCAGTTGGTAGCGCGCTTCGGGCTCCATCAGGCTGGCGTAGGGCGAGCCAACCAGTGCGCAGAGCTCGACGGCCGGCTGGCCGAACTGGCGTTCGCAGTTGGGATCAAGGAACAGCATCGCCCAACTGGCTTCATTCAAGCGCTCGAAACGCAGCATGCCGAGCCGCGAGGGCACAGGCAACTGCGTCACTACCTCGGCCGCCATACGGCTGGCGGCATCGGGCTGGCTCTTCATGAAGGAAACTCGCTTGGAAATATGCTGAATGCGCCGGGCTCTCGCCCTCTTGTCTGTTGGCTGCGGCAAGGTTGCATCATTGCGGCACCGACTGACAAGAGAGATGAAGGCCAAGTGCTATAAGAATATGTCGGCTGCAGTGAACATTTCTCCAGTGCACAACTGAAATGAGCAGAAGATCGCAGCCTTGAACAACTCTTGCAGGCGCCGCGTAGCCATGCAGGAGCTGCCGAAGGCTGCGATCTTTTGGTGTTTCAACGCAATTTCATACTGATCGACTGTAACTTCTTGCCATCGCGATCATGGTAATTGACCAGAATCCGGTCAGCTTCGACGACCACATGAGCAAAGTTGTCCTCGCTCACCACGGCACTGGTCAGCTCGTGCCGATAATCCCCGGCCGCCGTGCGCACCAGCGGTTGATCGAGGATGAATGTCGACGCCTTGGCATACGGCAGCAATTTGCTGTTGTGCAGCGGCGAGGACACGATGGTGTGCACCTCGAAATCGATGTCCTCGCTGTGACTCAAGCGACTGGTCAGCGAGCCATGGACGTCGCCGGAGACGAACACCACGTTCTTGATCCGGTGAGTGCGGATGGTTTCCAGCAGGCGCAGACGCTGCTCGGGAAAAGCTTTCCAGGCATCGTCACCGTTGAGCTTGCGATCGGGATAGAACATCACACTGGTGACCACAAACTTTACCCGCGCCGGGCTGTGGATAAGCCATTGCAGCAATGCCTCCTCCTGCTCGACGTCGAGTATGCGTCGGTCCTCCTGCGACAGGTTGCGTCGGGTGCGACTGTCAGTCACGAACCAGGCGATATCGCTGTCGCCAAACTGATACCAGTAATGCCGCAGGGTCTGACGATCGATCTGGCCATTGTTGTTACATGCATAAACCGGGCTGTGACTGGCTTGATAAAGTTCATAAGCGGCCAACGCATTGCGATATAAATGCTTGTCCGCTTCTTTGGCATTGGCGGGCCAGTTATCTTCTATTTCATGATCGTCGAGCATCATGTAAGTCGATGTATTGGACATCAATCGTTGAATATTCGGTTGCGAGAATGCCGTTCGATACTTTTTCAGGATGTCTTTCGCTTCGCGATCCGGCGCAATGATATTCAAGTCATCTACATAAACCTGGTCCCCGGTCATGATCACCGCGCTGACCGGTAACTGGCTGTTTTCGATGAGTTGGCTGATCGAACCGAAGATGCGATCGCCCAGTTGCGGCAACGAAGCAATGCCCGCGGTGATCCGCAGATAACGGCAAGATCCGACGATAAAGCCCCGGGGCTGGCTGGCTTGCGCGGTGCGGGTACGAAAGCGGTAGAGCTGTCGCGGCCATTGCAGTGGAAACTCCACCACTGTGTCGATGGTGTGTACCGGATTCATCGGGCTTAACCAGCCGGCTTGATATTCGTATTCACAGTCGGCGTCCAGATCCTGTAATACCAGTACGCCCGACATGTCATTGGCCGCATTCAGAAGTGCAAATACACTGTTAGACCATTTCTCCGCGCCGGCTTTACGCGCACGTACTCCGGCAAACACTCTTTTTCGGTCCTGTTGTTCGCCGCGAATAAAGATTCGTACTTCACTAGTTGTAGCATGGCCCACGATGGGGCCGATGGTTGGTTTGAACATGATCGATTCCATTCGAAAGTTGGAGTAATAAGAAATAAATAAGTGTTATGCGTTGGTTCAACTTTCCTGAGCAGAGGTTAGTTGCGCGGCGACAGAAAATATTGGCGTTAAGTGGACCAGACCTGTGGCCGATGTCAGCGCAGGTTGTAGGAAAGAGGCGCGATCCGGTTTATTTCAGGCAAAAAAAAGCCCCGTCAATTGACGGGGTTGAGGTACGAGCGTGTGGCGCTCGAAAGGGTGCAGCAAGCGGCCCTCCGTCGCCGGAGGGCCGCTTGGGTTACAGCAGGATGGTGCGGATGTCGCCCAACAGACTGCCCAGACGCTGAGTGAAGCGTGCAGCAGCAGCGCCGTTGATCACGCGGTGATCGTAGGACAACGACAGTGGCAGCATCAGCTTCGGCTGGAAGGCTTTGCCGTCCCAGACTGGCTGGATGGTAGCCTTGGACACACCGAGGATCGCCACTTCCGGCGCGTTGACGATCGGCGTGAAGCCGGTGCCGCCAATATGACCGAGGCTGGAAATGGTGAAGCAGGCACCCTGCATCTCGTCCGAGGACAGCTTCTTGGTGCGGGCTTTTTCAGCCAGCGAAGCCGCTTCGGCTGCCAGTTGCAGCAGGCTCTTCTGGTCGACGTTCTTGATCACCGGCACCAGCAGGCCATCCGGAGTGTCGACGGCGAAGCCGATGTTCACGTATTTCTTGCGGATGATCGCCTTGCCGCTTGGTGCCAGCGAACTGTTGAAGTCCGGCAGCTCCTTGAGCAGGTGCGCGCAAGTCTTGAGCAACAGCGGCAGGATGGTCAGCTTGACGCCAGCCTTCTCGGCCACGGCTTTCTGCGCAACACGGAAGGCTTCCAGCTCGGTGATGTCCGCCGAGTCGAATTGCGTCACGTGTGGCACGTTGAGCCAGCTGCGATGCAGGTTGGCAGCGCCGACCTGCATCAGGCGGGTCATCGGCACTTCTTCGATTTCGCCGAAACGGCTGAAATCGACCACCGGGATCGGCGGGATGCCCGCGCCACCGGTCGCGCCGCCAGCAGCGGCCGGTGCTTCCTTGGCCTTCTGCATCATCGCCTTGACGTAAACCTGCACGTCTTCCTTGAGGATGCGACCGTGCGGACCGCTGGCGCCAACGGCGCTCAGCTCGACGCCGAACTCACGAGCCAGTTGACGCACGGCAGGGCCGGCGTGAACTTTGGCGCCCGGTTTCGCTGGTGTAGCAGCCGGCGCTGCGGCTGGAGCGGCAGCAGGTGCAGCGGCAGCCGGAGCAGCAGCGGCAGGTGCCGGAGCGCTCGGAGCTGCGGCAGCTGGAGCCGGGGCAGCCGCAGGAGCCGCGCCTTTGACTTTCAGCTTGAGGATCAGGTCGCCGGTACCGACTTCGTCATCCAGCTTGATCGAAACGCTTTCGACCACGCCAGCGGCAGGCGATGGAATTTCCATGCTCGCCTTGTCGGATTCCAGGGTGATCAGCGACTGGTCGGCTTCGACGGTATCGCCGGCCTTGACCAGTACTTCGATGATTTTTGCCTTGCCCGCCGAACCGATGTCCGGGACGTGGATGTCCTGAACGCTGTCAGCGGCCGGTGCAGCCGGAGCCGCCGACGGGGCTGGCGCAGCGGCAGCGGCAGGCGCAGCAGCCTGAGCCGGAGCGGCCGCAGCCGGGGCCGCAGCACCCGCCACTTCCAGATCCAGAATCAGGTCGCCAGTGCCGACTTCGTCGTTGAGCTTGACGCTGATGGCCTTGACCACGCCGGCGGCAGGCGACGGGATTTCCATGCTCGCCTTGTCGGATTCCAGGGTGATCAGCGATTGATCAGCTTCGACGCTGTCGCCGACCTTGACCTGAATCTCGATGATCTGTGCCTTGCCCGACGAACCGATGTCCGGCACGTGCACTTGCTGTACCGAAGCGGCAGCAGGAGCAGCGGCAGGCGCGGCAGCAGCAGGGGCCGCAGCCGGTTTCTCTTCGGCTTTCGCAGCAGGCGCGGCGGCAGGCGCAGGGGCCGCTTCAGCGGCGCCCTCGACTTCCAGCTCGAGCAGTTCGTCGCCTTCTTTCAGACGGTCGCCCAGCTTCACTTTCAGGCTCTTGATGACGCCGGCTTTCGGGGCCGGCACTTCCATGCTGGCCTTGTCCGATTCCAGGGTCAGGATGCTCTGGTCGGCTTCGATGCGGTCGCCGACCTTCACAAACAGTTCAATTACTTCACCTTCACCGCTGCCGATGTCAGGTACGCGAATGAGTTCGCTCACAAAATGTCTCCTCAGCAGTCCAGTGGGTTGCGTTTTTCCGGGTCGATGCCGAACTTGGCGATGGCTTCAGCCACAACCTTGGGTTCGATATCACCACGGTCAGCCAGTGCTTCCAGGGCTGCCAACACCACGAAATGACGGTCGACTTCGAAGAAATGACGCAGTTTCTTGCGGCTGTCGCTGCGGCCGAAACCGTCGGTGCCCAGGACTTTGAATTCCTTGGACGGTACCCACTGACGGATCTGCTCGGCGAACAGCTTCATGTAGTCGGTAGAAGCAATGACCGGACCTTTACGGCCGTTCAGGCACTCTTCGACGTAGCTCAGCTTAGGCTTCTGGCCAGGCTTGAGACGGTTGCTGCGCTCTACAGCGAGGCCGTCGCGACGCAGTTCGTTGAAGCTGGTAACGCTCCACACGTCAGCGCCGATGTTGAACTCTTCACGCAGGATCTTCGCCGCTTCACGTACTTCGCGCAGGATGGTGCCGGAGCCCATCAGTTGAACGTGGTGCGCCGCATCACGAGTGTCTTCCTCGAGCAGGTACATGCCTTTCTTGATGCCTTCTTCGGCACCGGCCGGCATGGCTGGCTGCTGGTACGACTCGTTCATCACGGTGATGTAGTAGAAGATGTCCTGTTGCTCTTCGGTCATCTTCTTCATGCCGTCCTGAATGATCACCGCCAGCTCGTAGCCGTAGGTCGGATCGTAGGTGCGGCAGTTCGGGATGGTCGCGGCCAGCAGGTGGCTGTGACCGTCTTCGTGTTGCAGACCTTCACCGTTCAGGGTGGTGCGGCCGGCGGTGCCGCCGATCAGGAAGCCACGGGTACGGCTGTCGCCAGCGGCCCAGGCCAGGTCGCCGATACGCTGGAAGCCGAACATCGAGTAGAAGATGTAGAACGGCAGCATCGGCTGGTTGTGGCTGGAGTACGAAGTACCGGCAGCGATGAACGAGCTCATGGCACCGGCTTCGTTGATGCCTTCTTCAAGGATCTGACCTTTCTGGTCTTCCTTGTAGAACATCACCTGGTCCTTATCGACTGGCTCGTAGAGCTGGCCGACGGAGGAGTAGATACCCAGCTGACGGAACATGCCTTCCATACCGAAGGTGCGGGCTTCGTCCGGGATGATCGGGACGATGCGCGGGCCGATTTCCTTGTCCTTGACCAGTTGCGCGAGGATCCGCACGAAAGCCATGGTGGTGGAAATTTCACGGTCGCCCGATCCATCGAGGATAGCTTTCAGGGTGTCCAGATCCGGGGTCGGTACGCTGAAGCTCTGCGCGCGGCGCTGCGGCACGAAACCGCCCAGTGCGGCACGGCGCTCGGCGAGGTAGCGGGCTTCGGCGCTGTTTGGCTCTGGCTTGAAGAACGGCAGGTTCTCCAGCTCTTCGTCCTTGACCGGAATGTCGAAGCGGTCGCGGAACAGCTTCAGGCTGTCGACGTCGACTTTCTTGGTGTTGTGCGCAGTGTTCTTCGCTTCGCCGGCACCGGTGCCATAACCCTTGATGGTCTTGGCGAGGATGACGGTCGGTTGTTCCTTGTGGTTGACCGCTTCGTGGTACGCCGCGTAGACCTTGTACGGGTCGTGGCCGCCACGGTTGAGTTTCCAGATCTCGTCGTCGGACAGATCGGCCACCATCGCCTTGAGTTCAGGCGTGTTGAAGAAATGCTCGCGAACGAACGCGCCGTCTTTGGCTTTGTAGTTCTGGTATTCGCCGTCGATGACTTCGTCCATGCGGCGTTGCAGGATACCGTCGACGTCTTTGGCCAGCAGCGGGTCCCAGAAACGGCCCCAGATGACTTTGGTCACGTTCCACTGAGCACCGCGGAACACGCCTTCGAGTTCCTGGATGATCTTGCCGTTGCCGCGAACCGGGCCGTCGAGGCGCTGCAGGTTGCAGTTGATGACGAAAATCAGGTTGTCCAGCTTCTCGCGGCCGGCCAGGGAGATCGCGCCCAGGGATTCCGGCTCGTCGCACTCGCCGTCGCCCAGGAAGCACCAGACCTTCTGTTTGCCCGGCTGGATGAAACCGCGGTGCTCCAGGTACTTCATGAAGCGCGCCTGGTAGATCGCCTGGATCGGACCCAGACCCATCGATACGGTCGGGAACTGCCAGAAGTCAGGCATCAGCCAAGGGTGCGGATAGGACGACAGGCCTTGACCATCGACTTCCTGACGGAAGTTGTTCATCTGGTCTTCGGTGATGCGGCCTTCCATGAATGCGCGGGCGTAAACGCCCGGCGAGGTGTGGCCCTGGAAGTAGATCAGGTCGCCGCCGTGTTCGTCGGTCGGGGCCTGGAAGAAATAGTTGAAGCCGATGTCATACAGGGTCGCACTGGAAGCGAAGCTGGAGATGTGACCACCCAGGTCCGAATCTCGCAGGTTCGTGCGCATTACCATGGCCATCGCGTTCCAGCGTACCAGCGAGCGAATGCGGCGTTCCATGAACAGGTCGCCAGGCATGCGTGCTTCGTGGGTAACGGGGATCGTGTTGCGGTAAGGCGTGGTGATCGCGTAAGGGAGCTGCGAGCCGCTGCGGGTCGCGAGTTCGCCCATACGGGTCATCAGATAGTGAGCACGGTCTTCGCCTTCTTTGTCGAGAACCGATTCCAGGGCGTCCAGCCATTCCTGGGTTTCGACGGGATCGAGGTCTTGCATGGCTTGCTCCAGGGCGGAAAGGCTTCCAGAATCGGTTGCCTGAGTTTGCGACTGGCCTTGTGGGCAGACGATTTAAAATTCTTGGATTGCCGACAGGTTGTTCCGGCGGCGTGTAGTTTTACTACAAATCTTCCGGCATTTCAGCCTTTCGAATGTATAGACGAGTAGTAAAACTACAGATGAAAGGCCTGTGGCCTCCGACTGCGTTGTGAGAATAATCGTTAAGGCGGGTCGATTTCCATCCGAATAAGGTGAAAGTTTGATGCTGGATGCCAAAGAAGAAGAAATTTCAGCTATTTCTAACTTTTGTTCGACAGTCCTTCACGTAGCGGGTTTTCATCATTCCCTACAAGCGGCCCTCAATACGCCGATCAAGGATAGACCATGACCCTGCCCGTGCTTGCCGAACTGCCCGCCATTCTCCTGCCGTTGGTCAGCCGATCCGAGCAGTCGTTCCGTACGTCTGTCGCCGCCCTTGAAGACGATCACGGCCTGTCGAACTGGACGCCGGAGCGCTGGGCGCAATTCGCCCGCGTCAGCGCCGCCAGCGAATTTGTCATTGAACAGAGCATTCGTGACCCTTTGATGTTGTTGTCGCTGGTGGCGTCCGGCGAACTTGATCGAGCGTTTGCGCCCGGCGAGCTGTGCGCACAGATCGCCGCCGCTGTGAACGCCGCGCAGAGCGAGGACGAACTCGGCCGCGCCTTGCGTCGCCAGCGCGCACGCCATCAGGTGCGGATCATCTGGCGCGACCTGACCCGTCAGGCCGATCTGGTACAGACCTGCCGTGACCTCTCGGACATGGCCGACGCCACTATCGATCAGGCTTATCAATGGCTGTACAGCCGTCATTGCGAGCAATTTGGCACGCCTACCGGCCGGCGCAGCGGTGAGCCGCAGCAGATGGTCATTCTCGGCATGGGCAAGCTCGGCGCGGTCGAGCTGAATCTGTCTTCCGACATCGACCTGATCTTCGCCTACCCCGAAGGCGGCGAAACCGTCGGCGTGAAACGCTCGCTGGATAATCAGGAATTCTTCATCCGCCTCGGCCAGCGTCTTATCAAGGCGCTGGATCCCATGACGGTCGACGGCTTCGTCTTCCGCGTCGACATGCGCCTGCGTCCATATGGATCGTCTGGTGCGCTGGTGCTCAGCTTCAACGCGCTGGAGCAGTATTACCAGGATCAGGGCCGCGACTGGGAACGCTACGCGATGATCAAGGCGCGGGTGGTGGCTGGCGATCAGGTTGCCGGCACGCAGTTGCTCGATATGCTGCGGCCGTTCGTTTATCGGCGCTATCTGGACTTCTCGGCGATCGAAGCGCTGCGCACCATGAAGCAGTTGATCCAGCAGGAAGTGCGGCGCAAGGGCATGGCCGACAACATCAAGCTCGGCTCCGGCGGCATCCGCGAGGTCGAGTTCATCGCGCAGGCTTTTCAGTTGATCCACGGTGGCCGCGATCTGAGCCTGCAACAGCGTCCTCTATTAAAGGTGCTGAGCACGCTGGAAGGGCAAGGCTATCTGCCGCCGGCGGTGGTCAGTGAGTTACGCGAGGGTTACGAGTTTCTGCGTTACACCGAGCATGCCATTCAAGCGATTGCCGACCGTCAGACGCAGATGCTGCCGGACAGCGCTCAGGATCAGGCGCGGATCGCCTTCATGCTGGGCTTCGCCGATTGGTCGGCGTTCCATGAACAACTGATGTACTGGCGCGGGCGCGTGGCCTGGCATTTCGCCCAGGTGATCGCCGATCCCGATGAGGAAGAGGGCAGCGAAAGCGAAGTGGTGGTCGGTGGTGAGTGGCTGCCGCTGTGGGAGGAAGAACAGGACGAAGAGGCCGCGTGCCGGCAGTTGCAGGAAGGCGGTTTCGTCGATGCCGGCAAAGCCCTGAAAGCGCTGGCCGGTTTGCGCGGCAGTCCGCAACTGCGCGCGATGCAGCGGCTGGGACGCGAACGTCTGGATGCGTTCATTCCGCGACTGCTCGCGCAAGCGGTGGAGCATGACAATCCCGATCTGGTGCTCGAGCGCGTGCTGCCACTGGTGGAAGCGGTGGCGCGGCGTTCGGCGTATCTGGTTTTGCTCACGGAAAACCCCGGCGCGCTGCGCCGCCTGCTGACCCTGTGTGCGGCGAGCCCGTGGATTGCCGAGCAGATCACGCGCTTCCCGCTGCTGCTCGACGAATTGCTCAACGAGGGCCGGCTGTTCAAGCCGCCGCTGGCGCCGGAACTGGCGGCCGAGTTGCGCGAACGTCTGACGCGAATTCCCGAAGACGACCTCGAGCAGCAAATGGAAGCCCTGCGCCATTTCAAACTGGCGCACCGCTTGCGCGTCGCCGCTTCGGAAATTGCAGGCAGCCTGCCACTGATGAAAGTCAGCGATTACCTGACCTGGCTGGCCGAGGCGATTCTCGAACAGGTGCTGGCGCTGGCCTGGCGGCAGACTGTGGCCAAGTACGGCACGCCGCTGCGCACCGACGGCACTCTGTGCGATCCTGGCTTCATCATTGTCGGTTATGGCAAAGTCGGCGGTATCGAATTGGGGCATGGTTCGGATCTGGATCTGGTGTTCATCCATGACGGCGATCCGCAGGCGGAAACCGACGGGCCGAAATCCATCGACGGCGCGCAGTTCTTCACGCGCCTGGGGCAGCGGATCATCCACCTGCTCACGGCGCAGACCAACTCCGGCCAGCTGTATGAAGTGGATATGCGCCTGCGGCCGTCCGGTGCTTCCGGGCTGCTGGTGAGTTCTCTCGGCGCGTTCGCCCGCTATCAGGAAAACGAAGCCTGGACCTGGGAGCATCAGGCCCTGGTGCGCGCGCGGGTGCTGGTGGGCAGTCAGGATGTTGGCCAGGCCTTCGAGAAAGTCCGCGCGCAGGTATTGGGCAAACCTAGGGATCTGGCCAAACTGCAACAGGAAGTCAGCGAGATGCGCGCCAAGATGCGCGACAACCTCGGCACCCGCAGCACCGCAGCCGGCACGGCGGCGAATGCGTTCGACGCGGGCGTGCCGTTCGACCTCAAGCAGGACGCCGGAGGTATCGTCGATATTGAATTTATGGTGCAATACGCGGCCCTGGCGTGGTCGCACAGCCATCCACCGCTGCTGCGCTGGACCGATAACATCCGCATTCTGGAAGAGCTGGAACACGAAGGGCTGATGCCCGCCGAAGATGCCAGTCTGTTGCGCGAGGCCTACAAGGCCTACCGCTCCGCCGCCCACCGGCAGGCCTTGCAGAAGGACGCCGGGGTAATACCGGGCGACCAGTTTGCCGACGAACGCCGGCAGGTTTTGCGGATATGGAAAGAGATGGGGCTAAGCTGAAAAGCGCCAATGAAGACAATGAGATTCAAAAGGTGGGAGCGAGCCTGCTCGCGAAGGCGGAGTGTCAGTCGGCATTTGTTTTGAATGTACTGGCCCATTCGCGAGCAGGCTCGCTCCCGCAGTGATCTGCGCTGAAATGCAGATGTTGAAACAGATGCAAAACCCTGTGGGAGCTGGCTTGCCAGCGATAGCGGAGTATCAGACGACAATAGTGTTGAATGTGAAGACCCCATCGCGGGCAAGCCCGCTCCCACAGTAGATCTACAGTGTTTGTAGAATTATCGAGGCGGGGAGGCGTAAATGCCTCCCCGGCTCGTTTTTGGAAACCACATGAATATTCTGATCGTTGGGCCCAGTTGGGTCGGTGACATGGTGATGGCGCAGACACTGTTTCAGTGTCTCAAGCAGCGCCACCCGCAATGCGCAATCGACGTGCTGGCGCCCGAGTGGAGCCGGCCGATCCTCGAGCGCATGCCCGAAGTGCGCAAGGCTTTGAGCTTCCCGCTCGGCCACGGCGCGCTGGAACTGGCGACGCGCCGACGCATCGGCAAGACCCTGCGCGGTCAGTACGATCAGGCGATCCTGCTGCCCAACTCGCTGAAATCGGCACTGGTGCCGTTTTTTGCCGGCATCCCGAAACGCACCGGTTGGCGCGGCGAATTCCGCTATGGCCTGCTCAACGATGTGCGCACTCTCGACAAAGAACGTTACCCGCTGATGATCGAGCGCTTCATGGCGCTGGCCTACGAAGCGAACGCCGAGCTGCCGAAGCCGTACCCACGCCCGAGTCTGCAAATCGACCCGGTGACCCGCGAAGCGGCACTGGCCAAATTCGGCCTGACCCTTGATCGCCCGGTCCTGGCCCTGTGCCCCGGCGCCGAGTTCGGCGAATCCAAGCGCTGGCCGTCCGAGCACTACGCCAAGGTCGCCGAAGCGCGCATCCGCGAAGGCTGGCAGGTATGGCTGTTCGGCTCGAAAAACGATCACGCGGTCGGCGAAGACATTCGCGCCCGGCTGATCCCGGGGCTGCGCGAAGAATCGGTCAACCTCAGCGGCGGCACCTCGCTGGCCGAGGCCATTGACCTGCTCTCATGCGCCGATTCCGTTGTGTCCAATGACTCCGGCCTGATGCACGTCGCTGCGGCATTGAATCGTCCGCTGGTCGCGGTATACGGCTCGACCTCGCCGGGCTTCACCCCGCCGCTGGCCGAGCAGGTCGAGATCGTGCGCCTGGGCATCGAATGCAGCCCGTGCTTCGATCGAACTTGCCGGTTCGGCCATTACAACTGCCTGCGCCAGCTGATGCCGGACGCGGTCAACGATGCCTTGCAGAAGTTGCAGGGCTCCGTGGTCGAGGTTCATTAACTTGCGGGTATTGTTGATCAAGACTTCATCGCTGGGCGACGTGATTCACGCGTTGCCAGCGCTGACCGACGCCGCACGGGCGATCCCGGGCATCAAGTTCGACTGGGTGGTGGAAGAGGGCTTCGCCGAGATTCCGAGCTGGCATCCGGCGGTCGATAAAGTGATTCCGGTGGCGATCCGCCGCTGGCGCAAGAATTTGTGGAAAACCATCACCAGCGGCGAGTGGAAACGCTTCAAGCAAAGCGTGCGCGCTAATAAATACGATCTGGTGATCGACGCTCAAGGCCTGCTGAAAAGTGCCTGGCTGACCCGCTACGTCAAAGCCCCGGTGGCCGGCCTCGATAAAACCTCCGCGCGCGAGCCGATGGTTGCGCGCTTCTACGATCGCAAACTCGCTGTCGCCCGAGGCCAGCACGCCGTCGAGCGCGTACGCCAGTTATTCGCCATCGCTCTGGGTTACGACTTGCCCAAAGGCCTCGGCGATTACGGCCTCAACGTCGAGCGACTGGTCGAGTTGCCACGCAAGAACGCTTACGTGGTGTTCCTCCACGGCACCACTTGGGACACCAAGCACTGGCCGGAAATCTACTGGCGCGAGCTGACCGAGCGGGTCGGCTACCTCGGCGTTGGCGTGAAGCTGCCGTGGGGCAACCCGCAGGAAAAGGCCCGCGCCGAGCGCATCGCTGCCGGCTTCAAACACGCCGAAGTGCTGCCGAAGCTCAATCTGGCCGGCGTCGGCAAAGTCCTCGCCGGCGCGCAAGCCTGCGTGGCGGTGGACACCGGGCTCGGCCATCTGGCCGCTGCGCTGGATGTACCGACGATTTCGTTGTTCGGCCCGACCAACCCGGGCCTCACCGGCGCCTACGGCAAGCTGCAGATTCATCTGGCCAGCGACTTCCCGTGCGCGCCCTGCATGCAGAAAAAATGTACCTATCAACCGACCGCGCAGGATGCCCGTCAGTTTGACCTCAAGCGTGAACAGCCACTGTGCTTCACGCGTGTAAACCCCGAGCGTGTCGCCAGCCGACTGAGCACGTTGTTAATGGCTGAGGAGCTGCGTTGATGCAATTGGCATTCGTCCTGTACAAATATTTCCCGTTCGGCGGCTTGCAGCGCGATTTCATGCGCATCGCCCTCGAATGCCAGAAGCGCGGCCATCAGATTCGCGTCTACACGCTGATCTGGGAAGGCGACGTGCCGCCGGGTTTCGAAGTGCTGGTGGCGCCGGTCAAGGCATTCTTCAACCATCGTCGCAATGAAAAGCTCAGCGCATGGATGGCAGCGGATCTGGCCAAGCGCCCGGTCGATCGCTTGATCGGCTTCAACAAGATGCCGGGCCTTGACGTCTACTACGCCGCCGACGGCTGCTTCGAAGACAAGGCGCAGAACCTGCGCAACTCGCTGTATCGCCGCTGGGGTCGCTATCGCCACTTCGCCGAGTACGAGCGCGCGGTGTTCGCCAAGGACGCGAAGACCGAAGTGCTGATGATTTCCGAAGTGCAGCAGCCGCTGTTCATCAAGTATTACGACACGCCGCTCGAGCGTTTCCACCTGCTGCCGCCGGGCATTGCTCAGGATCGTCGGCGGCCGGCGAATGCCGATGAGATTCGCGCCGGTTTCCGCGCTGAATTCAATCTCAAGGACGACGAGTTGCTGCTGGTGCAGATCGGCTCCGGCTTCAAGACCAAGGGTGTCGATCGCAGCCTCAAGGCACTGGCCGCGCTGCCGGCCGAGTTGAGAAAACGCACCCGGCTGTTTGTAATCGGCCAGGATGACCCCAAATTGTTCCAGATGCAGAGTGCGACGCTGGGCCTGGGCGACAATGTGACCTTCCTCAAAGGGCGCAGCGATATCCCGCGTTTCCTGCTCGGCGCCGACCTGTTGATTCACCCGGCCTACAACGAAAACACCGGCACCGTGCTGCTTGAAGCGCTGGTGGCCGGTTTGCCGGTGTTGGTCAGCGCGGTCTGCGGTTACGCCCATTACATTGCCGAGGCCGATGCCGGGCGAGTGCTGGACGAGCCGTTCGAGCAGGCGCAGCTGACGCAATACCTGACCGAGATGTTGAGCAACGACGCTGCACGTGCGGCCTGGAGCCGCAACGGTCTGGCCTTCGCCGAGACGGCCGACCTCTACAGCATGCCGCAGCACGCGGCGGATGTGATTCTGGCGGAGCACGCTTAATGAAGTTGATGCTGGCTGAACCGTTCAAAAGCCTTTGGGCCGGACGCGACCCGTTCGCCGCAGTCGAAGGCTTGCAGGGCGAGGTATACCGCGAGCTGGAAGCGCGCCGGACATTGCGCACGGAAGTCGACGGCCATGGTTTTTTCGTCAAGATCCACCGTGGCATCGGTTGGGGCGAAATCTTCAAGAATCTGCTGACTGCCAAGCTGCCGGTGCTCGGCGCCGGGCAAGAGTGGAAGGCCATCCAGCGCCTTCAGGAAGTCGGCGTGCCGACCATGACCGCCGTCGCCTACGGCGAGAAGGGCCGCAACCCGGCGGATCAGCATTCGTTCATCGTCACCGAAGAACTCGCGCCGACCATCAGCCTTGAAGACTTCAGCATTGACTGGGTCAAGCAGCCGCCGGAGCCAACACTCAAGCGCGCACTGATTGCCGAAGTCGCGCGGATGACCGGGATGATGCACCGCGCCGGGGTCAATCACCGCGACTGCTACATCTGCCATTTTCTGCTGCACACCGACAAACCGGTCACACCGCAGGATTTCAAACTCTCGGTGATCGATCTGCACCGTGCCCAAACCCGCGCGAAAATCACTCAGCGCTGGCGCAACAAGGATCTGGCGGCGCTGTACTTCTCGGCGTTGGACATTGGCCTGACCCGCCGCGACAAACTGCGTTTCCTCAAGGGCTATTTCCAGCAACCGCTGCGGCAGATTCTGGCAGAAGAGGCGCCACTGCTGAGCTGGCTGCAAGGCAAGGCCGACAAGCTCTACGCGCGCAAACAGCGTTACGGGGATGCGCTCTGATGGCGGGCTGGACACTTGAACCGCAGTACAGCGAACTCGCCGAGGACTTCGGCAGCCTCGAAGCGGTATTTGCGTTACAGGGCGAACGCCTGACCCGCGATCCGCTGTCGGAGGTGGTTCGGGTGCAGCGCGACGGCGTCAATTACTACGTCAAACGCTACGTCGGCGCCGGTAAGGGCCTGCGCCGTTACCTCGGCAAGCCGCGGGTAAAAATGGAATGGCAGAACCTCAAGCGCTTCGCCAAGTGGGGCATCCCCACTGCCGAGGTGGTGGCCTGGGGGCTGGAGCGGCGGGGCGCGGCCTACGATCGGGGCGCGATGATCACCCGTGAGCTGCCCAATACCGAAGACCTCTCGGCGCTGGCCGAGCGCAAGGATCCCCGGCTCAAGGATCGCGCCTGGGTTGACGGTGTCAGCCGACAATTGGCCGGATACACCCGCACGATGCACGACCATCGGTTCACCCATAACGATTTGAAGTGGCGCAACCTGTTGATCGACGATCAGGCGCGCATCTTCCTCATCGACTGCCCCAACGGCGAATTCTGGCGCGGCTTCTGGCTCAAGTACCGGATCACCAAAGATTTGGCCTGTCTCGACAAGCTGGCCAAATATCACCTGTCCAACACCCAGCGCCTGCGCTTCTACAAGCAATATCGCCAGTGTGATCGGCTTGATGTCGCCGACAAGAAACGGATTCGCCACGTGGTGAGATTTTTTGAGGGGCGCGAATGACTGATTTTCTTGCCGAACAGGACCGTGCACTGCTGGAGCGCCATGGTCTCGGCAATTTCGACGCACTGTGGGCCAAACAGCTTGAAGCTGTGGATGAGCCCAACACTGCCGGAGGCGGCTGGAGCAGCGTGTTCCGCCTGGATCTTGAAGGCCAGGGCTATTACCTCAAGCGCCAGAGCAATTACCTGACGCGGACCTTGCAGGCGCCGTTTGGCGAACCGAGCTTTGCCCGCGAATTTCGCAACATCAGCCGTTACCGCAAGTTGGGCATTCCGGCGTTGCAGGCGGCGTTTTTCGGTGAGCGCAAGGTCGCCGGGGATGTGCGCGCCATTCTGCTCACCCGCGCCCTGGATGGCTGGAGCGACCTGGATTCGCTGCTGGCGCGCTGGACGCAGCTCAGTGCCGCGCAGCATTCGGCGATTCTCAAGGCGTGCGGACTGCTGGCGCGGCGGCTGCACGGTGCACGTCAGGTGCATGGCTGTTTCTATCCCAAACATATTTTCCTGCGCGCCACCGGCGACGGCTATGAGGCGCAACTGATCGATCTGGAGAAAACCCGGCCGTTGCTGTTCGGCATGCGTGATCGGGTCAAGGATCTGGAACCGTTGCAACGTCGCGCGCCGCAGTGGAGCGAGGCCGACTTGCGCCAATTGCTTGCGGCTTATCTCGACCAGCCGACTGACAGCTCGTTGCTCGACAGCTGGCTGACCCGACTGACAGCGCGGCGCAGCCACAAGGAGACCCGCTGATGCAATTGTCCGAGCTGGCCCGCTCCGGGCGCGCACCCGCACTGCCACTGACCGTGACCCTGGCGGACGCCGCCGGTGCTGCGGATCTGCAGTTGCTGAGCCTGCTGCGGGTGTTGCCCGGGCAGCGTTACGTTGGCGCAGGTGTCTGGCGCGGTCGGCCGGTGCTGGCCAAGTTATTGGTCGGCAGCAAAGCTGCGCGGCATTTCCAGCGGGAGCTGGACGGTGTGCGCCTGCTCGCTGCGCAAAACCTGACCACGCCGCTGCTGTTGGCCGATGGACTGAAGGACGGCGAGGGTGGCTGGCTGCTGTTCGAATTTCTCGAGGGTGCCGAGAGCCTCGGTGATGCCTGGGCCGAGGTCGAGTCTCTGCCGGCACTGGCCGATGAGCAGACCGCCGTTCTGGCCGAAGCGCTGGATGCGATCGGTCGGATGCACGGCAAAGGACTCTGGCAGGAAGATCTGCACCTGGACAATCTGCTGCGCCACGGCGGTCAGTTGTACCTGATCGATGGCGCCGGCGTTCGTGCGGAAACGGCGGGGCAGCCCTTGTCCCGGCAGAAAGTGCTGGAAAATCTCGGCGTGTTTTTCGCCCAGTTGCCAAAATCACTCGAACCGTTCACCGAAGAACTGCTGGTGTATTACCTGCTGAGCAACAGCGAGCATGCGTTGCCGCTGGAGGCGTTGCAAAAACAGATCGACAAGGTGCGCAACTGGCGACTCAGGGATTACGTGATCAAGGTTGGCCGCGACTGCACGTTGTTCGCCGTGCAGCGCGGCGCATTTGCCCTGCGCGCCGTTCGCCGTGAAGAAGAAGCGGCCATGCTGCCGGTGCTTGAGCAGGCTGACGCCTTGCTTGATCAGGGGCACCTGTACAAGACCGGCGGCGCGGCCAGCGTCGGCAAAGTCGAAGTGGCCGGGCGGGCTCTGGTTATCAAGCGCTACAACATCAAGAATTTTGCCCATTGGCTCAAACGCTTCTGGCGCCCGAGCCGGGCCTGGCATTCGTGGCGTGAAGGCAATCGCCTGGCGTTCCTTGGCATTGCCACGCCGAAACCGCTGGCGGTACTGGAAAAGCGTTTTTTGTGGCTGCGTCGCAGTGCCTATCTGGTGACCGAATTCCTGCCGGGACCGGACATCATCGAGCGCTTTGCGCCGTACGTGGAAAATGGCCAGGCGCCGGAAGCCGAGTTGCTGGCGCTTGATCAATTGTTTGCCCGATTGATCGCCGAGCGCATCAGTCATGGCGACTTCAAAGGCCACAACCTGTTCTGGCAGACGGATCGCTGGGCGCTGATCGATCTCGACTCGATGTGTCAGCACGCCTCGGTTGGCAGTTTCGCCCCGGCCTACGCCCGCGATCGCGCGCGGTTCATGCGCAACTGGCCTGAAAGTAGCGCGTTGTATCGGGTCATTGATGAGCGGCTGCCGAAAGGAGTCTCCAGCGCGGGGTGATTCCTTCTCACGAGCAGACTGGTTCTTGCAAAGGACCCGGTCCACTGCGAAACGGAGTCTGTGGGCAGTAGCGGACAAAATACAGCGATCTGTCCTACAACTTCTCCAGAAGCCATGAACTGTGCCCTGCTCGGGCTCGATGCTAATTTGCCTGACGATCTCGGAGGGCGAATCTTGAGCATGAAAAAAATTCTGATGCTGGGCGTAATTTCTGTGGTGCTCTCAGGCTGTGGCAGTGTCTCGACCGTTTTACAGGGCGACGCCGATGCTGCCCGTGACCTGCGCAAAAAGAAGACCTACTGCCAATCGATTCCGCGCATCTACAGTGGTCTGGCCTTCGATTTTTGCACTCTGAATGCGCCGCCTGATCCTACGGGCATGCTGGCGCCCTTTGTGTTACTCGATCTTCCGCTGTCCGCCGTGTTCGATACCGTTTCCTTGCCCTATACGATTTACCGGCAAATCGAGGATGGCAATCTCAGTATCTATTGGCGTCCCAATCGCGGGTGACTTTGTGCAGTTTTGTCTTTTTGAAAACCGGGGCGAGGTGCGCGAGGTTCTTGAAGGCGTAGAGCCTCAACACACCGACGCGAGATACAGTGACTTCGTCATTTATATTGATGAAAGCGGTGATCACGGAATGCAGCGGTTGGACCCTTACTATCCGATTTTCGTACTTGCTTTCTGTGTCTTTCATAAGCGCCACTATTGCGAAAAGGTCATCCCAGCCGTTCAGAAGTTCAAGTTCAATCACATGGGACATGATCTGATCGGGCTGCATGAGCTTGAGATTAGAAAAGAAAAGGCGCTTTCTCTAGTATGTTTACCTCAAAGGCGCATAAGCATGCGTTTCTTGCCGAATTGACCGGCATCATTGAGGCCAGCAATTTTGTCTTGATCAGCTGTGTCATCGACAAAGCTCCACTTCGCGAAAAGCAGGGTTCTCTGGAGAATCCGTATCACCTGGCGCTCGGCTTCTGTCTGGAAACTCTCTACGATTTTTTACTTGAGAAGGGCCAGGACCATGCATCGACGCACGTGATTTTTGAGCGTCGAGGAAAGCGGGAAGATAACGAGCTGGAGTTAGAGTTTCGCAGAATGTGCGGTGGTGCGAACCGGTTGGGGGTGCAACTGCCGTTCGACATCGTCTTTGCCACAAAACAAGTCAATTCCACCGGCTTACAGCTGGCTGACCTCGTTGCGAGACCCATTGGTATGAGTGTCTTGAGAGCGGGTCAGGAAAACCGCGCGTTCGAAGTGCTCAAGCGCAAGTTTTATTGCAGCGGTGGGCGCACAAACGCTGGAGAAGGCTTCGAGAATTGGGGCTTGAAGATTTTCCCGCCTCCAGAAAGCGAAAAGCCCCGGTGATCTCACCGAGGCATTAGCGCCGACCGGGATCCCCCAGTCCATTTGCGTTGGAGTCTATTGCGACGTCCAAAGCGTGTCAACGTGGCGACTGCCTGTTCCTGCTAGAGGCTTGCGGGCGCTTTTACGCTATAATCCCGCCCTTTAGCTGCCACTCGCCCTGTGCGAGGGCACATCAATTTTCAAGGCGCATCGCGCCTGCATGCAGACTAAAGAGGCTAGACCCCTGTGGCATTGACGATTCTTGGCCTGTCCGGCGCCCTTAGCCATGATCCTTCCGCAGCCTTGTACATCGACGGCAAGCTGGTCGCGGCGGCTGAGGAAGAGCGCTTCGTACGCGATAAACATGCAAAGAACCGCATGCCCTACGAATCGGCGAAATTCTGCCTCGAGCAAGCCGGTATCAAACCTTCCGACGTTGACGTGGTGGCGATTCCATTCGCCCCGATCAGCCTGTTCGGCAAGGCCCGCTGGCATTACGCCAAGCGCTACTGGTACGCCCCGGATCGTGCTCTCGATGCGATCCTGATGGGCAACCGTCGCTACAAGCGCTATCGCAACAAGATCGTCTGGTGCCTCGAGCAACTAGGCTTCGATCCGAAGAAAATCAAGATTGAGCCGGTCGAGCATCACCTGGCCCACGCCTCCAGTGCTTATCACTGCTCGGGTTTCAAAGAGAAAACCGCGATCCTCGGCATCGACGGTAAAGGTGAATACGCCACGACCTTTTTCGGTTATGGCGAAAACGGCAAGATTCACAAGATCAAGGAATTCTTCGACCCGGATTCCCTCGGTGGTTTGTACGGTGCGATCACTGAATTCCTCGGTTTCGAGATGCTCGACGGCGAGTTCAAGGTCATGGGCATGGCGCCGTACGGCGACGCCAGCAAATATGATTTCTCGCGTCTGGCCTCGTTCGAGAACGGCGAGCTGGTGATCAACACCGACTACGCCAACGTCATCGGCCTGCGTCGTTATAAAGAAAAGGGCAAAGGCTTCTACTTCTCGCCGAAGCTGATCGAGTGGCTGGGTCCGAAGCGCGAAGGCGACATCGCCGACGAGCCTTACATCCACTACGCCGCGAGCATGCAAGCGCTGTTCGAGAAGCTGGCGTTGCAGATGATCGACTACTACCTGGGCGACGTGCTCAAGGAAACCGGCAAACTGGCTTTCGCCGGTGGCTGTGCCTTGAACGTCAAGCTGAACCAGAAAATCATCGCGCGCGACGACATCAAAGAGCTGTTCGTACAGCCTGCGTCCGGCGATGCCGGCACCGCGGTCGGCGCTGCTGCTTACGTGTCGCACGCCCGTGGCGTACCGGTCGAGAAGATGGAACACGTCTACCTCGGCCCGTCGTACAGCAACGAGGACGTGATTGCCGCCTGCGCCCGTCACGAGAACAAGCCGACCTGGCGCAAGCTCGACAACATGCCCGAGCAGATCGCCAAAATCATGGTCGATGGCAACCCGGTAGCCTGGTTCCAGGGCCGCATGGAATTCGGCCCGCGGGCGCTGGGTGGCCGTTCGATCATCGGCTGCCCGAGCGTGGCCGGTGTCGCCGACCGCATCAACCACCAGATCAAGTTCCGCGAGCGCTGGAGGCCTTTCTGCCCGTCGATGCTCGACACCGTCGCGCCGCAGATGATCAAGATCGACCACCCGGCACCATTCATGACTTTCACCTTCGAAGTCGCCGAAGAATGGAAAACCCGCGTGCCGGAAGTTGTCCATGAAGACGGTACTTCCCGGGCTCAAGTGCTCAAGCGCGAATACAATCCGCGCTACTACGACATGATGAAGGCGCTGGAAAACCTCACCGGCAATGGCGTCTCGCTTAACACTTCGCTCAACCGTCGTGGCGAGCCGATGATCTGCTCGCCGACCGACGCGCTGAACATGTTTTTCGGCTCTGACCTGCAATATCTGATCATGGAAGACATTCTGGTGGTCAAAGAGGGCGCGAACGCTTATGACTCGCTCGGCTGAACGCCATGTGCTGCAGTTCTGTCACGGCTATGACGGGCCGTTCCTGGACTGCGCGCGGCAGTACGCCAGCCTGTTCGCCGGCACCGGCTATCGGGTGACCACGGTGTTTCTCACCGGGGCCGCCGATAGCGAGGTGGCCGCAGCGTGCGCTTCCGATGAAGTGTTGTTCATGGAGTACAGCTCCAAAGCCATTCGTGGCCTGAAACTGGGGGCTATCGGCGATCTGCGCAAGATCGTCGCCTCACGCAATTTCAGTCTTTGCATCGCCCATCGCTTCAAGCCGATCTATATCGCCTTGCTTGGCACCTCGCTGCCGGTGATTGGTGTGCACCACGCATTCGGCGATTACCAGCGTGGCACGCGCAAGCTCTTCGCACATATTTTCCGCAAGCGCCTGAGCCTGCTCGGGGTGTCGGATGCGGTGCGCGACGACATGCGTCGCTGCCTGCCGAAGTGGCCGGCAAGCCGAATCCAGACGTTGTACAACCGCATCGATGTGCCGGCGCTGCAAGCCAGTCAAGTAGCGGCCGAGCAAGCGCGTCAGATCCTCGGGCTGTCGCCGGATGCCTGGATCGTCGGCAACGTCGGTCGCCTGCACCCGGACAAGGATCAGGCCACGTTGCTGCGCGGGTTTGCCCAGGCGCTGCCGGGCCTGCCGGACAACAGTCAGCTGGCCATTCTCGGCAGCGGCCGTCTGGAGCAGGATCTCAAGGCTCTGGCGCGCGAGCTGGGGATTGCCGATCGAGTGTTGTTTCTCGGTCAGGTGCCTGATGCGCGTGACTACTTTCGCGCCTTCGATGTATTTGCCCTGAGCTCCGATCACGAGCCGTTCGGCATGGTGCTGCTGGAGGCCATGGCCGCCGGCTTACCGTTGCTGGCCACCGCCTGCGGCGGGGCGAAGGAAGTGGTGGAGGGTGTGGGCATTCTGTTTCCACTCGGCGATGCCGAACATCTGGCTCAAGGGCTGCAACACCTGGCCGCGATGGATGAGCCGCAGCGTCGTCAATGTGCACAGATGATGCTCGAGCGACTGCATGAGCGTTTCTCCGACCGTGCAGTGCGCGAGACCTTCTGGCGCCTGCCGCCAGTTACCGATCTGGCAACGAGGGGCTGATGCTCAACCGATTTCAAGGCTGGCGCGAACGTGGCTGGTCGCCCGTTGACGCCTCGACCTATGCCACTGCCTGGCAGCGTTATGGCGGCAGTGTCGCAACGCATCCGCTGGTCATCGAGCGCTTGGCGGACCTGGCCGGGATCCCGGTGCGTTATCTGGCCTGGCAGCCGCAGGGCGACATCAAAGCCGCCATCGCTACCTGGGGTCGCGATCTGGCGCTGTCCAAGGACGTGCTCAAACGCAACGGCAAGAAAGGCCTGTTCGACCTCGGCAATGCCGAGCTGATTCTGCCTGCCGCCGTAGATGCTCAGGCACCGCTGCGTCATCGGGCGCGCTATTTGTCGGCGCTCAACGAAAGCCGTTTCAGTGGCCTGAAGTTGCAGGCTGAACAACTGGCCATGGCCCGCACACCGGAAGAACTGTCGAAAAAGTTTCGCTACAACCAGCGTCGCGAATTGCGCCTGCTGGAAGAAGCGGGCGGTGTGGTGCGAGCGGTCAGCGAGTTTTCCAGCGTTGAACTGGCAGCGATGTACTGCGATCTGTTCCAGCGCCGTTGGGGTTTTCCGGCCACCGGTGCGGCGCGCATGGCCGAGGTCATCGAGTTGCTGCGCGAGCTGTTGATCGGCTCGGTCATTTTCCTCAACGATGCGCCGATTGCGATTCAACTGGTCTACCGCGTCGAGGCGCCGGAATGGATCAGTGTCGAATATGTGAATGGCGGCGTTGATCCCGAGACCCGCGAGTTCAGCCCC
Source organism: Pseudomonas sp. Marseille-Q5117 (assembly GCF_946901175.1). Lineage (NCBI taxonomy): Bacteria > Pseudomonadati > Pseudomonadota > Gammaproteobacteria > Pseudomonadales > Pseudomonadaceae > Pseudomonas > Pseudomonas sp. Marseille-Q5117. The sequence goes on along the minus strand of NZ_CAMPPP010000017.1, from coordinate 15,793 downwards.
GGCAGCGTGCTGAGCTTTCTCAATACGCAAAGCGCCTGGGAACATGCACGGGCACTCGGCAAGCCGTTGCGGTTTTCGTTCGGTCGCGCTGACCGTGAATACAAGGATCGCTGGTGCAACCCTGTGCCGGTCTTCACCGTATGAGTCAGACCATGAGCCGCAAACAGCAATTGCTCAAGCGCCATCGACGCAATAAACGCGTGACTGTGCTGGTCGCTTTGATCGCCATCATCGCGCTGAGCGTGCTGGTCGCCTGGTGGCTGGCGCCGGTGTTGCTGATCGGCGGCTGGATCGCCCATGAAGCGTGGTTTGCCGATCATCTGTTCTACGCCCCGAGCGACGATTACCAATACAGCTTCCCGCCGTACACGCCGCAGCCGAAGGTGCATCTGAACGGCGAGCAGCTGCGTCTGGACGAAGGGGTGATGCTGGGCGATGACGCCATGCTGATCCTGGCTGTGCGGGTCAAAAGTACCTGGCTGGGACGTTTTCTTGATCCTCGCGTCGAGTTGTCGGGCGGCGGCAATCCTGACGTGCAGACTTTTGAACGCGGTGTCGGCGGCCTGCGCTATCTGAACCTCAGCGGTCAGGCGCAAGCATTGTCCGAAGGAGTATTGCGTCTGCGCGGCCGTTTCTGTCGAGTGTCGGGCGAGCCGGTGCTGTGGGCGCTGGGACACGCCGATTACCGTCGTCAGCGGGTCATGGTCATTGCCCCTCACGCGGATGATGCGGAGCTGGCGGCGTTCGGCTTGTACAGTCAGGCCGATGAAGCCTGGATCGTTACCCTGACTGCTGGTGAAATCGAGGCCGAACACTATCAGCAGATGGGCATGAGCAAGGTCGAAGCCGCGCGGCTGAAGGGACGTTTGCGCGCCTGGGACAGCCTCACCGTGCCGCAATGGGCCGGTGTCCCTCAGGAACGCTGCGTGCAGTTCGGGTATTTCTGCCTGCAACTGGCCGCGATGCGTGACAGGCCGGATCTACCTGTGGGCTCGCGCGAAGCGGACTTGAGCGATACCCGCCTGTTCCGTCAATTCAATCCATTTGTGCTCCCGGGGGACGCCGATGGCGCGCCGACTTGGAACAATCTGCTGGCCGATCTGCGCGAAACGATGCTGCGCGCTCGTCCGGACGTCATCGTGCTGCCGCATCCGGCGCTCGACCCGCATCCTGACCACATCTGCGCGCAGCAGGCTGTGCTTGAAGTGTTGAAAGGTCTGGACTGGCAGCCGACGCTGCTCGGTTATGCCAACCACCTGCACGATAACGACCGGTGGCCGATGGGTAATAGTGGTGATGGCGTGGCTCTGCCGCCAGCCTTTGATGCTGGCGTGCCGGTGCAGCCTGTATGCCTGGCGTTGTCCGCAGAGCAGCAGCGTGACAAAGCCATGGCCCTGGGCATGATGCATGACTTGCAGCCGCCTGCGCCGTTCAAGCGTCGCTTGCGTCGCAGCCTGCAGCGATTACTGGCTGGGCGCTCCGGTTCGCCTTATGGCGAAAACGAATTTTTCCGCAAGGCGGTTCGGCGACATGAACTGTTCTGGCGTTTGTAACGACACAGGCGCCCGCGCAAGACTTTCTTGCGGGCGGGCATGTTCAGGTTTGCTCGGGTTGCTGTTGCGGCAAGGAAGACAATGAAAGTTCTATTTCTGGTGCAGAAAGATCAACGGGCCATTCTCGATCGGTTGTACGAGGGTGTCGCCGCCCATTGTGAGTGCGATCTGCGCTGGTTGAGCGGTGACGAGCAGCGCAATCTGCGTCGATACTTTCGCCGCGAAGTAGACGTTTCCCGCTATGACCGCATCGTGTTTTTCCTGCGCTTCAAGCAGGAGATCCGGCAGGTCGGATTTATTCGCACCATCCCCAATCTGGTGATTCTGGAGCACGACGCCTATCAGAATTACATCCCCTGCAAGTACACCGGCAAGTTCAGTGCGCACTATCGGCGTTTGCCGTGGGCACGGGTGATCAGTTCCGGTTTCGTGGTGGCCGAGCGCCTGCGCTCGGAGGGCTTCGACGCCGTGTTCGTGCCCAAGGGCTACGATCAGACGCAATTGCAGGACCTGGGGCGCGAGCGGGATATCGAACTTGCCTTCGTCGGCAGTACCAACAGTGTGGCCTACAGCGGCCGCAAGGCACTGCTGGATGAATTGGGCCAGGTCGAGCCGCTGCTGGTGACGCGGACCAAGTCCGGGGCTGAATACCTGGAAACGCTCAACCGTATCCGCTTTTTTGTCAGCGCGGACGTTGGCATGGGCGAGTTCATGATCAAGAACTTCGAGGCGATGGCTTGCGGCTGCGTTCTGCTGGCCTATGATCAAGGCGCCGCCGAAAACGCAGCGCTGGGTTTGCAGGACATGCATAACGTGGTGTTCTATCAGACGATCGCGCAGTTGCAGGAAAAGCTGGCCACGCTGCGCGAGGATCCGCAACTGGCGCAACGCATCGCTGACAACGGTCGCGAACTGGCGGTGGAGCAGTTCAGCTTCGCGCGGATCGGTCAGCGCATCGTTGAAGAGCTTGAGCCACCGCTGCGTGAGCGGGCGCCGCTGAGTCTGCTGGAAAAAATCCGCCTGAAAGTGGGCATTTGACAAGTGTCATATAGCCAGTGATATTGCTGGCGACTTCTGATTAACGAGATTTCGGTGCAATTTTCCAAAGAAAGCCAGATTACATTGGTGGTTACCAGCTGCGGTCGACTTGATCTGCTCAAGACCACTCTCGATAGCTTCGACCGGTACAACACGGCACCCATTCGGGAAGTGTTCATCACCGAAGATGCCGGCGACGAAGGCGTTGCCGGGATTCTGCCTGCTCATTGGAAAGAACATTGCACGATCTTCGTCAATCGTCCGAAGCTGGGCCAGTTGGCATCGATCGACCTGGCCTACGGGCAGGTCAGCACACCCTATATCTTTCATTGCGAAGACGACTGGGAGTTCTACCGTCCAGGGTTCGTGGAAGACTCGATGACCGTTCTGCAGGCCCGGCCGGAAATTCTGCAGATCTGGTTGCGCAGCTATAATCACGATCTGCGGGTTCACAGTCCTTACATCCATTTGGGCGCGCGCGAGATTGTCGATGGCGTCGCGTGTTATCCGCTGATTTCCGACAAGCCGGAGTGGCAGGGGTTCTCGCTGAACCCTGGGTTGCGTCGACTCGAGGACTATCGGTTGTGTGCGCCTTTCGCCGGTCATGGTGGCGAGAAGGCCTTGTCACAGCGCTACTCACAACTGAACAGGGACGCCTTGATACTCGAGGCAGACGCGGTCATGCACACCGGTTTCGGTCTGCATGTGCAAACGGATGTCGAGCGTGAACGCAAAGCGCGCCGCAATCGCCGCGAACAGATCAAATTTGCCTTGTTTCTGTTGCTGGGAGTCTGCATTGGCTGGTTCATCAACTGAGTACGAGTACCGCGCAGCTTGTCCCCGCAAATCCGTGCAACGGCTTTCTGCCCGATGAATATTCTCAATATCATGTGGGCCGGTGGCGCTCCGTTCGCATCAATCCATAAAGTGCATCAGCAGATACTCTCTCAGGCTGCGCCGTCGGCGGTGGTCAAAACCTGGCTCCTCCAGGGGCAGGGAGCCGAGTGCGGCGTGGATGTCGGTGAGGTCCGGGAGTGGCAGTTATCGTCAGCCCGCCTGAAGGGGCGGCATTTCTGGCGTTTGGCCAAACCCGTGATGCGGGCGAGGTTTCGCCAGGCGCTCGTGGACAGTGACGCTCGATTGCTGCTGCTGGACGGCATGGGTGTCGCACGCACGTTGTTACCGGTCCTCAAGAAACTGCCGCATATCCGCGCGGTAGTGATCTTCCACGGTTCGGCGCGTTTGAATGCCGGCGACCAGGCACTCTTTCAGGCAATTCCTGCGTCCCGGCTGACATTGGTTGCCGTTTCCAGCACCCTTGCCGATTCACTGGCCCGCGATCTGCGGATGCCTGTCACCGCGCTGCGAAGTGCGTTCGATCCTGAGGCTTTTCGCGCTGACCTGCTCACCCGCGAGCAAGCCCGGACACGGTTGGGTTTGCCGCAAGGCGATGCGCCAGTATTGGGCGCCGTAGGGCGGCTGGTCTCGGAAAAAGGTTTCGGCTATCTGCTGGATGCCTTTGCCGCAGCACTCGACACCCGCCCGGACTTGCGCCTGGTCATTGTTGGCGAAGGCTCCAAACGCGCGGCGCTGGAACAGCGCATCGACGCGCTTGGCTTGCACGAGAAGGTCTTGCTGACCGGCCATCTGAACGAAGCAGCGCAGCTTTATCGTGCGTTCGACTGGGTGGCCATCCCTTCGCTGGAGGAGGGCCTGGGTCTGGTCATGCAGGAAGCGGTGATGGCCGGCGTACCGGTGCTGTGCAGCGATCTGGAGGTGTTCAGCGAACAGCTGGGCAGCGCCGGCTGGTATGCGCCGGTCAATGACACGAAAGCCTGGGCCGAGGCCATCGACCGCGCCTTCAGTGCCTCATCTCAAGCGATCAATGCCGAGCAGTACCGGATGCTCGCTCCGGACGAGGCCTGGTCGAGCTTCAGCCAGGCTGCCCGCGCATTGTTTTCATGACGACAACACCGCGCGCTCAAGTGCCTGCATCGGAAAGCTGTCGTTCAGCTTTTCGCGCGCAATATAGCGTGCGAAGTGTTGCAGGTTGCGTTTGATCAAGCGCTTTGGCAACGGTCCGCGGGTAAAGCGCATGTCGGCAACATCGATCAGGCCCATGCGGTTGTCTGGCGTGACCACGATGTTGCCAAGATGCAGGGAGCGGAAATAGATGCCCGAGCGATGCAGGCTGCGTATCAGGGCGGCGAGGTCCGGCAATGCCTGCTTCCACTCGAACCCTTGTTTGCTGGCGATCTGACGCAGCGTCTGCCCTGGCAGAGGCTCATACAGCACGGCGGTCATGCCTGGTTTTTCAAGGCGAAAGAACTGCAGGATCTGTAAGGTCGGTACGCCGAGTTTTTGCAGCTCGACGGCATTGTCGATGAACCGCTTCGAATAGGGGCGCAGCAGAGCGGATGAAAAAAACCGCTTGCGACGGAACAGTTTGAGAATTTTTCCATCTTGCAGCAGGTAGACTTTCGGCCCGTAGCTGTCCGCTTCCAGCACTTTGGCAGCGTCGATCATTTGGTCTAGAGCGGCTTGGGAGAGCCGGGAGCATCGCATCGTAGGAAGCCTTGTCGAAAGTGCGGGGTGTTGTAGCAGGCAATGATGCCGAAAAGTTTCGATTTTAACCATGCCGCGTCGCATGGGCGAACCCTTGTCAGGAGCAGATTGATGCAGGAAACACGTTGGGCGCAACTATGGATGGCGACGGGGCTCTTGTGGTTTTTACTGGCCATTGCCGTAGCGCCCACTAACAAGGTTTACCAGCAGGGGCTGGTTGCTCTCGTCTGGTTGCCGGCGCTAGTGCTGGGCTGGTCTGCGCGGCACCGCGTCAGGGAAGTGCTTTACGAGCAACGCTGGATCTACCTGCCGTTCCTCGGATTGCTGGTCTGGTCGCTGATCAGTCTGGCATGGACAAACGCACCGGAAACGGGCCGCGAGGCCAAGCGTCTGTTGTACATCGTGGTGTTCCTGCTGGTTTTTCCGGTGTTTGCCAGCGGACGCCCCGAGCGGTTGATTCGCCTGATGCAGTGGGGCGGTCTGGGATTGGCGGTGACGGCGCTGGTGGCGATTGTCAGGTTCTACATCATTGACGGCAACGCCTGGTCTGCGCGGGTGGAAGGTCTGGGTGAGCTGGCGCATCCGATCCTCGGCGGCTATGTCATCGGCCTCGCGGCCGTGTGGCTGGCCCTGTGGGCGCCGCGTGATCTGATGCGGCAAGGGATCTGGGCGCTGGCGTTGACGGTGCTGGTTGTTTTTGTCCTGATGAGTCAGAGCCGCGGTGCGGCGTTGGCGCTGTTTCTGACCATCCTGGCCATGCCGATCTGGTGCCGTGACCGGCACAGCCGAATCGTCGCAGCCGTGGCACTGGTGGTGGCGATTGCGGCGCTGTGGCTGTTCGAGCCGTTGGTGCTGGCGCGCGGGGTCTCGTATCGCCCGCAGATTCTGATGGCTTCTCTGGATATGATCGCCAAGCACCCCTGGGGCGGGCTGGGTCTGGGTGGGGACTATCGGGTGCTCTGGTCTGGAATGACCTTCGATCACGCCCACAACCTGTTCACCCATGTCGCGATCGTGCTGGGTCTGCCGGGACTGCTGTTATGGTCTGCCGTCTGGTTCGGCGTGATTTTCCAGGCGTGGAAAGTTCGGGAAACGCTGTATGCCCGGGGGATCATCGGTATCTGGCTGTTCTCGACACTGGCGATGCAGTTCGACGCTGCCAGCCTCACCGGCACCCCGCGCGCCGAGTGGTTCATCAGCTGGCTGCCGTTGGGGCTTGCCAGCGTTTTGGTATGGGCGCGGGCCAATGGCGGCGCTTGTGATAAAATTTCGCGTTCTTCTTAACCAGTGAGCTCTACGATGACTGACGCACCGCCCAAAGCGGAACAGGAATCCAGCCTGAAAATCTACTTTCGGCTGTTGGGGTACGTAAAACCCTATATCGGTCTTTTCCTGCTGAGTATCGTGGGCTTCGTGATCTTTGCTTCCACGCAACCGATGCTGGCCGGGATTCTCAAGTATTTTGTCGATGGCCTGAGCAATCCCGAAGCGGTGCTCTTTCCCAATGTGCCTTATCTGCGAGACGTGCAGCTGTTGATGGCTGTGCCGTTGCTGATCATTTTGATCGCAGCGTGGCAGGGCCTTGGCTCGTTTCTCGGCAACTATTACCTGGCGAGGGTTTCGTTGGGGCTGGTGCATGACCTGCGTATCGAATTGTTCAACAAACTGTTGGTACTGCCCAACCGCTATTTCGATACCCACAACTCGGGTCATCTGATCTCGCGCATCACCTTCAACGTGACCATGGTCACCGGCGCCGCCACAGATGCCATCAAAGTGGTGATCCGCGAAGGCCTGACCGTGGTTTTCCTGTTCGCCTATCTGCTCTGGATGAACTGGAAACTGACTCTGGTGATGCTGGCGATCCTGCCCGTGATCGCGTTCATGGTCGGCAACACCAGCAAGAAATTCCGCAAGCAGAGCAAGAAGATTCAAGTGGCCATGGGCGACGTCACCCATGTGGCTTCGGAAACCATTCAAGGCTATCGCGTGGTGCGCAGTTTTGGTGGCGAGGCTTATGAGCAGCAGCGTTTTGCCGCGGCCAGCCAGAGCAACACCGACAAACAGTTGCGCATGACCAAGACTGGCGCGGTGTATACGCCGATGCTGCAGCTGGTGATCTACACCGCCATGGCCGTCCTGATGTTCCTGGTATTGTTTCTGCGCGGTGATGCAACGGCCGGTGATCTGGTCGCGTACATCACGGCAGCGGGTTTGCTGCCCAAACCGATCCGGCAATTGTCCGAAGTCAGCTCGACCATCCAGAAAGGTGTGGCCGGTGCTGAAAGCATTTTCGAGCAACTCGACGTTGAACCGGAAATCGATACCGGCACGATCGAGCGTGATCGGGTCAGTGGCCACCTGGCGGTGAACAACCTCAGCTTCACTTACCCGGGCACCGAACGGGAAGTGCTGAAAAACATCAGCTTCACCGCGTCGCCAGGTCAGATGATCGCATTGGTCGGGCGTTCCGGCAGCGGCAAATCGACGCTGGCCAGTCTCATTCCGCGCTTCTATCACCACGAGACCGGCGAAATTCTGCTCGATGATGTCGAGATCGAAGATTATCGCCTGCGCAATCTGCGCCGCCATGTAGCGCAAGTGACCCAGCACGTGACGCTGTTCAACGACACCATCGCCAACAACATCGCTTACGGCGATCTCGCAGGCGCGCCTCGCGAGGACATCGAAAAGGCCGCCCGTGATGCATTTGCCATGGACTTCATCGCGCAGATGCCTCAAGGCCTGGATACCCAGGTCGGCGAGAACGGTGTGCTGTTGTCTGGTGGCCAGCGTCAGCGTCTGGCGATTGCCCGGGCGCTGTTGAAAAACGCCCCACTGCTGATCCTCGACGAAGCGACGTCGGCCCTCGATACCGAATCCGAGCGGCACATTCAGGCGGCACTCGACCATGTCATGAAGGGCCGCACCACGCTGGTCATTGCCCACCGTTTGTCGACCATCGAAAAGGCCGATCTGATTCTGGTCATGGATCAGGGCGAGATCGTCGAGCGCGGCACTCATGCCCAACTGCTTGCCCACAATGGTTACTACGCGCGTCTGCATGCGATGGGCCTGGATGCCCCGGCCGAAGACATTGCGTGATCTGCAGACCAGGGTGAGCCAGCCTCACCCTCGTGTATTCCCGGTGCGCGCGATCCTGTTAATATCGCGCCCCTGTTCATTTTGTATGTGGGTTGCTCCATGAAATTGTCGATGCCGCGATTCGATCAAGCCCCTGTCTTGGTGGTCGGCGATGTCATGCTCGACCGTTACTGGCATGGCGGAACCTCACGGATTTCTCCTGAGGCGCCGGTTCCGGTGGTCAAGGTCGAGCAGATCGAAGATCGCCCGGGCGGTGCCGCCAACGTTGCGCTGAACATTGCCGCGCTGGGTGCGCCGGCATCGCTGGTGGGCGTGACCGGCGATGACGAAGCCGCCGACAGCCTGAGCAACAGTCTCAAGGGAGCGGGCGTACGAGCCCTGTTTCAGCGCATCGCCCATCAACCGACCATCGTCAAGCTGCGGGTCATGAGCCGGCACCAGCAACTGCTGCGTATCGATTTCGAAGAGGTGTTCGCCACCGATGCGCTGGCACTGGCCGCGCAGGTCGACGAGCTGCTGGAAGGCATCAAAGTGCTGGTGCTGTCGGATTACGGCAAAGGCGCACTGAAGAATCATCAGACGCTGATCCAGGCCGCTCGTGCCAAAGGCATTCCGGTGCTGGCCGATCCCAAGGGCAAGGATTTTTCGATCTACCGCGGTGCCAGCCTGATCACGCCGAACCTCAGCGAGTTCGAAACCATCGTTGGTGGTTGCGCCGATGAGCACGAACTGGTGAGCAAGGGTGCCGTGCTGATGCAGGACCTCGACCTCGGCGCACTGCTGGTGACCCGCGGCGAACACGGCATGACCTTGTTGCGCCCGGACCATCCGGCGTTGCACCTGCCGGCCCGCGCCCGCGAAGTGTTCGACGTGACCGGTGCCGGCGATACGGTGATTTCGACCTTGGCCGCGGCCATCGCCGCAGGCGAAGAACTGCCGCACGCAGTGGCGCTGGCCAATCTGGCAGCAGGCATCGTCGTCGGCAAGTTGGGTACAGCAGCGATCAGCGCCCCGGAACTGCGCCGCGCCATTCAGCGCGAAGAAGGTTCGGAGCGAGGCGTGCTGGGACTTGAGCAGCTGCTGCTGGCGGTTGACGATGCCCGTGCGCACAACGAGCGGATTGTTTTCACCAACGGCTGCTTCGATATCCTGCATGCCGGCCATGTCACCTATCTGGAACAGGCCCGCGCTCAGGGCGACCGTCTGATCGTGGCGGTCAACGATGACGCCTCGGTCAGCCGCCTGAAAGGCCCGGGCCGGCCGATCAACAGCGTGGATCGCCGCATGGCGGTACTCGCCGGTCTCGGCGCTGTGGATTGGGTGATCAGCTTCTCTGAAGGCACGCCGGAAAACCTGCTGCGCGAGGTCAAACCGGATGTGTTGGTCAAGGGTGGCGATTACGGCATCGATCAGGTGGTCGGCGCCGATATCGTCACTGCTTACGGCGGCACGGTGAAAGTGCTGGGGCTGGTGGAAAACAGCTCGACCACAGCAATCGTGGAAAAGATCCGCGGCCAATAAGCTCAAGAGATCGCAGCCTGCGCCAGCGCCTGAACAGAATTGTGCAGGCGCTGGCGCAGGCTGCGATCTTTTTGCTTTTCAGGAATTCACTTTCTTGCGCGGTACGATTTTCTTCAGCAGCTGCCTGGCCTTGCCGCGCAGGCGTGCCAGTCCAGTGGCCTTCTCCGCTGGCGTCAGGCCCTGTTGGCGCAACCAGTCCTTCCAGCGAATCCGCTCATCGCGCACCAGCCAGCCATCCTGGCGGGCAAAGCTTTCAGCCAGATACAGACCGCGCGTACTCGCCGGATACAGCTGATCCTTTTTCAGGGTATACAACTCAGGCAGCGGCTGACCGTCGTGCAATGGCATCAAATACAGGTCAGGCCGTTTGCGATCGAGCCGCGCCACCAGTTGATCGCCTTCCAGGCGCTCGTCGACATGAAACAGGCTCAGGGATTTGGCTTCCTTGGGTACGTCCAGGCGCAGGTCATAGATCAATTGCAGGGACGCCGTTGGCAAATGCACGTACGCCCGTGGCCGCTCCAGCAATTGCAGGTTGGCGCAGCGCACCGGCCGTGCCGAACCGGACAGCGGTGTCAGGCGAAACGGCAGCGCTTCGCGGTAATGCAGCGCGGCGGAGTAGGGCGCGGGCAGCCAGGTGTCATTGAAACGCCCGCCGAGCCAGCCTTCCGGGGTTTCCAGCAGGCACTCTTCGGCAATTTCCTGAATCGCCGTGTGCAGCGGAATATTCAGCTCATGGGCCGGCACGTAGCCGGAAATCAGCTTCAGTACCACGTCGCCGCGATCCTGGCGACGCTGGCGCACCAGCACCCAGTAATCGCGGTTCTGCCAATGCAGGGTCAGGCGCACGGACACGCCGAGGTTGGCCAGTTCCAGTGCGAAGCGCTCGCTGTCGGCAACGCTGACCGGTTTACGCCGTTGCAGGGTCTGGGCGAAGTTCAGCGGCATGCCGACGCTCTGATAGCTCAGGCCTTCGGGCGTGGCTTCGACGAACAGCGGCAGCGTCTTGAAGTTGCTCGGGTTCTTGCGGATGAGCGTGCGCGGCATATCGGCTCCTGGCTTAAGGCCGCGGGGCGGCGTCAGTGACTACGCAGGACCTGGGCAACGGTCGCTACGTTATGGGCGAGGTGCAGCGGATTGATTGTGCCGACAATAGCACTGGCGACGCCGGGCTGAGTGAACAGCAACTCGAAGCTGGCGCGCACCGGATCGACTCCCGGACTCAGACAGACATGACCGCTGGCCAGGGCTTTTTTCACCAGAATCGCTTTGCCGTGGGCAGCAGCATAGTCAATGACTGCCTTTTCGTTTTGTTCGTTCAGATTGTAGGTGACCATCGCGCAGTCGCCTTGCTCCAGCGCTTTCAGCCCACCTTCGACGGTTTTCCCGGAAAAACCGAAGCCGCGAATCTTGCCCTCGGCCTTCAGCGCCGCGAGGGTGGCGTAGACCTCTTCGTGCTCGAGGATGGCCATGTCGTTGCCGTCCGAGTGCACGAGGACCAGATCGATGAAATCCGTTTCCAGACGTTGCAGGCTGCGCTCGACCGACATTCGCGTGTGCGCAGCGCTGAAGTCGTGGCGCGACAGGCCATCGGCAAACTCTTCGCCGACCTTGCTGACAATCACCCAATCCTGTCGCTGACCGCGCAGCAGCGGGCCGAGGCGTTCTTCGCTGCGACCATAGGCCGGCGCGGTGTCGATCAGGTTGATGCCCAGATCCCGCGCCTGGCGCAGCAGCATGCGCGCCTCGTCGTCGCCGGGAATCTGAAAGCCGTTGGGGTATTTCACCCCTTGATCGCGGCCGAGTTTGACCGTGCCCAGACCCAGCGGCGACACCGACAGGCCGGTGCTGCCCAGCGGGCGATGCAGTTCGTGCAGAGTGGCGATGGTCATGGCAGCAGTTGCTCCCACGCGGGTACACCGAGCGGCGGTTTCGGCAGCGGCGGCAGCGGTTCAGTCGCCTGCGGCTGGATGCCGTCGCGTTGCAACGAAGCGATGACGCGGTCGGCGAAGTCCGGCGCCAGTGCCAGTTTGGTCGGCCAGCCGACGAGCAAGCGACCTTCCTCGGCGAGGAACGCGTTGTCCGGGCGGGTCAGGCCGGTTTGCAGCGGCTCAGCGCGATCGACGCGCAGGGTCGCCCATCGCGTGGTGCTGAGGTCGATCCACGGCAGCAGCTGGGCGATTTCCTTCTGTGCGGTGGCAATCTGTTCGGCCGGCTCGCGAGCCACGCCTTCGCTTTCGGCGATGTCACCGCCCATGTACCAGACCCACTGACCATCAGCCGCCGGATGCGTGGTCACGGTGATGCGCGGCTTGGTGCCGCCGCCCAGGCAGTGCGCGTACAGCGGTTTCAAGCCGGGGCCTTTGGCGAGGATCATGTGCAGGGGGCGGCGCTGCATGGCCGGACGGCTCAGGCCCAAGGCTTCGAGCAGTTCGGCAGTACCGGCGCCGGCGCTGAGGACGATGCGCTGGGCGCGGATCTCACGGCCGTCGACTTTCAGGCCGACCAGCACGCCGGCTTCCAGCAGTGGTTCGATAACCTGACCGGCGAGCAAACCGTCGCCCGCCAGGTCGGCGAGGCGCTGGATCAGGCTCGGTACATCCACTACCAGTTCGGCGAGACGGTAGACCTTGCCCTTGAAACGCTTGTCTTGCAAAGCCGGCGGCAGTTCGTCGCCTTTGACCTGATCGACCCGGCCACGCACGGCTTTGCTGGCGAAGAAACTGGTCAGATTGCCGGCCAAAGTGCCTGGCGACCACAGGTAATGCGCTTCGGACAGCAGACGTACGCCGGACAGATCCAGCTCACCAGTCCCGGCCAGCGCTTCGCGCCAGCGTCGCGGCATGTCGGCGATCGCTTCAGAAGCGCCAGTCAGTGCGCCGTGCAGCGCGTACTTGGCGCCGCCGTGGATGATGCCCTGGGACTTCACGCTCTGCCCGCCACCGAGGCTGGCGCTTTCCACCAGCACGGTCGAAAAACCCTGACGGCGCAGGCGCGCATTCAGCCAGAGGCCAGCGACACCAGCGCCGACAATCAGAACGTCGGTGGAAATAACGGATGGCATGCAGCGACCTCGGAGCTTGAAGAAGCCGCAAGTTTCAAGCTTCAAGCTGCAAGCTGCAACCCGGACCAGCAAATCAGCAATGCTTGCGGCTTGCCGCTTGAAGCTTGCTGCTGCTTTTTAATGCCCGGCAGTTTTCGAAAACAGCTGAATCACGACGACCCCCAGCACGATCAACGCCATCCCCAGCATCGCCGGTACGTCGAGCTTCTGCCCGTAAATGAACAGAGCGGCGACGCTGACCATGACAATGCCCATCCCCGCCCAGACCGCGTAGGCAACGCCCACCGGTACGGTGCGCACCACCAGCGTCAGCATCCAGAATGCAATCCCGTAGCCGACAATCACCAGAATCAGCGGTAGAGGAGTGCTGAAGCCCTTGACCGCTTTCATCGAAACGGTGGCGATCACTTCGGCGCAGATGGCGATGGCCAGATAGACGTAGGCGTTCATGGTTTCGATCCTCAAATAAATCGTTGCTTGCTGAGGCGACATTTTAGGGATTGCTCAGATGGGGTAAAGTCATTACCTATCTGTTCTATAGATGGGTTGGTAGCAAGCATGCAATGGAATCTCGATCAGCTGCGGGTATTTGTCGATGTCGCTGAACAGCGGTCTTTCTCCGCCGTGGCGCGCCGACAACGCAAGGCGCAATCGGCGATCAGCAGCGCCGTTGCGATGCTCGAAGAGGATTTGGGCGTGAGCCTGTTCGAACGCAGCAGCGGTCGGCAGCCGATGCTCACCGAGGCGGGCGCGGCATTGCTGGAAGAGGCCCGCGAAGTGTTGCGCCAGTGCGAGCGCCTCAACGGCAGGGCCATGGCGATGCTGCGCGGTCAGGAGGCGCAGTTGCGGGTGGCTCAGGACGAGGCGATGCCGTATCAGGCGCTGGTGGAAAGTTTCGGCGAACTGGCCGAGCAGTTTCCCAGCCTGGAAGTGCAACTGACCAGCGCCGCCCAAGGCGAAGTCGCGCGCAAACTGGTCGAGCGTCGCGCTGATCTCGGCCTGCTGTTCTATCACGATGAAATCCCCGAAGCCCTTGAACGCCGCGTGCTTGGCCGCGTCGAAATGCTCACGGTATGCGGCGTCAATCATCCGCTGGCGCAGCAGGCTTACGTGACGTGCGAGCAACTGGCGCAGCACCGGCAACTGCTGATGTCGACGCAGACCAGCGTCTACCCCGGCAACGAGCCGGCCAGCCCGCAGGTGTGGCGCGCCGACAGTTTTTACGTGATGTCCGAATGGCTGGTGCGGGATCTCGGCTGGGCCTGGTTACCGCGCCACGTTGTGCAGTACTCGGCGTATCAGGGCCAAATGATTGAGCTCGACAGTGAATGGACGCCGCCGGCGCTTGTGGTGGAACTGGTCTGGCGCCGCGACGAACCGCTCGGCCCCGCCGCGCGCTGGCTGGCGGAACGTTTTGCCGTACACTTGCGGGCGATCGGCGACAAAAGCCGATAAACTCCGCCGCCATGAATAGAACTCTCTACACCGCGCTGTTTTACCTGGGGCTGCCATTGGTGGCGATTCGGCTGTGGCTGCGCGCGCGCAAGGCGCCGGCGTATGCCAAGCGCATTGGCGAGCGCTTTACTCTTGGCATGCCGACCTTGCAGCCCGGCGGCATCTGGGTGCACGCGGTGTCGGTGGGCGAAAGCATTGCCGCCGCGCCGATGATCCGCGCGCTGCTGGAACGCTATCCGGCGCTGCCGATCACCGTGACCTGCATGACCCCGACCGGTTCGGAGCGGATTCAGGCACTGTTCGCCAACGAGGCGCGCATTCAACACTGCTATCTGCCGTATGACTTGCCTTGTGCGGCGGCACGTTTTCTGGATCACGTGCAGCCGAAACTGGCGGTGATCATGGAAACCGAGCTGTGGCCCAACCACATTCATCAGTGTGCCAAGCGCGGGATTCCGGTGGCGCTGGCCAATGGGCGGTTGTCGCAGCGTTCCGCCAAAGGCTATGGCCGCTTCAGCAAACTCACCGCGCCTATGCTTGCCGAGATGAGCCTGTTGGCGGTGCAGACCGAAGCCGAGGCCCAGCGCTTCCGCGATCTCGGCGCGCGTTCGGAAACCGTTGACGTCACCGGTTCGATCAAGTTCGACCTGACTATCGACCCGCAACTGTTGCAGCGTGCAGCCGATCTGCGTAGCCAGTGGCAGGCACAGGATCGTCCCGTGTGGATCGCCGCGAGCACTCACGAAGGCGAAGACGAAGTGGTGCTCGACGCCCATCGTCGCCTGTTGGCCAATCATCCGGATGCATTATTGATTCTGGTGCCGCGTCATCCGGAGCGCTTCAATTCGGTGTTCGACCTGTGCCAGCGCGAAGATTTCGCCACGGTACGTCGCTCGACCGGGGCCAATGTCGATGCGCAGACGCGCGTGCTGCTTGGCGACACCATGGGCGAGTTGCTGTTTCTCTATGCCCTGGCCGACAGCGCATTTGTCGGCGGCAGTCTGGTGCCGAATGGCGGGCACAACCTGCTCGAACCCGCCGCGCTGGCGAAACCGGTACTCAGCGGCCCACACCTGTTCAACTTCCTCGACATCGCCGCGCAACTGCGCGAAGCCGGGGCGTTGGCCGAAGTGGATGATGCCGAAGGCCTCGCAGTCGAGGTGCAGCGCTTGTTCGAACTGCCGCGTGATGCGCAGCGCATGGCCGAGGCCGGGCTGGCGGTGATGCGGCGCAATCAGGGCGCATTGCAGCGGCTGCTGGATGGCTTGGCGCGGCTGATCCAATAGTCGCTTGGAATATGACTGTGGTGAGGGGATTTATCCCCGCTGGGTTGCGAAGCAGCCCCAAAACCATTCAGCGCGGTGATTCAGTCAGATCTGGCAAGCAGGATTTACGACTGCTGCGCAGCCGGACGGGGATAAATCCCCTCGCCACAGTGGATTAATTCCAGATTTTTCATGGCCGTGCCTTTGGCTGGATGGGCTGGCGCGGC